>JBDHHV010000147.1:0-8747 GCA_039589195.1 Gemmatimonadota bacterium | reverse complement strand
GACGGATTCATAGCCCCTCCTTGGACACGCACCATACACCTGGGCCCGACCGCGAAAAGGCTCATGCTCCGATCCGCGGAAGTCCCGGACGTTCCGCGCGATGATACCTTCGCACCGCATTCCCGGGGCGGCAAGGGACTTGAAGCGAGAAACGAGCAGACTCATCCTCGGGCTAATCGCACTGGGCCATCTGCTCCGGCTGATCTTCGGTGGGGGATTCGTCGTCGACGAGACTGTCGTCCCCACGTGGCCAGCGTGGTGGTGGTCTTGGTGTTCGTGTTTCTGGCCGTGATGCTCTGGCGTGAGAGGAAGGAGAGCGGCCACGGGGATCGGGTGCCCCACCGGCAGATTCTTGGGCCGTTCTTGGGCTGAACTGAGCGCACCACATGGAAGATGTAGAACACGGAAGGGGCAATCAGGCCCGGAATCGTACAGGTTTTCTACGTGGTGCCCTGTAGTCAGGGGTTGTCGCAGACCTTTTAATCCGTAGGTCGTGGGTTCGATCCCCACCCCGGTCACTCCCGATCGTTGCGTCTCGGGACCGGGCTAACGCAATGCCTCAGGGTCGAAGACCCACCCGTCCTTGATCACTCGCCAGATGCCCTGGGTGTTGCGGATCTCGACCAGGGGATTGTCTTCGAGCAGCAGGAAGTCCGCCAGCATGCCGACCTGTAGGGTCCCGAGATGTCCACTGGCGCCGACCGTCTCGGCGGCTCCTTGCGTCGCCAACCGGAGCACCTCGGACGGCGATAGACCGGCTTCTACGAGGAGTTCGAGCTCCCAGTGCAGAGCCGCTCCGAACAGGTCGGCCGCGGGGCCCGCCGACACGTCGGTCCCGGCCAGGACTCGCACACCCCGGACGTGGGCCTCTCGAACCGAAGCCAACCATAGCCTGTTCCGACGCTCGCGCGTGGAATCGAGGCCAGCGCTGGCGAATCGCTCCAGGGACGCGAGTGCCACCGGTGACGCGAGCGCCCGCAGCTTGGGATCCTCGAGGCGCTGCGGCTCCGAGGAGAAGAGCAGCACCCGGGCGCTGGAAAGCGTGGGATCCCAGCGGGTACCTGTGAGCGCCATCAAGCTGAACACATCATCGTAGTAGCGTGAGGCGGGCCGGTGCTCCAGGCTCGAGTATCCGAGCGTCACGCTTCGGGTCACCTCCTCGATGTTCGTACCGTGTCCGACGACCGGAAGTGCGAAACGCCGTGCTTCTTCCGCTACGGCACGATGGAGTGGCCACGAAAGGGTCCAGTACACTTTGATGAACTGGGCGCCCGATTCCGCCTGTTGCCGAACCGCGTCTCGCGCCTCGGCGTCGTCGACCACGCTCCACTGAACTTCGGGGAAGACGGCTTCCTCACCGTTGATGATCTCTCCGGACGAGAACACGCGGGGCACTGGTTCGGCCGCCACCTGACCCCCCTCCATCAGATGTTGCGCGAGGGCGAGCGATCCTCCGGTCGCTCGCACAGATGTGATTCCATAGGCCAGGAGGGCCTCGTACCGCGGTGCCCCCAGATGAACGTGCAGGTCGAACAGGCCCGGTATCGCGAATCGTCCGCCGGCGTCCATGATCTCGACGTTCGTCGGGTTCGACTGTGAGTCACGGGCGCCAATGGAGCGGATGCGTCCCCCTTCGATCAGGACGGAGGTCTCGGGGCCGAAGCCAGTACCGGCCTGATTCAGCAGGCGGACCCGTCGCACGAGGAGGCCGGGAGCCGCCTGTCGGGGCAGCGTGATTCGAACGGGGATCTCTTCTGCCTGACCATCCGGCAGCAGCCGCCTCCAGACCCGGCTCCCCACCGCGTACACGATGGCTGATCCATCCGGAGAGAACGTGAAGTCCGTTCCTCCGGCTGCGTCCAATCGCCGGGGCCGTCCGTCGTCGTCGCCCCCCCCGCCGAGCGGAGAAACCCAGAGTTCCTCGTTTCGACGAAAGGCCACCCAGCGGCCGTCGGGAGACACCAAGGCATCTCTCACACCGCGCTCCACGCGCAGGACGGTATCCGGTGCGGCGGACGAGGCCCGAGGGACTCGAACGAGACTGGGTGTGCCGCCGACGATCGATGATGTGAAGTAGAGCCATCGGCCGTCACCGGACGCGTGCGGGCGCGGGTAGGCCCTCCCGGGCGGCGCCACCGCGAGCCGCTGTCCAGCGCCCGTGCCCGAATTGATCGCCAGGATGGGATGTCCGTCGCGGCCCGCCCCATAGAAGCGAGCGATGAGGATTCTCCCGCCTTCCGGCTCCCAGCTTGGTTGCCCGAGGAGGCCGGAGCCCAGCGTCCGGACCGCACCGGTTTCGAGATCCGCCACCCGGAGCTCGGTCGCACCCTGGCCGGAATGGATGAACGCGAGCTGCCGGCCGTTCGGTGAGAAGGAGGCCTGTTGCTCGAGGCCGGAGCTAAGGAAGAGGCGGCGGGCGGGATCATCGTCGTTGAGCGCTTGGCTCCACAGATAGCCGCCTGCTTCTACGACCAGCGTGCGCCCGTCAGGGGACAGGCGGGGGCGGGAGAGCGCGGGCCGACCGACCGCCGCATCGGGAGCCGGAGGGGTCCATGGCCGCGGGGTGACCGGCTCCCGGACCTGCATCCGGACCCCGGCCTGAAAGGGAATGCGCTCCCGTGAATCGCCGGTGGTGGACATCGTCCACAGGCCACCGTCGTGGCCGAAGTAAGCGCGCTCCGCCGCTGGCCCGACGGCGATCCGGGGCTCCGAACGGAGCGCCCGCTCCCGAGAGACCTGCGACAGGGGTTGGGGGATCCCGTCGGTGATCGACATCGATACGAGCTGTGCTTCTCCGGAACCCGGGGGATAATGCCGCGCCAGGATCCTTCTCAGCGCCGCGATCGGCCTGAGGAGTCTGCCGGGGACGGTTGCCAACTCCGACACGACGCCATCGGGACCCAGCACTTCGAGACGAGTCGTCTGCGTGCCGCCCGGCTCCTCCGTAACCGACCACGCGAGCCTCCCATCCGACAGGTAGAAGGGGCTACCGAAAAGCCGCGCGCGATCACCCAGCGTTTCGGTGGCTCCGGACGCGACCTGCACGCGACGGACCCGGGCTGGCGTCGGCCGGCTTCCCCCACGATGGCGTTCGAGACTGACGTATGCGACCGCCCGTCCATCCGGCGAAAAGGCGGGATGGATGGCCCAGATGTCGTGCGTCAGCTGCCTGATCGATCTCGTCTCCAGATCCAGGACGAACAGGTTCCCCAACCCTCCGTCTCGATCGGAAACGAACGCGACGGTGCGACCGTCGGGTGCGAAGGCAGGATCCGTATCGTAGTAGGGCCCGAACGTGAGCTGCTCGGCGATCCCCCCATCGACGGGCAGCCTGAACAGGTGGCCGAGCATCGTGAAGATCAACCACTCGCCGTCACGGGAGGCCGCGACATCGGGACTGGACACCTCGGAGGTCTCGAACTCGATCGTGCGCCAAGCGTCGTCCTGGGCGCGGGCTGGCCCGGCCACCAGGACAGCAGCGAGGACCGCGAGAGGGAGGAATCCAAACGTGCGTGGGAGGACGGACATCGCAAGCCTCCGAGGCCAAGGGCTGCTCGGAGGATGCCCGAAAGTCTATCTGGAGTCCATGGATCAGCGGGAGCGAGCGCGGGGAGCGAATTCGGCGACCTTGAAAACTCACCGTGGGACAAACAGTGGGACCAAGCGCCCACAAGGGGGTCAAGCAGTGCCAAGCCGTGCACAAGAACGTCCGTATATCGCGGGTTTTCGGCACCTGGCACATGTTAGGAGCGAACTTTTAATCCGTAGGTCGTGGGTTCGATCCCACCCCGGTCATTCTTCACAAATCACCGCATGACAACGCTGACGCGGCGTCAGTGGCTTTGGCGGCGCGTCGATATCGAGCCGTTCTTGTATGTTGAGAGTGCTGAGGCGGGGTCGAGATGCTTCGGGAAACAAAGGCGCGGAAGAGCCGATGGGAACGCGCGCAACGTTCACCCTGTCATTGATCCTGGTCGGATGGTCGGGACTCATCTGGCTCAACAGGGAACAGGTCATGGCCGGCCGCCCTCTGGTTCACGCAGGCTTCTGGATGGCGATTGGTCTGATCCTGCTGGCGAAGGGGGTAGGTGAGCTGCGGGCAGATCGGGTCGCCAGTGCCGCGGCGAAGAAACGGCCGGGCCTGGCTTGGTTGATAGGTAGTCTAGCGGTGTTCACCTGGCTCGCGACGAGATGGAGATCCATCCCGTTCGTCTTCACCGAGAGCTCGTATTCGGCCACGCTCTCCGCTTCGGCGGTGGCGGCGATGGTTGCGCTGCTGGCTGCTCTCGCCACCCGTGCTCGCCCCGCGAACTCGATATGGACGAGCGCGCTGCGGCTCGTAGGGCCTACGGGAGCCGCGGTGGCCTTCATCCTCGTCGGGATTTCCGTGTGGACCCATCTCAGAATCGATCACAGCGAGAGGGGGACATACGGCGAGATGGGCGCGGCACTGTTCGTGGTCGAGCACCCGGTCTTTTGGGCGGTCGCAATCGTGGCCGCCTTCGCCCTATGGTGGTCTCGCCGCAGCCGAGGATGAGCCTCAAAGGGTGCACCCGAATGGACCCCGGAACTTCCGGGGTTGAGCGGAATCAGACCCCGGAACTTCCGGGGTGAAAACCAAGAATAGCCCGGAAACTCCGGGGTTTGGGGGTGTTTCGGAGCCGCCTTTTAATCCGTAGGTCGTGGGTTCGATCCCCACCCCGGTCATTCCAGAAACGCAGGCCTAGCCTGCTTTTCTGCGATCTGTCCGCCAACCGTCTCCATCCCCTAGGGTAACTTCTGGGGTACCTCCCATCCCACGAGCCGCTCAATCCCGGTTTTCTGGTTCTCAGCCCTAAAGGGGACCCTCCCATGCGGAATCCGGTCCCAGATCCGCATCTCGCCGCTAGAGCCCCAAGATTGAACCGATCCGCTGGCCGGTGGACTCGGCAAGCGAAGCGGCTAACGGAAGCCGCCAATCCACCTCGCCGGCTACTGCGATCAACCTCGGGGCCGGGGGCCTTTCGCTGTCGATCCTCAGAACCTCCCGTTCCGGTCCGGCTCGGCGTCCCACCACCAGAACGGCTCCAGCTCACGGCGGGTGGGCCAGATGCGGGTGAGGGTGTCGCCCTCGTACAGCTCGCCGTTCTTCATCACCCAGCGGATCGTGTTCGTGTTGCGGATGTTCTCGAGCGGGTTCCGCTCCAGCACGATGAGGTCGGCCAGCTTGCCCACCTCGAGGCTCCCCAGGTCCTCGTCGAACGCGATGATGCGGGCTCCGTCGATCGTGGCAGCCTGAAGCACTTCCCGCGGGGTCATGCCCCCCGCGGCGAGCGACCACATCTCCCAGTGGTAGCCGAGTCCCTGGAGCTCCCCGTGCCCGCCGACGCCCACCAGCCCTCCGGCCCGTTGGATCTTCGCGGCCTGCGCGGCCGCTTCCGCGAACCCGTACTCATCGTCCCGGGCCCACCTACGCAACCTGCGTGTGATCATGTCCAACCGGTTGTGGGGGTAGAACCGATTGAGCTTCTCGTCGTCGTGAACCTCCTCCGTGGCCAACCAGTACGAAAGCGCACCCGGCGCCCCATACTGGTAGATAAGGGTCGGCGTGTAGGCTGTGCGCGTCCGCGCGTAGAGTTGCACGACGTCGTCGTAGAGGGGGAAGACCGGGAGCGTGTGCTCGTTGCCGTGCATCCCGTCGATGGCATGCGTAAGGTCTAGCTTCGTGTCCCGGCCGCCCTCCGTCGTCGGCATGAGCCCCAGCTCCTCGGCGGCCTTCACCACCCACTGGCGCTGCCTCCGCGGGCCCACCAGGTACGACTTGATGTTCGGTGTCTGGTAGTGCTCCTTGTACCGCTTCAGATAGCTGAGTACGGCGTCGTACGAGCGGAAGGCGTTATGGGAGAACACGCCCGGCCCGGTCGTGAACGCGCGCTGCCCGACGGACTGCCCCGTCTCCACCAGATCCTGGTAGGCGAACGCGTCGTTCGTGGATGTCTGCACGTCGAGTCCAGCTGTGACGCCGTAGGCCAGGTTCGCGACCAGACTCCAGTTCTGCGGCTCCAGCACGTCGTGGGTCCGGAACGCCCAGTGTGCGTGCGTGTCGATGAAGCCGGGCACGACGTAGTGCCCCGAGACGTCGTAGACCTCGGTGTCCGAGGGGATGTGCACCTGCCCGGACGGCCCGATCGCGGTGATCCGGTTGTCGGTCACGACGATGTCGCCCCGTTCGATCAACTCGTCTCCGTTCATCGTGATCAGCGTGGCGTTCGTGATCGCGACCGTACCCTCCGGGGTCGCCCGCGGGAACTCGAGCACGACAGCGAAGGACTCGACGCTCTCGTCCGCGTCGCGCGGCTCCTGCTCCTGCTCCTTCTCCTCCTCTTCTTCTTCCCCTTCCTTTTCAGCCACCGCCTCTTCTTCCGGGTCGTCCGCGCCCGCGGCCTCCTCGTCTTCCCCTTCGTCCTCTTCGGCGTCCGCTGGCCCCTTGCGTCCGAACTCGATGGAGTGGAAGGGACGCCGGAAGTAAGTCGATCCGATGGCCCACGTGATCGTTGCGCCGCCGTCGGCCCACGCGAAGTAGTCCGCGCCGATGTCGGTGAGCTGCTGCGTGGGCACGCTCGCACCCTGTACGCTCACGCTGGCGCCGTCTCCCCCGACCGGCGGCACCGCCACCACGTGCAGCTGGTTGTTGACCACCGCGAGCGCCCACTGCCCGTCCGGTCGCATGACCACGGCCTGCGCCGGTGGTGGGCCCAGGCCCGGAATGGAGGGGCCGGTGACCTTCAGATGGGTGCGCCGGTCCGTGCCGTCGTAGCGCAGGGAAACAAGCCCGTCCCGTGAGTAGACGTAGATCCGGTCCTCCTCCGGGCCGAAGTGGGGCACGCTCAGGCCGCGCGCCGGAGAAACGAGGTTGACGTCCCCACCGTCCGCGTCGAGCCACACCAGGTCCAGCGGGATCCTCAGCCCTCCGAACTCGGTGGACATCTGCTGACGCTGGAAGGCGTTTCCGCGCAATCCCACGATGCGGCCCCCATCCGGCGAGAACACGAGGTCCGTGTACAACGCCTTGTGCTCGGTGAGGCGTCGTGGATCGCCCGAGCCGTCCGCCCGCGTATTCCAGATGTGGCCCCCGTCCATGTCCCAGGTGACGTACGCGACCCATCCTCCGTCGGGTGACCACACCGGCTTGAACTCCCAGGCGTCGGAGTCCGTGAGACGACGGGGCTCCCCGTCCGGGAGCTCCATTACGTAGAGCTTCGTGAGTACGCTGAACACCACCCGCGACCCGTCTGGCGATTGGCGAGGATCCTGCACCAGACGCGCCCGCACCGGCCCCTGATCGATCCCGTACGGCTCAGTTAGGTCCGGGCCGAGGGCCAGGCGCACGTCCGCCGTGAACGACACCTCGGTCGGCTCGCCGGTAGCCATGTCCACCCGCCAGATCCTTCCCTCGAAGGTCGTGAGGATCTCCGAGCCGTCCGGCGTGAACGCGAGGCTCGGGAGCACATCCCGGGAGGGCCAAGGGCTCGTCTCGATCTCGTCCCTTTGGATCGGGTAGATGAGCCACTCGTCCGCGCCGGTCCGAAGGTCGCGGACGCGTAACCCCGTCTCCGTCTCGTATCGGGTCGCGTACACCAGCTTCGTTCCGTCGGGCGAGACTGCCGGGCGGAACGCGCGCCCGTCCGCCTGCGTGATCCGATCCGTCTCTCCGGTGGACATGGAGCGGCGGACGATCTGCCAGTTGGGCAGCGCCGCTCCGCTCCGGTATTCCGCGTAGTAGAGAAACTCCCCGTCCGGCGATACCGTCGCACCGAGGCGGGTGGAGCTTCCACCCGAACTGCCTCCGCCGGGCCGGCCGGCTTCCTGGAGGCTCACGCCGCTTCCTCCGTCGAGGTGGTACATCCACAGTCCACTACTCCCACCCCGCCGCCGGGTCGCGACGACGTAGCGGCTGTCCGGCGTCCAGGCCGGAGAGATCATCGAGGTGAAGGGCTGGCTCTCCGACGTGAGCTTCTTGGGCTCGGAGCCGTCGCTCCTGGCGATCCACAGGTTGTCGTGGCCGTCCCGGTCGCTGATGAATGCGATCCACTCGCCGTCCGAGGAGACCCGCGGCTGGCTGTCGTAGCTCGGGCCGGTCAGGACCGGCTCGGCGGTCCCGCCCTCCATCTGCACACGCCAGATGTCGCCAAGCAACTCGAACACCACGTGCGCCCCGTCCGGTGTCACGTCGAGGGAGATCCACGTGCCCTCGGAGACCCGGGGTAAGGGACACACGCGGGGACGAGAGCTATCGCGAGCCAGGCGAGCCGGCGAGGCGAGCGATCCGAGCGGGAGCCCATGGCACTTTCCTCCGGGAGCGCGTTTGCGGCCAGAGAGGCTATGGAAGGACGGTGTTGTGCGGGTTCCTCGTCTGCAAGGGCTTCGTGCTACTTCGCGTCGATCACCTCCCACGGGGTGCACCCGAATCTGCACCCGAACGGACCCCGGAACTTCCGGGGTTGAGTGGAATCAGGCCCCGGAACTTCCGGGGTGAAAGCCAGAAGTGGCCCGGAAATTCCTGGGTTTGGGGCCCTTTTGAGGTGGCCTCAATATCCACCGCTCGGGAGCAGAAGTGTGGTTTCAGGGCCCGAGCTGAGTCCCGGAGGGGGGGAGCGATCGGAGACTCTGCGGCCCCACTCCGCGATCGCAACGGGGCCACGATCGGGGTGGTGCTGGTCTTTCATGACGTCACTGAAAGGCGGCGCGTGGTCCGCAAGCTCTCGCAC
>JBDHHV010000146.1:0-8512 GCA_039589195.1 Gemmatimonadota bacterium | reverse complement strand
TCGAGCGCGAATCCCCCCTGCCTTCGCTGTTCCTCGAGGAAGCCCCGCTCTTCCTCGAGCAGGTAAAGGGCCACGACCGGGTGTGTGAGGATGGTCAGGCCGCGCTCCTTGCCGCTCGAGGCGCGATGAAGCGCCCGCTCGAGGCGGCGCACGACCGTTTCCGGCGCCAAGATGCGCCCCGATCCCCGGCAAAACGGGCAGGCGTCGGTCATCTTCTGGTGCAGGCTGGGCGCCACGCGCTGTCGGCTCATCTGCAGCAGCCCCAGCTCCGAGATGCCGAAGACCTTCGTCCGGGCTCGATCCCGCCCGACGTGTGTCCTCATCTGCTGTAGGACCCGCTGTCGGTCGGCGTCGTCGTCCATGTCGATGAAGTCCACGACGATGATCCCGCCGATGTCCCGCAGCCGGAGCTGTCGGCACACCTCGACCGCGGCGTCCATGTTCGTGCGGCGGATCGTGTGCGCGGGGTCCTTCTTCCCGGTGTATCGGCCCGTATTCACATCGATCGCGACCAGGGCCTCGGTCTGCTCGATCACGATGTGACCTCCCGACGGCAGCGTCACCTTTCGGCGGAACGCCTCACGGATCTGCTCTTCCAGCTCGAACTTGTCGAAGATCGGCTGTGGACCCGGATACAGCTTGACCCGGTCGAGCAGCTCGGGGTTGACCTGGCCCAGGTACGACTTGATTTCGTGACTGAGATCCGTCGAGTCGATCGTGAGCAGATCGACTCTCTCGCTGAACACGTCCCGGATGACCCCGGAGGTGAGCCGGGCCTCTTCGTGGACGAGCACGGGCGCCTTCATGCTCTTGGCGCGCCGACCCACCTTGTCCCACGTCTTCTGCAGGGATCGGAGCTCGCGCTTGAACGTGTCCTTGGTAAGCTCTTCGCCCACCGTGCGGACGATCACGCCGCCGGAGTCCTTCTTGAGGAGTCCCTTTGCCATCTCGCGCAGTCGCGCCCGCTCGTCCCGGTCCTCGATCCTCCGGCTGATCCCGACGTGCGAGCTGAACGGCATGTAGACGAGAAAGCGACCCGGTAGGGAGACCTGGCTGGTGACGCGCGGCCCCTTCGTGCCGATCGGCTCTTTCGTGACCTGTACGAGAAGAGACTGGCCGCGCTTCACGACATCCTGTATCGGCGGATATCGCTTCGATCGCCGATCGCCGTTCTCCTCGTCTTCCAGCTCGGCGAGGTCGGACGCATGCAGGAAGGCGGACTTGCCGGCGGCAATGTCGACGAATGCGGCCTGAAGACCCGGGACCACGGCTTCGACGACACCGAGATAGATGTCGCCCACCATCCGACGGTCGTCGGGGCGCTCGTGCATGAGCTCGACAAGCCGGCCGTCTTCGAGGATCGCGACACGCGTTTCATTGCCCGTCGCGTTTACGATGATTTCGCGGCGCACGCCTATGACTGGGTATCCGTGGGCAGCCGGTCCGCGCTCAGGCCTCGATGCCATGGCCTAGGGGTCCTGGAGCGACCGGCTACTTCCATCCTCGGGCCCGCGGAGCTCGTGTGCTCCGGGGCCGTTCTTCCTTCGACCAAATCGGTCCGTGGTCGACACGTGCTCGACGCCCGGCGCCGCCGACTCCCACATGGGGGCCGCGGCGCTGTGCGAATCAGACGGTCCTAATGTACGTTTGCCTCCGAACCGCGGCGAGGGAACTCCTCATCCACCACCGAGCTCGCGGATCAACTCACGCGAGATCAACATCTTCTGGATCTCGCTCGTCCCCTCTCCGATCTCCGTGATCTTGGCGTCCCGCATCATCCGCTCGACCGGATATTCGCGCGAATAGCCGTATCCGCCGTGCAGCTGCACGGCCTTCGTCGTGACCTCCATCGCCGCCTCCGACGCGAACAGCTTCGCCATCGAGGCTTCCTTCTTGTACGCCTGGCCCTCCATGCGGAGGCGCGCCGCATGGTAGGTCATCACGCGGGCGGCGTGAATGCTCGTCTGCATATCGGCGAGCATGAACTGAACGCCCTGGAACTGATTGATGGGTTGGCCAAACTGCTCCCGCTCCCCCGTGTATCGGACCGCCTCCTCCATGGCGCCCTGGGCGATGCCGAGCGCGTGCGCCGCGATCCCGATGCGACCGCCATCCAGCGTGTCGAGGAATACGGGGAAACCCTTGTCCACCTCGCCGAGGACGTTCTCTTCCGGAACCTCGACATCCTGCAGAATCAGCTCGCGCGTGTCCGACGCGTTCCAGCCCAGCTTGCGGAGCTTCTGCCCGGCGGTGAAGCCGGGCATAGGCGTCAACTCGTCGGAATGCCCGAAGCCGACGGTGCGCGCCATCTCCAGGTCGCACGTCTCTTTCGTCATCACGAAGGCCGTGATCCCGCGCGTGCCCTTGTCGGGCGATGTCAGGGCACCGACCACGAAGATCTCTCCGACGCCCGCGTGCGTGATGAACGTCTTCTGCCCGTTCAGGACGTAGTGATCTCCCTTTTTCTCGGCCATCGTCCGCATACCCCCCGCGTCCGAGCCCGACCCGGGCTCGGTGAGGCCGAACCCGCCCAACACGACGCCGCTGGCGAGCGGGGTCAAGAACCTGCGTCTCTGCTCTTCGTTCCCCCACCGGGCGATCGGCGCGCAGCACAGGGACGAGTGGGCTCCGACCATGATCGAGTGGCTGGCGTCCACCCGGGCCAATTCTTCGGAAGCGATCACGTTCGCGAGGAGATCCATCCCGGCGCCGCCGTACTCCTCATCGAGAGCGATCCCGAACAGGCCGATCTCGGCCATCTTCGCGCCGTTCTCCCACGGGAATTCCTCGCTCTCGTCGAACTGGGCGGCGACCGGGGCGATCTCCGCTTCGGCAAACTCGCGCACCATATCGCGCATCATGACGTGGTGCTCTTCGAGGAACAGGCTCAGATCTCCCATCCATATCTCCATACGCGCCGTGGCGCGCCTGTTCGCGTTCTCCTGCAGCCCCGAAAACGGCAGGGGTCTGCGAGGGGTACGACATGACTCGACCGTCGACAGCCCGGTAGAAGGCCCGTGGATCGGGCGTACCGGGCGAGTGCCGACCGACCGCCGGACGGCGTAAGCTATGTAATGAACCGCGGGACATAAACCTCGGTTTCAAGCCGCCCGGCGCGTACGATGTCACACGCCGGTGCGGCTGCACGTTCATAGACGGGCTCGGGGAACGCGGTTGGCCCCGGTACGGCTCGTCGCTGGTGGATGAACCGCCGAATCACCGGCACGACACTGGGAGGACCGTGGACTTCGAAGCGGCGTTTCACGACCACAACGCCCCGCTATTCCGGTACGTGAACCGGTTGCTCGGCGATGCGGACGTGGCGGCGGATGTCGTCCAGGAGTCGTTCGTGCGGCTCCTGCGTCACCCGATGCCCGACGTCGAGGTGCGCAGATGGCTGTTCACGGTCGCCACCAATCTGGTCCGCGACCATGCGCGCATGGAGACGCGCCGCCAGAGGCTGCTGGTGGAGCGGTACTCGCCCCCGCGGGGTGACCCGGGACCGGAAGAGATGACGAGCCGGGCGGAGCGGGTGGATGCCGTACGGGGCGCGTTGAGCCAGCTCGCTCCGCGCGACCGGGAGATGTTGCTGATGCGGCAGGAAGGCTTTCGGTACGCGGAGATCGCGGAGGCCGTCGGTGTGGCGCCGGGCTCGGTGGGCACGTTGCTCGCCCGAGCGCTCCGGCGCTTCTCGGACGCTCTCGAGCCGGCGCACGCGGAGCGGGCGGAGCGGCACGTGGCCGATCGCCGGCACGACGCGAGTGACGGGGCGGATTCTCGAACGGACATAAGCCGAGAGTGAGCATGCACGTTTCAGACGAAATCTTGCTCGCCTACCTGGACCAGGAGGTCGAGGCGGCTGAGCGATCGGCGGTCGCGGAGCACGTGGAGCGCTGCGAGGCCTGCGCGGACCGGCTGGCGACGCTGCTGGCGGCGACAGGCCGGACCCGGGAGGCGCTCGAGTCCCTGGACGTCGAGCCACCGTGGACGAACATCCCGCCCGAGCTTTTGGCGGCGGCGCGCAGCGAGGGTGGACCGGACTCGATTCGTTCCATCGCGACCGCGCCTTCGGTGCGCCGCGCACACCGCCTCTCGGGGCGAGCGATGGCCGTGGCCGCGAGCATGGTTCTTCTCCTCGCGGCGGGTGCGTGGGCCATTCCGGGCTCCCCGGTACGGGATTGGGTGTCGCGATCCATTACGGCCGTGGCCGAGATCTTCGGCTCCGGAACCCCCGACCCGGCCGCTGCCGGGCAAGACCAGGTCGGGGGAGATGCCGCAGGCTCGGGCGTGTTCGTAGAGCCGCTCGACGGGCGGGTGAGCATCGCGGTACGCCAGCCGGGGACCGGAACTCTGGTGCGAGTCTCCGTCACGGACGCGACTCGCGCATCCGTGCGCGCCACGGGAGGCAGCTATCGAGTCGGGCCCGGCAGCATCGAGATCGTGGAACCCTCGGGGGAGATGACCATCCAGCTCCCGGGCGTGATCGCGGACGCGCGCATCGAGATCGATGGACGTCTCGTCGTCCACAAGCGGGGCGGGGAGATCTTCCTGACCTCCGCGGCCGATTCCAGCAAGGCGCAGATCCTCCTCGAGACGGGGGGGTAGTACCGCCAGCGACATCCGCGAGGTCGGCGGGCGGGCAGGTCGGCAGGCCGGCCAGTCGACTCGACCCAAGAGGCTCGATCGGGAGAGCATGGTAGCGGGCAAGAGGGTAGCGAGGATCGGCTCGACGCTCACGGTCGCCGCGATGGCGCTGGCCCCGGCGGTCTCCGCCCAGGAAACCGCCACGGGCACCGTGTACGGGCAGGTGCTCAGCGCGCCGAGCGGCGCCCCCCTGCCGGGCGCACGGGTCGAGGTGCGGGGGGGCGCATACTACCGGCTCGTGTTGACGGACGAGCACGGTCGTTACCGGATCGCCGGTCTGGGGACAGGCCCGCGGGTGATGGTAGCCGGTTCGCTGGATCACGCCTCGCTCGAAGCCGGCGTTTTGGTCGCACCGGGCGAGACCGTGAGGCTGGACCTGCGTCTCGAGGTTCGCCCGGTCGTCCTCCCTCCACTATACGCGATGGTCGAGAGGCCGGGATTCCGGCTCCGGCCTCCAGGTGTGCGGGAAGGGCTGCGCGCCCGTGGTGAGGCGGAGCTGCGCGCGCTGGAAGCGAGTCCCGGTGCCGTCGAGATGGGTCTCGTGGGTGCCACCCCCAGATCGGATCCCGACCCGGGAGATCCCTCCAGCGTGCTGTACGTCCGAGGTGCGGCTGCCGACCTGAAGCTCGTGCTCCTCGATGGGGCTCCCGTGTATGCGCCCTTCCACCTGAGCGGTCTCCTGGACGTATTCCCGACCGGGGTGCTGGAGCGCGCCACGCTGTATACGGGCGGCGCTCCGACCCGGTTCGACGGAGGCCTCTCCTACATACTCGACCTGGAGCTGCGGAGCGGAGAGGGAGAGCGTACCCACGGAGCGGGCAATGTCGATCTCCTCGGTGGAGGCGCCCGCTTCGAAGGCCCGCTCGGCGGCGAGGGTCGGTATCTGCTCGGCGCGAGAGGGCTGCATGGGGTGGGCTACGCCGCTCTCACGGGCGGAGACGAGCTGCCGTACGGGTATGGGGATGCGCTCGCACGCCTCGAGGTGCCGCTCGGGTCGGGGCGTCTGAGCGGCACCGGGTTCTGGAACCGCGAGTCCGTAGATCTCGAGCCCAGCGAGGTCCTCCCTCAGGGAGCACTCCCCCCCTCGGCGTACTGGGGGAACACGGCCGGCTCGCTCCGTTATCGGGCACCGATTGGTGACGGCTCTCTGGGTCTGACCGCGGCGCACGGGCTGTTCCGCACTCGCATCCCGATCCAGGGTGAGACGCTGACGATCGCCGACGGCCGTACCGCGCGCTCCAGGCTCGTGACGGCATATGGTCGCGAAGGGGGACGGGTCCGCTGGACTGCCGGCGCAGCGTTCGATGTGTATCGAACCGAGCTCCAGCAACGCAGCGTGGAGGGAGACTCCACGTCTCAGGCCTCGCTGAGCGGTGAGGTGGCGGCGGCCTTCGGGGAGGTCGTATGGCCGGCGACGCGCGATCTCGAGCTGCGTGCGGGCCTGCGAGCCGCATACTTCCGACCCGATGACGTGGGCAGGCTCGCGCCGCGCGCCTCCGTACACTGGCTGGTCGGGGAGCGCGCCCGGCTGTCGCTCGCCGTGGGGCGTTTCTACCAGTACGTACGCGGTCCGGAATCCATCCTCTCGTCAGACCTCACGGGCCCGACACTCAGCTCGCTGGGGCCGCCGATCCCAGAGGGCGAGACCGCCGCTCTGGCGGCCGATCCGCTGTTCACGATCGCGGGAGCCACCCACCTGGTGGTCGGCTTCGAGAACCAGCTGGAGAACGGCTTCAGTCTCGGCCTGGAGGGCTTCCTCAAGTCCTTCGACGGACTCCCGAGCGGTGACAACCTGCAGTCGTCGGGCGCGGATCTGTGGATCCACCGCGACCAGGGGCCGGTCGCCGGTTGGGTCGGGTATTCGCTCGCCTGGGTGTGGACGGACGAGCCGAGCGGAGACACGCGTTTCGTCGGCCGCCAACTGCTCTCCGCGGGTCTCGAGGCGGACACGCGCGCGTTCGATCTCGGGGTTCGAGTCACGTACGGGTCCGGGCTACCGTTCACGCCGGTGCCTACTTCGGTGAGTGCACCGTCCCCCGCGGCCCCGAGCGGCGGTGATGGCCTGGATATTCCAGATGGCGAAGGTGAGGCGTCGCAGACCACCGAGGCTCCACCCTTGACGCTCTCGGGGGCGCCGAGCGACTCGTATCTGCGACTGGACGCCGAGATCTCGCATCGCTGGGTGGCGCGCTTTGGCGACACCACGGTCGAGATCGCGCCCTATCTACGCCTGCTTAACGCGCTCGACCGACGGGATGCGCTGTTCTACCGCACGGATGAGCAGGGACCGGGGAGTCCCGTCCCACTCGACTCCGTACCGATTCTGGCGGTCGTGGGCGTGGCCTGGACCTTCTGATAGGTCACCGACGCCAGCGCGAACCGCGTACGACTCCGCATGTCACAATCCATCTCCCTCGAGCGTCCTTACACACACGGACGACGTGGAACCAGAGCCCCCGATCCTGAGGGCGGGTCTGCGAGCGTAGAGACCGTAAGAGCAAGGCTGTTACCGTTATAGAATCCGAGGGAGTGTGATGCGCATTTCATGGAACGGAATCCCCACGACCCGTCGACTGGTGCTCGGCGTATTGGGGATCATGGTCCTGTGCGGCGCGCAGGGGTGCGAGGGACCGACAGCGCCGGAGGACACCGAGCGCGTCAGGATCGTGCTCGGCGTCTCGGGCGGAATCGCGGGTGTAGACTGGCAGCTCACCATCGATGGCGGCAAGGCCGAGATCGTGGGTGATCGTTGTCTCGCAGGGCTCGGCTGCGACTGGGAGGCCGGAGAGGTGCTTGCAGCGACCGACGAGCCACAGCTCCTGGAGCTCGCCCGGCGCTTTCTCGAGACGGGGTTCTTGGAGCTGTCACAAACTGACTTCGGCACCGAATGCTGCGATCAGTTCACGTACGAGCTCACGTACGTGGATGCCGACAATCTGAACACGGTTCTCGGCTCGGACAGCACCCTCCCCTCCTCGGTCCTGGACCTGGTTGGAGAGGTTCAGCAGTTCGTGAACGACGCGAGGGCCGGGGGATGAGCAGCCGGTTGGAGCTCATCGCGGGAGTCTTCGTCGTCGGTACCACCATGGCCGTGACGGCCTGCTCCGATACACTCGGGGTGACTTCGGCGGCGGTAGAGAGTCATCGAGCTCGCTGGGAGGCCGCCGGGCTCGCCGCGTATCTGTACGAGTATCAGAAACAGTGCGAGTGCAGGCCGGAGACGCTTCGACCCGCACGGATCGAAGTGCAGGCCGGATCGGTCACGCGCGTGACGTACCTGGATAACGCGCAGACTCTGGAGAGCCCGCCTGCGGACTCCTTCCCCACGATCGACGACCTGTTCGACCACATCGACGAGGCCGCCCGAATGGACGTCGCGTCTTTGGTGGTCACGTATGACGCGACATTCGGATATCCGACTCTGATAAGCGTCGATTACCGAAGGGATATAGCCGACGATGAGATCATCATTCGAGCTTCCAACCTCGAAGCGCAATAGAGGGCGGCGATTCCCGATCGCGCTGCTGGGACGGCTGGCGGGAGCGCTGGTGGCCCTGCTCGCGAGCGGTGCGATCAGCTGTTCGGACCCTGTCGGCCCTGAACGGAGCGAGCTCGACCGTGCCCGGGGGCGTTGGGAGTCGCGCCCGCCGGTAGTGTACGAGTTCCGGTTCCAGCGGAGCTGCTTCTGCCCCCGGGAGCTGGTACGCCCCGTGCGGATCACCGTGTCGAACGGTGTCGTCATATCCGCCGTCGACCCGGACACGAACGAGCCCGTGACCCCACCGTTGAACGGGTTTCCCACCATCGACGATCTGTTCGATGAGATCCAGGACGCGATCGACCGCGAAGCCGACGACATCGATGCCAC
>JBDHHV010000145.1:0-8576 GCA_039589195.1 Gemmatimonadota bacterium | reverse complement strand
TCGAGGAACAGCGAAGGCAGGGGGGATTCGCGCTCGACATTCGCGATGACCCGCTCCTCGGGATGGATGAGTTCCGTCTCCTGTCACACTCCGCGGATACGGACGTCACGAACCGGTACGTCGTTCTGTAGACCGGGAGGGCCGCGGTTCGGGCCGTGAAGGCCGAAACGGCGCCGCGGGCTGGGGAATGGCCCCATTTTTTCGTTGACAGAGCGCCGAATCCCGCATATCCTTTCAGGCTCGCGAGATTCGTCTCAGGAAGCATGAACGCAGTATGGAAACAGAGCATGTACGCGATTTTTCGGGCACAGGGTAAGCAGTTCAGGGCGGAGCCGGACCTGACGCTGCGGCTTCCGACGCTGGACGCGGAGCCCGGCGACAAGGTGACGTTCGAGGACGTCCTTCTCGCCGAGCGCGACGGCGACGTGCGCGTGGGCAGCCCGTCTCTGACGGGGGCCACGGTCGCGGCCGAGATCGTGCGCCACGGGAAGGATGACAAGATCGTCGTGTACAAGATGAAGCGGCGGAAGGGCTACCGTCGCAAGCAGGGTCACCGGCAGGGGTTCACCGAGATCCGGATCCTGGACATCGGCTTTCCGAAGGGGAAGACTGCGCGCCCCGCCCCCAAGGCGAAGGCTGAGCCCGCCCCGGCGAAGAAGCCCGAGCCCGAGGCCCCTGCCGCCGAGGCCCCCAAGGCGAAAGCCGCGGCTCCGAAGGTGAAGGCCGCGGCTCCTGAACCGGCCGAGAAGAGGGCTGCCAAGCCGGAGAAGACCCCGGAGCCGGCCGAGCCGGCAGCAGCGGGGGCTGATGAGATCAACATCACGGACGCCGCGCGAGAGCTCGCGGAAGCGCACGGGATCGATCTCGCGACGCTCGAGGGAAGCGGACAAGGTGGCCGCATCCTGAAGGGTGACGTCGACAAGGCTATCAAGGCACAGAAGACGGACGACTAAACCATGGCGCATAAGAAGGGTGTCGGCTCCAGCCGAAACGGACGCGACAGCAACCCCAAGTACCTCGGGGTGAAGCGCTACGGTGGAGAGCGCGTGATCGCCGGAAACATCCTGGTCCGTCAGCGTGGCACCAGGCTGCACCCGGGTCGAAACGTCGGGTGCGGGCGTGACCACACACTATTCGCTCTGTCGGATGGAGTCGTCACGTTCACGACCCACCGCGGCGGGCGAAAGTCCGTGAGCGTCATCGCGGAGGCGTAGGCCTCGCCCGGCGGGATCACCCCCGCAGGCAGAGAGACGAAAGCCCGGGCCTCGGCCCGGGCTTTTTTTGTGGGTGCTGAGCGTTACCTCGTCCCTCAGCCCTTGGTCCTGCAGCCTTGGTCCTACAGCTTCGCTCCCTCGGCTTCGGTCCCTCAGCTCTCGCGCCTTCAGCTCCCTTTGAACTCGGCCGCCCGCTTCTCGAGGAAGGCGCTCACGCCCTCGTCCATGTCGTCGGTGGAGAACAGGAGCGAGAACCAGGCGCGCTCGAACTTGAGCCCCTCGTCCAGCGGCATGCGGCGTGCGGCGAGGATCGATTCCTTGGCGGCCTGAAGCGCGATCGGACTGCGTGAGCCGATCAACCGGGCGAGCTCGAGCGTCTTCTCGCGCAGCTCGTCGACCGGAAACACGTCATCCACGAGCCCGATCGCGGCGGCCTGCTCGGCACCCAGCATCTCGCCCGTCATGATCAAGCGCATGGCGCGTCCCTCGCCCACCAGCCTCGGGAGCCGCTGAGTGCCGCCTCCCCCGGGGATCAGCCCGAGGTTGATCTCCGGCTGTCCCAGGCGGGCCGTGTCTGCGGCGACCCGGATGTCGCAGCCCATCGCGATCTCGCACCCGCCCCCGAGACAGAAGCCGTTGATCATCGCGATCACGGGCTTTTGGAACGTCTCCATGGCCAGGAATACGTTCCCGCGGTGCATGGTCCGGTACTGTTCGACCGGCCGCGCGTCCTTGAACTCTCCGATGTCCGCGCCCGCAATGAACGCCTTCTCACCCGCTCCGGTCAGCACGACGACGCGTACATCGTCATCCGCTGCCAGATTGTCCAGAGCGGCGAACATCGCGCGGCGGACTTCGCCGTTGAGGGCGTTCAGTTTGTCGGGCCGGTTTACCGTCATCACGGCCACATGGCCGTCCAGTTTCTCGACCAGGAGGACGTCGCTCATGGTTTCCTCGTCGTTGACTCGAGCCTTGCGTGGGTCATTCACACTGGATGTTCTCACCCTTATCGGGGTGCGCGCCCACGCGGTAAGACTACGGTATCACGCGACATAGGGAAGGGCCAAGTACGAGTGCCATCTGGAGTGCCGGGAGCGGGTCACCCCTCGTGCATCGTCACCCCGCCGACCACCGTACGAGCGACGGGGATCTCTTTGATCCGTTCTGGCTCGGCCTCGTGCGGATCCTCCGCCAACAGCGCGAAGTCCGCGAGCTTTCCGGGCGTGATCGACCCCTTGAGATCCTCTTCGAACGAGGCGTGCGCGCCATTGATCGTGCATATCCGAAGGGCCTCGCTGACCGACACACGCTGGTTCGGTCCCCATTCCCGGCCCTGAAAGTCGGTCCGCGTGACCATGCTCTGGATCGCCATGAGCGGCTCGAACGGACCGGGCGGATAGTCGGAGGCGCCGGCTACGGGGATCCCGTAATCCAGGAACGAACGGTGCGCGAACATCCACCGCATCTTCTCGCGCCCGTACTCGGGCCACTTGTTCCCGTGGTAATGGACGTAGGTGTAGAAGGGGGTGGGAATCGCGCCGACGGCCTGGATACGCTGCAGGAGGTCCGGGTCCACGAGCGAACAGTGCTCGATGCGGAAGCGGGGGTCGCTCTGGGGCCACAATTCCTGTGCCCGCTCGTACGCGTTGAGGACCATCTCGATGGTACGGTCTCCGTTCGCGTGGACTCCGATCTGGAATCCGTGCCGCACGGCGTCCTCGACCGCCGCGTGGATCTCCTCCTGATCCATCGTGAGGATCCCGTAGTCGTTCGGGCGCCCCACGTACGGAGTTCGCATCGCCATCGTTCGCTCCGAGGCCGAGCCGTCCGCCCCGTACTTGACCGCCCCGATGCGCAACCACTCATCTCCGAACCCGGTGCGGATCCCGGCCTCCTTGAGCGACGCGAAGAATCCCTCGTTTCCAATCCCACCTCGTCCAGAGGGGAAGTAGTACATCCGGAACCGGAGATCGTCCGCCTCATAGGCGTCCTGGTACGCGATGAAGCCGTCTTCTCCGCCCCCCGTCTCGTGCACCGAGGTCAGGCCGGCGGCCGTCATGAGCCGAGAGATCAGTCCCACGGCCTCAGCCCTTTGCCCGCGGGTCGTCTCGTCCGGGATCAGCCGATTGAGGGCCGCCCGCGCCCGCTCGGCCACCTTGCCCGTCAGCTCGCCGTCTTCGCGGTAGAACTTCCCGCCCTCGGGGTCGGGCGTGTCGACCGTGATGCCGGCGAGCTCGAACGCCATCGAGTTGTAGACCGCCGTGTGTCCGCCGCGGTGGACCACGACGACCGGGTGGCCCGGCACCGCCTCGTCCAGATCGCGCCGGTTGAGCGGTCGGCCTTCGCGGAGCTTGGTGTCGTCGTACAGAAAGCCGCGGACCCACTCGCCGGGCGGCGTGTTCGCCGCCCGTTCCCCGAGTGCGGATTGGATCTCGGCGATGCTGCGCAGATCGCTGTTGACTTGAAGCAGGTGCCGGGTACCCGCGTAGAACGGGTGGTTGTGCGCATCGATGAACCCCGGCGTAACTGTCATCTGCCCCGCGTCGATCACTTCCGTGCCCGGTCCCACGAGGCCCCGGATGTCGTCGTTCGAGCCAGCCGCCAGGAACCGGCCGCTCTTGACCGCCAACGCCTCGGCCCGCGGCACGGAGTCGTCCACCGTGTACACGCGTCCGTTCAGGAGAACGAGATCCGCGAGATCACCCCGTCCGGACCGGCCGACCCTTGAGCTCCTGCCACCGGTCGCGAGACGATCTCCGTGCACCGGACTTCCCGGCTGGGCCATCGCGGTACGCGGCCAGCTCACGGCCCCGAGCGCCCCGAGCAATCCCAGCTCCACGAAATCGCGACGCTTCAGAAATGGCATTGGACCTCCTTGTTAGCTGCCACCTCTTCACGCACGCGCCGCATCTCGTCTTCCGCCCCGGATGGGGGGCGCGTGAACAGGCTCACGACCACCGTGATGAGCAGTCCGCCGAAAAACCCCGGGAGCATCTCGTACAGGTCATGGAAGCCGGACTTGAACCACACGACCCAGGCGACCGTGATCAAAAAACCGCCGGCCATACCCGCGATCGCACCCGCCCGGGTCGTGCGAGACCAGAAGAGCGAGCAGAGGACGACGGGGGTGAACGCGCACGCCAGTCCCGACCATGCGAACAGGACGAACCAGAAGATGAGACGTACCTCGCCTAGCGCGAGCGCGAGTCCGACGGCCCCGATGATCACCGTGATGATCTTTCCGAGCAGCGAGAGACGCCGCTGGGACGCCTCGGGGCGAAAGATCTTCTGTACCACATCCCGGACGACGGACGACGACGCGAGTATGAGCAACGAATCGACCGTGGACATGATGGCGGCGAGCACCACGATCAGGAATATCCCCGTGAACAGGGCAGGGAAGAGCTCCGACGACAGCAGGGGAAGAATCGTCTCCGGATCATCGAGTCGCGGGACCAGCACGCGTCCGGCCATCCCGGCGAACACCGCTCCTACATCGAATACCACGATGCAAAGGACGGCGATCGGGGCCGCCTTCACGATCTCCCGTTGGTCCCGCGCCGCCATGAAGCGCGTCAGCAGCTGCGGGGAGCCCAGAAACGCCAGACCGATTCCCACGAACCCCGCGGCGCTCGCCACCCCCGCCGGCGTGAGGCCGAGTCCGCCCCCGGGCCGGAGAAGGTCCGGATCCACCGCCCGCAGCCCCTCGATAAGCGGTGTCCAGCCGCCAACAGCAACGATCGCCACGATCGGGAGGGTGAACAGGCAGCCGAACATCAGCACGCCCTGAACCAGATCGCTGTACGCGACGGCCTTGAACCCTCCGACGCTCGTGTAGAACAGGATCACCGCGAGCCCGATGAACACACCGGCGCGGTACCCGGTCCCTAGAAACGAGTCGAACGCCTTGCCCGTCGCCGTCAGCTGGGCGGCAGTGTACGCGGCGACCATGGAGAGCACGATCACCGCACCCATGATCCGGAACACGTGCGTCCGGTCGTGAAAGCGGTCCTCGAGATAGTCGGGCACGGTGATCGAGCGGTACCGATCGGTATACGCCTTGAACGGCCGGGCGACCCAGATCCAGGCGGCTGCGACACCCAGCACCTCTCCGAGCACGATCCACAGGGCGTGCATCCCGACCGCGTACCCCATCCCGGTGAGACCGAGCAGGAGCCAGGCGCTCTCTCCCGTGGAGTTCGAGCTGAACGCGATCACCCATGAGGGGAGCTTCTTTCCCGCGACGTAGTATCCGGCGACGTCGTGCGACTCACGCCCGCCCCACAGGCCGATGGCCAGGAGGACCAGCAGGTAGACACCGAGGACCGCCAGAATGGTGGGGGAGATCATCGGTCAGGCGCGGTGGCCCGCGCGCCCCTCACGTTCTGTTGACCCCCCGGCAGGCGCGTGCGCCCCTCACGTTCCGTCGACCCGCCTGCAGGCACGCGCGAGGCGCTCGAGACCCTCATCGACCTCGCCTTCGGTGATCAACATAGACGGGCCGATGCGGATCACCTGGCCGTGCAGACCGCCACGCCCCACGAGCAGCCCTTCCTCTTTCGTGGCTTCGAGGAGACGCGCCGCCCGATCGGTGTCCGGGGTCTTGGCCGCCCGATCCGTTACCAGCTCGAGAGCTTGCATGAGGCCCAGACCCCGCGCTTCGCCGATCCAGGCGAATTGCTCTCTCAGCCTCTCGAGGCCCGCCCGCAATTGGTCTCCGCGCCGCGCCGACCGTGCCGGGACATCCTCCTCCGCCATGACATCGAGAGTGGCGTTCGCGGCGGCCATGCAGACCGGGTTCCCGCCGTAGGTAGAGATCGCCGGCCCCTGCCACGCTTCCGCGATCTCGGGGCGCGTCACCGTAACCCCGACGGGGAACCCGTTGGCGACCCCTTTCGCCATGACCATGACATCGGGCTCGACCCCCCAGTGCTCGATACCGAACCATTTGTCCCCGGTGCGGCCGAAGCCGGTCTGCACCTCATCGATGATGAGGAGTCCGCCGTAGCTCCGGATCACCTCGGCCGCGCGTCCGAAGTAATCGGGCGGGGGCACGATGTATCCGCCCACGCCCTGTATGGTCTCGGCGAACAGTGCGGCGGGCTGGCCCGTCGTGGTGGTCTCGATCACCTCGACGAGATCGTCGATGAAGAAGTCCGAGCACTCCGGGCCGGAACCCACGGGCGAGCGGAACGGGTACGGGGACCGCGCGTGCACGACGCCGGCGACCGTCCCGGGGAGCGGGCGCCAGGCCGCCTGGGCGGTCAGATGCGTAGCGAGCAGGCTCCGTCCGGAGTAGGCGAGCCGCAGTGCCACGATCTCGCTTCGCCCCGTGAACAGACGGGCCACCGTGATCGCGGACTCGACAGCCTCCGTCCCGCTGTTGGTGAAGCAAGCGCTCTTGAGGGCACCCGGTGTGATGTTCTCGAGTCGTTTGGCCAGCTCGATCTGACCCTCGGTCACGTACAGCGTCGACGTGTGCCCGAGCTTGGCCATCTGACGGCGAACCGCGCCCTGAACAGACGGGTGACCGTGTCCGATCGACGTGGTCAGGATGCCCGCGAAGAGATCCAGGTACTCGCGTCCATCGACATCGCGCACCCAAACCCCTTCTCCCTCGGAGAGCGCGATCGGCTCCGCGTAGTAGGGACGAACCCACGGGAACAGATACTCCCGGTGTGCCGCGGTCATCTCGGTGGCGCGTGTCCCGGTCGCGTCGATGTCGATCGTCTCGGTTGTGCTCACTTCAATCACCTTTTCGACTGGGCTGGGCGGTGGTCTTCCGCGTTACCAGCGGCTGATGACCACCCGCTTATCGGTGTAGAATTCGATGGCGTCTCGCCCCTGAGCCTTGAGGTCTCCGTAGAAGGAGGCGCGGGATCCGCCGAACGGGAAGAACGCCATGGGCGCCGCGACTCCGATGTTCACGCCTATCATGCTGATTCCCGCGTGGTAACGGAACTCGCGCGCGGCGCGCCCGCTCTGCGTGAAGATCGATGTCGCGTTCCCGTACGCGACGCGGTGCATGAGCGCCACGGCGTCCTCGACGGCGTCCGCGCGCGTCAGCGCGGCGACCGGGCCGAAGATCTCTTCGTGCCCCACCGTCATCTCCGGTTGCACGCCTTCGAGCACGCTGGGGCCGATCCAATGGCCGTTCGGGTACCGCTCCACGGCATCATCTCGCCCATCGAGGATGACGGTGGCCCCTTCGGAGGCTCCGGTCTCTATGAAGTCCGCGATCCGGTCACGATGTCCGGCTGAGATCACGGGTCCCAGATCGGTCTCCGGCTCCAGCCCGTACCCGAGCTCGAGCCCACGCGCGCCTTCCAGAACTCGTTCCCGAATCGCGGGGTACGCATCGCCCACGCCGACCACCACACTCCCGGCCAGACACCGCTGTCCCGTGGACCCGAAGATGGAATCGAGCACCGCCTGCGTCGTCGTGTCCATGTCGGCGTCCGGCAGGACGATCATGTGGTTCTTGGCGCCTCCGAGCGCCTGTACGCGCTTCCCGGTGCGGGCCGCCCTCGCGTACACGTCCCGCGCCGTTCGGCTGGAGCCCACGAAAGAGACGCCGCATACGTCGGGGTGATCCACCAGCACCTCCGCCACCTCGCTCCCCCCATGCACCACGTTGAGGACGCCCGCGGGAAGACCGGCTTCGGCGGCTAGATCGATGACTCGCTGATGCGTGAACGGATCCTGCTCGCTGGGCTTCAAGACGAACGTGTTTCCGGTCGCGACGGCATACGGCCAGAACCAGAGCGGGATCATCACCGGGAAGTTGTACGGCGTGATGGCCGCGAACACGCCGAGCGGCTGGCGAATCGTCTCGCAATCGATCCCGCTCGCGATGTCCTCGAGGGTCTCACCCATCATGAGACTGGGGATTCCGCACGCGTGCTCTACGTTCTCGATTCCTCGCTGGACTTCGCCACACGACTCGGCGAGCGTCTTCCCGTGCTCGAGGGTCAGGCTGTGGCCCAGCGCGTCGCGTTGTTCATCGAGCAGAGCCTTGAGTCGAAAGAGGACACGCGCGCGCTCGACAGGCGGGGTGGCCCGCCATGCGGGGAACGCATCAGCAGCCGCGGTGACCGCGTCATCCACCTCCTGGGAGGTGGAAAGCGGAACCCGCCCGAGGAGATCCGCCGTGGCGGGATCCATGACCGGGAGCGACCGCTGTGTTTGGGACTCGACCCACCGGCCCCCGATGAAGTTCGGAGTCTGCGTGTCGCCCATCCCGATATCTCGGGACGTCGTGAGCGTCATCGGGCACCTCCGGGGTGGCGGTTACTTCTCCCAGCGATAGAACCCCTCGCCCGTCTTCTTCCCCAGCTTCCCGGCGTCCACCATCTCCTCCAG
>JBDHHV010000144.1:0-8701 GCA_039589195.1 Gemmatimonadota bacterium | reverse complement strand
CCGCCATTCCCCGGCCTTCGGAGCAGGAACCTGGGTCGCGCCTCTGGTTACAGTGCAGGTAGATCAACGCGAGGCTCGTCTCATGGAAAGCGACTCCCCCACCGAGGTCATGATCCCGGGCGGATCCGCACTCGGAAGCTTCCTCTATCCCAAGCCCGCCGAGCGACACGCGAGCGCGATCATTCGTTGGTGGGAGGCCCGGCGGCTCCCGTACAACCTGATCCTCGGGGGTACGGGTGCGGTGTCCCTGAGCGTGGTCGCCCTCGTGGCTGCGCTCCCGCCTGGAGGAGGGCTCGTCGGCTTTCCCCTGCTTCCAATCGCTGTCTATGCGGTCTTGGCGAACGTCTGCTACGGCCTGGGGCCGGCTGTCGAGCTGTTGCTGGAGAAGATCTGGGGCCGGCGACTCCTCCCGGCCGGCCCTCTCCTGTTTCGCGCCGGGCTGACTTTCGCGGTCGGGCTCACGCTGCTCCCGATCATCCTGGTCACGATCGGCTACGTTATGCGCATTATCGGGATCATCGTATAGGGAGGGCAGCGCTCGAGCGACAGCCCGGCGTGAGACGCCGACCAGCGTGCCCATAAGTGTGCCGTGCAGGCCCGGAGGCTCAGTCTTCCGGGCCCGGCCGTCTTGCGAAGAGCATCTGCGCGGGATGAGTTGGCCGCCTCCCGTCAGTTCTCCACGGATCTCTGTGGCGTGCCCGAGCCGCCCATGATGGGCGAGAAGTGCGAGGAGCGCACCTTCCATGCGCCGTTCTCCTTTACGAAGACCTGCGTGGCTCTCGTCATGTAGTCCGTCACCGCCGGTTGTCCCTTCACCTTGAAGGCCCCTTCAGCATAGAAATGCGCGACGGCCACCTGGTCATCCGCGAGCATCATGATCCGGATGTGCTTTGGGGTGAGGCTGAACGAATCGTACTCGTTCAGCGGCGAGTCGGTCGGGACCACCTGTAGCAGGCCGCCGCTCGACCAGAACTCCCGGGCTCCCTCCGACGAGTAGGTGCCCGGAGCGTCCGCCATGTTCTCCTTCGAGTAGTTGTAGCTGTCCCAGATTGCCTGCCTGACTTCTTGCTGGCCGGTCGATTGCTGGGCGGGCGCCATACTCGGCATCGCAAGCAGAGCGATGACGGCCATCGAGAGCAATGCCCTGGTCATACTTCTCCTCCTGTGGCTGGAAACGTGCGGCTGGAAACGTGTGGCTGGAAACACCTGCCAGAGGGCGCGCCAACTTGGCGCGTATCACCCCCCTGGCGCAAGAGACATTGGGCCTCGCCGACTTGAAAACTCTCTCGCCCTGTCGAGCGTCGTAGTATTTAGACGCTCGACAACAGGGAGTAATCGAATGGGAACGTCGAATCCAAACGCGCCAATGATCGCGGTCGATGCCGATGCGTGCCCGGTGAAGCATGAGGTCTACCGGGTTGCGAAACGGTACGACCTGGAGGTGATCCTCGTGGCCGCTTCGTGGATCCGAGTTCCTGACGAGGGGCGAGTCCGCTTGGTCCTCGTAAAGGACGAGGGAAGGCTCGACGCGGCCGACGACCGTATCGTGGAGGAGATCGGGCCGGACGACATCGCGATCACGGAGGACGTGCACCTGGCGTCGCGCTGTCTGGACAAGGGGGCGCGCGTGATCAGTCCGCGCGGGCGCGTGTTCTCGCCCGACTCGATCGGTGAGGCGGTGGCGACCCGCGACTTGATGGCGGATCTCCGTGAGGCCGGAGTGGCGACGGGAGGGCCGAAGCCGTTTCAGAAAGCCGACCGCTCGGCGTTCCTCCAGCGACTCGACGAGACCGTGCAGGCGATCCGGCGAGGGGCGTGACCGGCCACCTTCGTCGGGTCCGGCCGAGCGCGTTCGGGGCTTACTCGTTCCGGAGCGCGGTGGCCGGCGGTATCCGGGCGGCGCGGCGAGCGGGAATCGCACACGCCACCACCACGATGCCGAGCAGCAGCGGGGGCACCATCACCAGCGTGAGGGGGTCCTGTGGCGCGACCTCGTACAGCAGCCCCCGCATGAGGCCCCCGGCCCAGAAGGCCGCGACGACCCCCAGGCCGATGCCCCACATCGCAGGGCGGATTCCTTGCCAGAGCACGAGTTGCACGACCTGAGGCACCCGAGCGCCGAGCGCCATGCGCACGCCGATCTCTCTCGTTCGCTGTGAGACCGCGTACGCCACCACGCCGTACATCCCCACTCCTGCCAGCACGACCGCGAGCGACGCGAATATGGCGAGCAAGAGCAGATAGAATCGCGGCTGCGCGAGCTGTAGGTCGACGAGCTCGGCGAGCGTACCCGGCCGCATGAGAGGCAGCTCCGGGTCCAGCGAACGAAGCTCGCGGCGCGCCGCCTCGAGCAGCGCCGCCGAGTCGTCACCGCGCATGAGCACGTGAGGGAAGCCGGCGCCCGCCTGCGCGTAGGGGATGAACGTCTCGGCAGCCGGAGCTTGCGTGAGCCTGGTGCCGTGAATGTCGCCCGCGACTCCGACGATCGTCCGGGGACCGGCCTCATCGTACCCGGTCGAGACCTGCACGTGGATCTGACGGCCCACAGGGTCATCCCCGACGAAGTACCGCTCGGCGGCCTGCTGCGTGATGATCACGACCTGCTCGCTCTCGTACGTATCGGAGCGCTGGAAGGCCCGCCCCTGCAGAATCGGGATCGCGAGCATCTCGATCGCCCCCGGGCCAAGCGCCCGATAGTTGGCGATGGGCCCCTCTCCCGGGTCCGGAGCGGGCAGGTCGGTGCGCGTGAAGCCGCCGAATATGGAAACCGAGCTAAGGGGCGGTCCCACCATCACCGCGACGTCGTCGACCCCGGGCACGGCCCCGAGCCGCTCGCTCAGCCGATCCATGAATCGAACGCGTTCATCGGGAGAGTAGCGGGTGCGAGGTAGCGAAAGGCGGAATATGGCGATGTCGCGGGCGTCGAACCCCGGTTCGATCTCCGTCGTCCGAGCGAGGCTCCGAATCATGAGCCCGGCGCCGACCAGCAGGAGCACCGAAAGAGCCACCTCGGTCGTGAGGATCGCGGTGCGGCTCCTGGCGCTTCGTCCCCGGGTGACGTTGCCTCGCCCGCCGCTCCGCAGCGCCTGCGTGAGCTCGACCCGGGAAAGCAGAAGGGCCGGCGTCGCGCCGAAGAGCAGTGTCGTGACCAGGACCAACAGCCCCGCGAAACCCAGAGTCGTGGGATCGAGACCCACTTCATCGAGCCGGGGGATGTTCGCCGGCGCCAGGCTGAGGACGAGATCGGCCGCCAGCACCGCGAGCCCCAACCCCGCCAGTCCACCCAGAAGCGCGATCAACGCGCTTTCGGTCAGGAGCTGCTTGAAGATGCGTCGCTGGCCGGCTCCCAGCGTGGTACGGACCGCCACCTCGGTCAGGCGTGATCGACCACGCACCAGGATGAGGTTCGCGACGTTGGCGCACGCGATGAGGAGGACCATCCCGACCGCTCCGAGCAGAAGCCAGAGCGCCGGTCGCACGTCGCCCACGGTCACGGCGTGCAGGCTCGCGACGGAAAACGTCGTGTTCGCGTTCGACGAGGGGTATTCCGCTTCCAGCCGGGTGGCCAGGGTCTCGAGCTCGGCGCGAGCGGTCTCGACGGTGGCGTCGGGGGCGAGCCGGGCCACGGACCCGCGATTCACGCACCCCCGACCGCACCCCGCCTCGTCGTTCTGAGCCGGAATCCAGACGCGGGCGTCACCGGGATAGTCGAATCCGCTCGGAGCGACGCCCACGATTTGATGGGCCTGACCGCCGATTCGAATCGAGGATCCGAGCGCTTCGTCCAGAGGACCGAAACGGTCGCGCCAATAATCGGCCCCCACGATGGCCACGGCGGGACCCCGATGCCGGTTCTCGAGGTCCGTGAAATCACGGCCCTTCACCAGCGGAGTCCGGAACACCTCGAAGAGACCCGGAGTGATGCGTGCCCCTCGCACGAGCTCCGCCCCGCCGTCCTCGGTCACGGTGAGGCCAAAGCCGTTCGCGAGCGCGATGGACTCGATGCTCGGGGTTTCCGCCTGCACATCGCGGAAGTTCGCGTGCGACAGGAGACCACCATCGGGGCTGGTGACATCTTCCGGCGTCGACTCCCACACGGTCACCAGGCGTTCGGACTCCGGATACGGGAGCGGTCGTAGCAGAATCCCGCGCACGACGCTGAACATGGCCGTCGTGGCCCCGATGCCCAGCCCCAGCGTGAAGACGACGAGCGCCGTGAATCCGGGTCGCTTACGAAGCGACCGAACGGCGTACCCGAGATCCTGTCGAAGAACGTCCATCGCGCCGATCCTTGCGTTTCTCCCCGCCGCCGGCGCACCGGCCGAGGTCAGGCTCTCCTTCCATTCGGGACCCGCATTCGAAACGAGCGAAGAGGCGTTTCGGGCCAGCCAGATGAGGAATGATCTGGCTCCGGTCTGGAGATGGTCCGCCGCCGCAAGCTCGAAATCCCGGATGACCTCGGATCCCACGTCGCGGCGAAAACCCCTCGGATACAGCTTGAGGAGGGTGCGCGCGACGAACCGAGCCGCCCGGGGGCCGACTGACAGGGGGCCCACTACCGGGGGCCCGCTGCCCGAGAGCTCGTTCCGCGGGAGCGGGTCAAGCCGACGCTCCCACGATTCTCGACACCCGAGCGTTCCCTTCGGCCACGATCCCCTCGAGCCGGGCGATCTCGGCGCGGAGTACGTCCATCCCGAGAGCCGTCGCTTGCCAGTACTGGCGTCTCGCGTCGTCGTTCTTTCCGGCCCTGGTTGCCAGGGAGCGCACGAGACCCGTGTCTCTCATCCGGCGGAGAGCCCGATAGAGCGTAGGGATCTGGAAGCCGGGGTGCCGACCCGTGCGCTTCTCGGCGTCCTTGAGGATTCCGTACCCGTGTCTCGGTCTCTCGGCGACGCTCAGCAGGATGTCGAGCTCGACGCTCCGTAACGGGATGAAGGACTCGACGTTCATGCGTGGGTGCTCCCTGCGATCGGACTGACCGGATGACAGCGATTACTTACGGGACGTAAATAGACGATGATGCTTACGTCGCGTCAATAGTGCGGGCGCCGATCGAGGAGCGCCGTCTTGTCTTCCCGTGGGGCGAACTCCAGCGGGGCGCGCTCGGCAAGACCCGCCGCGGGTGGGGCACCGGAGCGCCGGTTCTTCGCTCGTGGCCGCGTCGCAACCTTTTGGCTCCTGTCGGGCGTCATAATACCTAGACGTTCGACAATAGGAGCCCGTATGCCCCGGTCAGACCTGCTCCAGGGATCGCTGGAGCTACTCATCCTCAAGACGCTCGAGGTAGAAGCCCTGCACGGCTGGGCCATCTCCAAGCGCATCCGCACCCTGTCCCGAGAGGTACTGGAGGTGAACCAGGGCTCGCTCTATCCTGCGCTCTACCGCATGCGCGATCGGGGCTTGATCGAGTCCGAGTGGGCGGTCTCCGAGGAAGGCCGCCGGATCAAGGTTTATCGGCTCACCCCGAGGGGGATGAGGGCTCTCGAGAAGGAACGCCAATCCTGGCGCAGGTTCTCGGGTGCGGTCGAAGCGATTCTCGCCACGTAACGAAGATGAGCCCGGGGAAGATGTGCCGGATCCCCGAGCCTGCCACGGATGAAACGAATGGACTGGTTGACGAATATCCGCCGCATGTGCCGGGTTCTGCTTCGGAGGGAAGACGAAGCGGAGATCGATGATGAGATCCGCCTTCACCTCGAGATGGAGATCGAGGAGAACCTTCGCCGCGGCATGTCCGCGAAAGAGGCCAAACGGCGAGCGCTGGCCGCCTTCGGTCGAGTCGAAGAGGTGAAGGACGACGTGCGCGACGTGCGGAAGCCCGCGCGGTTGCTGGGCGATGTGGCGCACGATGCCCGGCTCGCGCTCCGATCCCTCCCCAAACAGCCGGGGTTCGTGCTCGCCGTCGTCCTGACGCTCGGGATCGGGATCGGCGGGAACGTGGCCATGTTCGGTGTCCTGGACGTCGTGTGGTTCAGGGCGCTCCCCTACCCGGAGGCGGACGAGCTCGTTCTGGGGCGGGTCACCTACGAGGGAGAGGTCGGGTACACCGTGTCCGGCCCGGATTTCTTCGACTACCGAGACCAGGCCCGGACGCTGGCCGGGCTCTCCGCGCTGACGCCCTTTCCCGTCCGGGCGACCGTCACGGGTGCGGGAGCGCCCGAGCGAGTGGCGGCCCCGCTCGTATCTACGGGCTTCTTCGAGACGCTCGGCGTCGATCCCCTCGTGGGCCGGCACTTCGCTTCCGACGAGGGTGAGCCCGGTGGACCCGACGTCGTCATGCTGTCGCACGCCTACTGGCGGCGAAGCTTCGGCGGCGATCGCGAGGTGGTCGGCACGGCCATCAACATGGACGGCGCACCCTACACCGTGATCGGGGTCATGCCGCCGGGCTTCCGGTTTCTCCTCGACGCGGACGCGTGGCGGCCGATCAAGAGGGGCACGGACTGGGCGTCCGCCCGCCAATTCCACAACTTCGTGATCGTCGGACGGTTGGGATCCGGAGCGCGGGTCGCCGCGGCACAGGCCGAGGTGGACGTCATCTCATACCAGCTCGCCGAGGCCTATCCGGAGACCAACCGGGACAAGGGGCTCAATCTCACGCCGCTCCGAGAGGCCCTCAACGAAGGATACCACAGCACGCTCACGCTCCTTCTCGCCGCCGTGGGGCTTCTGCTGTTGGTGGCGTGTGCCAACGTAGCCGGTCTGCTCCTGGTCCGGGGAACCGCCCGGCGCTCGGAGATGGCCGTTCGATCGGTCATGGGCGCAGGCCCCGGCCGGCTCGCCCGTCTGTTGCTTACGGAGAACGGTCTGCTCGCCCTGGGCGCGGCCTTCCTCGGGACCGGGCTCGCGGTGTGGCTTCAGAGGGGCATCCTCTCGTTCCTCTCGTTGGGTGGGTTGGGAGCGTCGGAGGCGGGGCTCTCCGCTCAGATGCTGGGAGGCGCGCTCCTCCTCACTCTGCTGACGGTGAGCCTCTTCGGCGTGATCCCCGCCGTCCGGATCGCGCGCTCGGAGCCGGTGGCCGCGCTCAGAAGCGGCACGAGGACGGCGGGAAGCCGCCGTGGGACGCGCGTTCAGAGCTCCATGGTGATGGTGCAGGTAGCGTTCACATCCGTCCTCCTCATCATCTCGGGTCTGCTGCTCCGCAGCTTCAACGAGGTGCAGGGTGTCGATCCCGGCTTCGACGCCGAGGGTCTCTTGACGGTCGAGGTGGCCCTCCCTGCGGGCGAGTACGAGGATGTCGCCAGGCGTGCCCAGTTTTACTCCCAACTGCAGGAGCGAGTCGGGCAGCTACCCGGCGTTGCCGCGGCGGCCCTCATCAATCGTCTCCCCATCCGGGATGGTGGAGGAAACGTGCGCGTCGCGCCTCCCGAAGAATGGGGGGGCGACGGCGTGTTCAACCGGCTCGCGTATCAGCGGATGGTGCTGCCCGGATACTTCGACGCGATGGGGATTCCGCTGCTCTCGGGTCGGGATGTCGACCTCAGCGACGATCGGGACTCGTCGCCCGTCATGCTCATCAGCGCGTCGCTGGCAGCGGAGTTGTTCCCCGCTGGGAACACCGTCGGACGCACGTTGGGGATCGATGTCGGGGAGGATGAGCCGTGGCTGGCCGAGGTCGTGGGCGTGGTCGGTGACGTCGTGCCCTCCAGCCTCGTATCGGGTACCGATTACGCCATGTACTTCTCGTACGCCCAGCGGTCGCCGGCCGAGATGCGGCTCGCCATCCGGACTCAGGGAGGGACCGCAGGTCTCCTTCCGCCGCTGCGTACCATCGTCGCCTCGCTCGATCCGAACGTACCGCTTACCGGCGCCGCGATGATGGAGGACGTGCTGGCCGGGTCGATCGCCGGGCGTCGCTCGGTCATGACGGTGCTCATCGCGTTCGCGGGTGTGGCGCTACTACTCTCGGCAGTCGGGCTGTACGGCCTGTTGGCGTACGACGTCTCGCGGCGGTTCCACGAGATCGGCGTCCGGATCGCGCTCGGGGCGACGGTGTGGGTCGTCGCCTCGGGAATCCTCCGGCGCGGACTCGTGCTGGTGGGCCTGGGTCTGGCCCTGGCGATCCCGTTGGCACTCGCCGCGGGGCGCTTCATCCAGGGAATGCTGTTCAGCGTCGGGAACATGGATCCCTTGACGTATGCGCTCGTGGCGCTCTTCCTCGGAACGGTCGCGACGCTGGCGTGCATGCTCCCTGCCCGACGGGCGGCGAGCATCGATCCCGTGGAGGCGTTCCGCGCGGAGTAGTACCCGAAGACTTCCCCTCGCGAATACGCGGAAGCCCCTGGGCCGGGAATCCGGCTTCGGGGCTTCCGCGAGGCGCGTTGCGTCAGTCCGGGTAGGAGTCGACGGGGATCATGATGTGGGCGTATGGGGTGTCCGGCCACATGATCCACGGCCCTCCGTTGTTCGGATCCGTCGACAGGCTCGTGAAGGACGAGCGATCCGGCACGAGGATCATCAGGTGGGCGCCCAGTCCCTCGACCCAATCGGCATCGTTCGTCCCGCCCGTCGCGTAAGGGTCGGTGTTGCTGACACCGGTGTCGCCCTTGAGCATGTAGGCGATGCCGACCTGGTCGTAGCTCGGTTGCTTCTCCGAGACGAGCGCGTCAATGAAATTCAGCCAGGGCTGATTCACGCACCATGGGTCCTCTCCCGGCGTGTCGCTTCGATCGGGCAAACAGGTCCAGCCGTTCGTGCCTTC
>JBDHHV010000143.1:0-15128 GCA_039589195.1 Gemmatimonadota bacterium | reverse complement strand
CGCGGGGCAGGATCTCTCCCGCGCCTCGAGGCGCGACCTGGCCCGCTGGCGGGCGCGTCACGTGGGCTTCGTCTTCCAGTTCTACAACCTGCTGCCGGTTCTCACGGCGGAGCGGAACGTGGAGCTCCCGCTCCTGCTCACGGGGCTCTCCCGCGCGAAGCGGAAAAAGCACGTGGCGACGGCGCTCGAGCTGGTCGGGCTGACCGACCGCGCCGATCACTATCCACGCGAGCTGTCCGGCGGGCAGGAGCAGCGGGTCGGGATCGCCCGCGCCCTGGCCAACGATCCGACCCTCCTCCTGTGCGACGAGCCCACGGGCGATCTCGACCGCGAGACTGCGGGCGGCATCCTCGATCTCCTGGCCGCGCTCAACGAGCGCTTCACCAAGACCGTGATCATGGTCACCCACGACCCGCTGGCGGCCGAGCGTGCCCGTCGCGTGCTCCACCTTGACAAGGGCGCGCTGGTGGAGGCGGCGTCGGCGTGAGGTTCTTCCACCTCCTGTGGCGGAACCTCTTCCGGAGGAAGGTGCGCACGCTGTTCACCTTCCTCTCGATCGTCGTCGCGTTCTTCCTCTTCGGGATCCTCATGGCGATCCGCCACGGCTTCGATTATGGCGTTCAGATCGCCGGTGAGAGCCGTCTTCTCACCATCCACAAGATCTCGATCATCCAGCTGCTCCCGATCCGCTACCAGAGCCAGATCGGCTCGACGCCGGGAGTGGCGAACGTCACGCACGCCACCTGGTTCGGGGGCGTCTACCAGGATCCGAAGAACTTCTTCGCCCAGCTCGCGGTGGAGCCGGAGAAGTACCTCGAGATCTATCCGGACTACGTGCTGTCCCCGGAGGCAGAGGCGCGGTGGCTCGCCACACGCACGGGGGCGGTGGCCGGCCGGAAGCTGGCCCAGCGCTTCGCCTGGCAGGTCGGCGACCGGATCCCGATCCAGCCGACCTTCTGGCGACCCACGGAGGGCCGGGACACGTACGAGTTCGAGCTGGTCGGCATCTACGAGGGGAGCACGCCGGACGTGGACGAGACGTCGTTCTTCTTCCGGCAAGACTACCTCATGGAGCGGGTGGGCGACATCGGGCAGGTCGGGTGGTACGTCGTCGAGATGGAGGATCCGAGTCGCGCCGATGAGGTCGCGCAGGCGATCGACGCCCAGTTCGCCAACTCCCCCGCGGAGACGAAGACGACGACGGAACGAGCCTTCCTCCGCGACTTCGCGGAGCAGGTGGGGAACACGGGGGCCATCCTCATGACCATCGTGGGGATCGTCTTCTTCGTGATCCTGCTGATCGCGGGGAACACCATGGCCCAGTCGGTGCGCGAGCGGACCAGCGAGCTCGGCGTGCTCAAGACGGTGGGCTTCACCGATCGGGCCGTGCTCGGTCTCGTACTGGCCGAGGCGGTCCTCCTCGCGGTGGCCGGCGGGGTCGTGGGTCTGGTGCTCGCCGTCGTCGTGATACCGGGCCTCGAACCGCTCCTGGTGGCATTCCTCCCCGTCTTCTACGCGCCGCCCGCGGCGCTCGCCGCGGGGTTGGGGCTCGCCGTCCTTCTCGGACTGGCTAGCGGCGGCCTCCCCGCCTGGTTCGCCCGCAGACTCCAGATTACCGAAGCGCTCAGGAGACGATGAGGATGCGCTGGCTGCGCGAGACGCTCGCCGTGACGGTCGTCAACCTGAGGAGCCTCCCGCAGCGGATGGGCTCCTCGGCCGTAGCCGTGGTCGGCTTCGCCGGCGTCGTCGCCGTGTTCGTGGCCGTCCTCTCGATCTCGGCCGGCTTCCAGCGCGTGATGGCGGGCGGGGGATCCGAGGATTTGGCCATCGTGCTCCGCGCGGGAAGCGACGCCGAGATGTCGAGCTTCTTCTCGCTCGAGCAGACGCGCATCATCGAGGGAGCCCCGGGCATCCTGCGGAGCGCCTCCGGACCGGTGGCCTCCTCCGAGCTGTTCGTGATCGTCGACGTCCCCAAGCGCTCGACCGGGACCGGCGCCAACGTGCCGCTCCGCGGAGTCGGGCCGGCGGCGTTGGAGGTGCGCCCCGAAGTGGAGATCGTGGAGGGACGGCGCTTCCGCGAGGGCTTCCAGGAAGTGGTCGTCGGCCGGGCGGCCGCCAACCAGTTCGCGGGGCTCGACCTCGGGAGCCGTCTGCGCTGGGGAGAAGCGACCTGGGAGGTGGTCGGCATCTTCACCGCCGAGGGCTCGCTGTGGGAGTCGGAAATCTGGACGGATGCGCGCGTCCTTCAGCCGGCCTACCGGCGCGGGAGCACGTTCCAATCCGTCTATGCGCGTCTCGCATCGCCCGAGGCGTTCGGCACCTTCCGCGACGCCCTGACCGCGGATCCGCGGCTCGAGGTGGACGTGCAGCGGGAGAGCGACTACCTGCGTGCGCAGTCCGAGCTCCTCCGCACCCTGGTCCGCGTCCTCGGGAACCTGATCGCGGTCGTCATGGCGGTCGGCGCCACCTTCGGGGCGCTAAACACGATGTACTCCGCGGTCGCCGCCCGCGAGCGGGAGATCTCGACGCTCCGCGCGCTCGGATTTCAGGGCGGCCCGGTGGTGGTCTCGGTCCTCACCGAGTCGCTCTTCCTCGCCCTGATCGGCGGCCTGGTCGGGAGCGGGCTCGCCTACGCCGTGGCGAACGGGTACCAGACGGCGACCATCAACTGGCAGTCGTTCAGCCAGGTCGCCTTCTCTCTCGCGGTCACACCCGGGCTCCTGGCCGGCGGGGTGGCATACGCTCTCGTCATGGGCTTCCTGGGAGGGATCTTCCCGGCCCTGCGGGCCGCGCGGATGCCCGTCGCGCTCGGGCTACGCCGCGCATGATCGAAGGCCGCCGGGGCTAGGCAATACCGCGAGGGAGAGTCGGACCACCGCCTACCTCGATGTCGACAGCGGGTCGATCGCCGCTCACCAGGTGAAGGTGTGCGAGTACTTGACCATGATCGTACGTCCGGATGACAACGGTAGCCGGGGATCGACGCCGTTCTCCCGCTCGAAGTTGAACCCCTCGTTGTACACGATCCACAGGTCCGTGCCTTCACGGATGTGGTACCGGAAACGGGCGTTGATGCCCGTCTGGTCCACCAGGCTGTTGTACTGGGCGAACGTGCTCAGCGAGAAGCGCGCGTCGAGCGCGACGTCTATACGCAGCCGTCCGAGGTGGGTGGTGGTGGCGAGGTCCCGGTCCGAGAAGCGGAGCCGATTCACGTCGTATCCGGCGCCCAGCTCGAGGTTCTTGGACACGTTCCAAGTCGGGTTCATCCCGAGGCCCAGCCGGGTTCCGTCGTAGAAGCTTCCCGCGGTCAGGCTGGCGGTGCCCCGAAAGAGCGCGTTCCTGGAAAGCTCGTAGCGCAGATTGGCCTCGTGGAACCAGTAGTCCCCGGTCTCGATCGGGACTTCGGCGATCGAGAATGTGTCGCGGATGCTCTCGTAGCTCGATCGAAGACCGGCCGTCACTTCCGATGCGTTCTTGAACTCGATCTGTAGCTCGGGCTCGATCAGGCGAGACTCGGCGCTGTTGTCCTCGTTTCGGTAGTAGTGCCCGGTCGTGCCCACGAGCGTGATGGTCAGGAACGGAGATGCAGGCCCCGGGAACCACTGGTAACGAAGCCTTCCGCTGTAGAAGCTGAAGTCGTCGCGTGTCTGGAAGCCGAGCCGCGGCAGGTAGTCCGGCCCGACGCGGCCGTACTCCGCGAAGTACGAGAACCCCTCGTCGGTCTGACGCTCCCATCGGGCGCGGATGAGGCCCGCGTCGAGCGCGCTTCCCTCGTCCAGTTGCTCGTCGAACGTTTGCGCCCACTTCACGGTCAGGTACTCGTCGCCGAACAGCCGGAGGTCGGCGTCCAGCCCGTACGCGAAGTTGTCTTCGCCCGTCGAGCCGATACGAGTGGTGAGCATGCCGCCGATCGAGGAGTACGAGTTCAGCACCTTCTGGTTGAGGCGGAGGACCCCCATGTTCTCGCCGCCGCGGCCTCCCTGCGGCGCGGTTTGCATGTTCAGAAAGCCGAAGTCCGCGCCGCCGAGCCGCCCCACGAGGCGTGCCCCGCCGTAGATGCGAACGAGCTCGCCCTCGTGCAGCCCGATGCGGCGACTGAAGAACAGCCGATCATTGGATCCTCCCGTCCCGAACTCGAAGGTCGAGGCCCGCTCCTGGAAGAACTGTCGCTTCTCGGGGAAGAAGAGCGGAAACCGGGTCAGGTTGATCTGTTGATCGTCGGCCTCGACCTGGGCGAAGTCCGTGTTCACGGTGAGGTCCAGCGTCAGGTTGGAGGAGGGAGAGTACTTGAGGTCGACCCCCGGCTCCCGGGTCAGGTCATCGTCCGTATTCCAGCGAGGCGTGGCTACGTCGGGGGGCGAGAGCAATACGGGAAGCTGCTTGATGCCTCCCAGCACGTACGGCGTGACGTACACAGGCTTCGATGGCCGGATGTCGCGCAGCGTGACGCGCTGCGCCTGCGACGGCTTTGCCCACCCGAACCCTCCCCACTCCCGTGAGATCGCCGGGTAGATCTGGCGCTCGCTCTTCCGGGCGACGTACCGATAAACGATGATCCCCATCGTCACCTCGCCGTCCCGCGTCTGAAACCCGAGCGAGGAGAAGGGAATCCGAAACTCGGCGAACCACCCCTCGTCGTTTCGGTGGGTCGCGACGTCCCAGTGCGAGTTCCAATCGGTGTTCATGGCCCCGCCGCCGGTGAAGCCCCTCGATCCGGGGCCTACCCGCTCCGTGAACTCCGCGTCGCTGGACAGGCTACGGTCCGTCCGCACCCCGCCCGGGTTGGTCACGAACCAAACCGCGGTCTCGTAGTCGTTGTAGCTGTCGACGATGATCGCGAGGAGATCGTCGCCGCTCCACTGGTCCCGATAGAACGTGTTCAGGCGGATGCCGCTCGGGTCCGAGTCGTACATCCGCCCGGACATGTACAGGTGCCGCTCGTCGTACCCGATGCGGACCTCGGTCTTCTCCGAGGGCTCGGCCCCGTGCGTGGGCTCCCACATGATCAGCGAGATCGGCTCGATAGCCTCCCAGGCGGGCTCGTCGATGATCCCGTCGAGCTGCACCGGCCCGCTGAGCCGCGCGATGGCGATAGGCTTGCGGCTGGGTCGGTTCGGCTCCTGAGCCATCGCGTCCCCACCGGGGAGCGCTACCAGCAGCGCGACGGTCGCGATGGGTAAGGTCCTGGCGATTACGGCAGCCTCCAAAGGTCGTAGGGGCCATCCGGCTGAACAGCGGCCGGTGGCCGGCGGATTTGCAGCAGGCGGGCGGCGAAAGTGCGAGGTGCCCAGGGAAGTCGGCAAGCCGTGGGACCCGCCGCTCTCCAGCCGGTCAATGCACGCAGTTCCGCGGCACGCGGCCGCTGCGACCCCGAAGCGGCTGCGGATTGTGGCTGATTCCGCCGGCCGGCGAGCCGCGCCGGTTGTGGCTCAATGGTCGCCCTCCCGGGCCTCCCCGATCCGCAGAAACTCCAACCCTCCAAACGCCCAACGCCAGCTCGGTGGTGTCCAGCCGTCGTGGTCGAAGCCCCGGATCCTGCGGTTCGCGGCGATCGGATACGCTTTCGGGTGGAGGAAGGTGGCGGGTAGCTCCTCCCGGAAGCGTAACCCCAGCTCCACCGACCGGCGCTCCTTCGCCTCCGCATTCGGCTCCAACCGCAGCGAGTCCATGATCGCGACGATCTGGGGATAGGCCGCCCGGAACGTGTCGGCTACGGGCGATGGGAGATTGGGTATCAGCAGCATGCGTGGCAGCACCTGCGGAAAGATCCCGGCCTCGAAATCGCCCTCCCGCATTCGGCTCGCCGCGACCGAGCCCTCCAGCTCCTGGAGCTCGATCTCGATCCCGATCCGACGGAGCTCGGCCTGAAGAAGAAGTGCCGAGCGCACATCGTCGCGCGAGGCGAGGAGCGTGAACCGGAACTCGCGCCCGTTCCGTTCGCGGACACCGTCTCCGTCGCGGTCGCTCCACCCGGCCCCCTCGAGGAGGCGCACGGCCTCCGCCTTATCGTGGGGCCACGGTTCGGTGACGGCCCCGGACTCGAACTGGCAGACGGTGAAGGGACCGTCGGTCACCGGGAGGCCTTCCGGAAGCCCGCGAGCAGCTTGAAGAGCGCGGCGGTCGATCGCGTGCGTGATCGCCAGTCGCACCCGGCGATCGGAGAAGATCGGATGTTTCGGGTGGTACAGCAGCCAGCGCGTGTGGCTGCTCGATATGCGGTACACGATCTGGAGCTCCGGGTCTCGCGAGATCGCGGGGGCTTCGAACAGGGTCGTTGGGATGATGTCGGCGTCGCCGCTTCGCAGCTCCACGAGCCCCGACCCGCCTCCCGCAGCCGACAGCTTGATCACCACCCGCCCGATGGTCGGCGGTCCCCTGTAGTAGTCCGGATTCGCCTCTAGCTCGATCATCGTCTGCGGCACGTGGCCGACGAAGCGAAACGGCCCGTTCCCAACCGGGTGCCGCCAGAACTCCCACTCGTAGAAGTCGGCCGGATCCTCCTGGTCGAGCAGATGCCGGGGGAGGAAGGTGACCCAGCCTTCGAGCGGCCAACGGTTGGGCCGGCTCATGAAGAGCTTCAGGGTGCGCGGGTCGAGCGCCACGGCGGAGTCGAGCGGGCCCGCGTTGTAGCTCATGACGTCGGGGTGGGTGAGGATCTGCACCGTGAAGACGATGTCGTCCGCCGTGACGGGCACCCCGTCATGCCACCGCACGCCTTCTCGAAGCCACACGGTCCACTCCCGGTAGTCCGGCGAGTGCCCCCAACGCTCGGCGAGGACGGGCGTGGGCTCGCCGCAGGAGGAGCCTCGCTCGTAGTTCACCAGCGGCAGGAAGAGCAGGAACTTCGGGGTATCGTCCCACCGGGGTCCGAACACCCCGATGTCGCTCGGATACAGGACGGTGACGGTGTTGGCCGACACCCCCGCCGGGTCTGCGGTGGGGGAGCACGCCCCCGTGACCCCCGCGGTGGAGGCGATAGCCAGCGCCACGACCGCGCGGGGCGTCGGTCTCGGGCGCGACAATCCGGCTACCGATCTGCGGCGATCCATGACTGCTCCCTGAGCGGGATCGTGTCGCCCCGCCCGGGACCCCACATCGCGGTGTTCGACGTTGGGACCGGAGCGCAGGTCGACCTTCTCGATGGCTCCATCGGCTAGGTCTCGATGTTCCACGAGACCTTCGGATACTATGCCCAGGGCTAGTCGAGACGACAGCCGTGCTTCCGGCCGCCGGCGTGGTCTCACGTCTTGCTGACGCGCAGCTATTGACCCAGCGGCGAGGCTCTTCGATTCTGGCGAATTCCTCCGGGAGGTTCCCCCCCGGCACAACTGGCGGGGATAGCTATAGACTCGGATCTGCCGTATCCGTGCATCACGATGTGCGGGCAACGCTGCGCTCGCGCCGGGGTCGCACTAGCAGGCTGCTGAAAAACTCCATTCCTGCGGGGATGGTGTCGAGGGGTGGGGCTGGGTAGGATGATGGAACCCTCGACGCCGGGAGGCTGGGATGCGCGGAACGGACCGGAAGCAAAGCCAGCTGTTCAGCTACGTGTCGCTGGAAGACCGGGTTCCCCGGAAGCACCCGCTGCGACTGATGCGGAAGTTCACGGACCGGATCCTGGCGGATCTGTCGCCACAGTTCGAAGCCATCTATGCGACGCAGGGTCGGCCGTCGATCCCTCCGGAGCAGCTGCTGCGGGCGCTGCTGCTCCAGGTGCTGTACTCGATCCGGAGCGAGCGGCTGCTGATGGAGCAGCTGGACTACAACCTCCTGTTCCGGTGGTTCGTGGGGCTTGAGCTGGACGATCGGGTGTGGGTGCCGACGGTGTTCACGAAGAACCGGAACCGGCTGCTCAAAGGAGAGATCGCCGAGGCGTTCCTTCAGGGGGTGGTTCGAGAGGCCCGTCGTCGTCGGTTGCTCTCGGACGAGCACTTCACGGTGGACGGGACGCTGCTGGAGGCGTGGGCGAGCCAGAAGAGTTTCCAGCCCAAAGACGGCCCGCCGAGCTCGGGGGCGAGCTTTCGGGGCGAGAAGCGGAGCAACAAGACGCATGCGTCTAAGACGGATCCGGACGCACGGCTGGCGAAGAAGGGGTCGGGCAAAGAGGCGAAGCTCAGCTACCAGGCGAGCGTGCTGATGGACAACCGGCACGGGCTCATCGTGGCCACGCATGTCGTGCCGGCCAGTGGGACGGCGGAACGGGACAGCGCGCTCGTGATGCTCGATCGACTCCCGGAGCGGAAGCGGGGGCGGACGCTGGGGGCCGACAAAGGCTACGACACGAAGGACTTCGTGGCGGAGGTCCGGGAGCGGAACTTCACGCCCCACGTGGCCCAGAACCTGTCGAACCGGAGGAGCGCGATCGACGGCCGCACGACGCGGCACCCCGGATACGAGGAGAGCCAGAGGCGTCGTCCCATGGTCGAGCAGGGCTTCGGGTGGGACAAGACGGTCGGCTTGCTCAGGAAGCTGAGGCACCGGGGTCGGGAACGGGTCGGATGGGTGTTCACCTTCACCGTGGCCGCCTATAGCCTCGTGCGACTGAGAACCCTGGTGATGGCCGGAGTGTCGCCATGAGCCGGGGAGAGGCTTTCGACCCTGAAAGCGGCGTCCGGACCGCGGGGGGAGTGCCTCTGGATGTCGGATCGCTCACGCCACAGTCCGACACCCATAGTCACGACTATTTTTTCAGCAGCCTGCTAGAGGCTGCGCCAAGATGAAGGAGGCGACCGTGAATCTCTCGACCGTACCACGACGGGCCATTCCATTACTCGGTGTACTCACCCTTGGGACTGCCTGCGGTGAGCCTGCTCCGACGGTGACGATGGTCGACGGAGCGTGCGAGGATGTCTATGGTGCCAGCATCTGCACGTGGGCTATGCTCGACGGTGATCGGATCGTGGAGGTGGGAGCGAAGGTCCCTCTGGCGTCGGTCGAGAACGCGCCGGCGGAGCAAGAGATGGTCTGGCCGCCGCCGGACGTGGCCAACATCCCCTTACCGGACGTGGCGCAGGAGCGCCTGGGGATTCACTACGTGAAGATCAACTGGGAGGCGCACGGCCACCCGCCGGGGCCATATCTGATACCTCACTTCGACTTTCACTTCTACGTGATTCCACGGGCGGAGGGGGATGCGATGGATTGCAGCGACCTGACCAAGCCGACGGAATTGCCGGTCGGATACGAGCTCCCGGACGTGGAAGTCCCCGGGGTGGGCAACCTCGTCGGTTTGTGCGTAGAAAAGATGGGCATGCATGCGCTTCTGAAGGAGGAATTGGAGGGCGAACGGCCGTTCACCGGCACGCTCGTGGTCGGGTACTATGGTGGAAACCCCATCTTCTTCGAGCCCATGATCACGCGGGAGCTACTGCTCCGGCAGGAGACCTTCCCGCTGGAGTTCCCGGTGATAACCGGGGTCGGTCCGGGCGTTACGCTTCCGACACGCTTCGAGGCTCGGTACGACGAGTCGACGTCGGAATACCAGTTTGCGTTTTCGGGGTTTTCGTCGGACTAGGGTTGTGACGGCCAGAGCCAGGGGGCCGTAACCGCCTTCCGCCCGCTGCCGGAGTAGGAGCCCGCGATGTCGAAGGGGGGTGCGTCCATGTACATGATCCGCGAAGTCCTGAAGTGCAAGCCTGGCAAGGTTCGCGAGCTTGCGGACAAGTTCAAGACCGTCAATGGACTGATGGAGGAAATGGGACTCGAGCCCTTCCGCCTGTATACCGATTACACGGGAGCCCCGTTTTGGACTCTCGTGCTGCAGCGAGAGTACGAGGGGCTGGAAGAAGCGTAGGAGCTGGAGTCCCGGGTATTCGGCTCCGAAGCCGCCAGGTCCGCCATGTCCGGTTACCACGAGCTGATCGTCGAGGGACAACGCGAGATCTACAAGGTCGAGAGCTAACAGAGTCCTTCTGGCAGGACGGGCCTTGACGGGCCTAGGCGAGAGATCTCGACAGCATCACGGCTGCTCCTCGATCCATAGCTCCCTCCGGATACCCGACGAGGTACTTGCCCGGTCGGAATCCTCGGATGCGGCGGTGCGTGACGTGTGGCTCGACCACCGGAAAGAGGAATGTGACCGGCGCATCGCGACGAAGGATCTCGTTGATCCGGTGGTAAAAGTCCTCACGAGCCGCGAGATCGAACTCCAGGTCGAGTGCGCGCAGCAGCCCGGCGAGCTCCGGGCTCCGGTATCCGAGCGGTGAGGGTCGGACGGACTCGCTCACCAGACCCAGAGGGTGCGGCTCACCCAGCCACTCTGCGAGGGCGTCCGCCGGCGCGTTCTCGAACAGGTGGATCATCGCCTCGAACTCCCCCTGCCGAAGGGCGTCCCGTGCGGCGGAGAAGTCCAGGGCTGAGCTTCTAGTCTCGGTTCGGACAGGCCGCCGACGAGAGGCATCTCATCCGGATAGTCGAGCAGTCGCCGCTGAAGAGCTGGGTGAACATCAGGTTCGAGGTCGAGTAGACCAGCATCGCCATGCGCTCACTGGAGGGGACCAGAATCGTCATCGTGGAGTCGCGGTTCGGATCCACCGAGCCGCCCCCGCAGCCGGGGGCGAGGGTGGCAACAGTGAGGGCGGAAAGAACCGAGCTGTGGACGCGATTCAGTACCCGGGGGGCTTTCATGGGCGCCGGTCCCCGTAAGCCAGGGACGTGACTGACCGCCGGCATGGCAGCTGGACATGCCATGTGGAGTAGGGGAGCGAATACACCTCGGAACCACCTCAGGCGAGAGATTCACCGACGGCCTGTACGCCACCCAAGGTGGGTCGAGGAAGCAAGGGGAATCAAGGTGGAATGCGAGGCCACCTGAAACTCCGTAAATTGGATTCACAACATCTCTTGACACAATCCAGAATTAGATTCACACTGAATGATGTCCGATAACCCGGCAGAGTTGCTCCGGCAACACGGTCTCCGAGTCACAGCTCAGCGCCTGGCCGTTCTACGGGCGGTATCCGTTCGACAGCATGGCACGGCAGACGACGTCGCTGAGGTCGTACGGGCCGAGATCGGTGCTATCTCGCATCAGGCGGTATACGACGCCCTCGGGATCCTGGCCGACAACGGGCTCATCCGGCGCATCCAGCCCGACGGGTCGGCGGCCCGCTACGAGGATCGGGTCGGTGACAACCACCACCATCTTATTTGCCGCACCTGCGGCCGGATGGTCGACGTCGATTGCGCGGTCGGCGTCGCGCCCTGCCTTACAGCAGCAGACGACTCGGGTTACGAGATCGAGGAAGCCGAGGTGGTGTATTGGGGCCGCTGTCCCGAGTGCCTCGCAGAAGCCTCCCGTCCGGCTGAGGGCTGAAGCGGAGACCGGCGGAGCTCGTATCACTTCCGCGCAAGAGCGAAGGCAGCGACGCCACCAGAGGCAAGACTCGAGGTCAGAGCTACCAACCATCAGAATCAAACACCAGGGGGATAAAGTGTCAGACAGCGCCAGCGGGTGCCCCATGTCGGGCGCCAACATCACGACCGGGGCCAGGTCCAATAAGGATTGGTGGCCCAATCAGTTGAACCTCGGGATCCTGCACCAGAATTCCCCCCTTTCCGACCCCATGGACGAGGAGTTCGACTACGCCGAGGAGTTCAAGACGCTAGACCTGGATGCCCTGAAGGAGGACATCAAGGCGTTGATGACGAACTCGCAGGACTGGTGGCCGGCCGACTACGGCCATTACGGGCCGCTCTTCATCCGAATGGCCTGGCACGCCGCGGGCACCTACCGCGTCAGCGACGGCCGTGGCGGCGGCGGTGCCGGTTACCAGCGCTTCGCGCCCACGAACAGCTGGCCCGACAACGCGAACCTCGACAAGGCGCGCCGGTTGCTGTGGCCGATCAAGCAGAAGTACGGCCGCAAGATCTCGTGGGCCGACCTGATGATCCTCGCGGGCAACTGCGCGCTGGAATCGATGGGACTCGAGACCTTCGGCTTCGCCGGCGGGCGCGAGGACGTCTGGGAACCCGATGATGTCACGAACTGGGGTGCCGAGACAGAGTGGCTCGGAGAGGAGCGCTACAGCGGCGACCGGAACCTGGCGAAGCCGTTCGGCGCCGTCCAGATGGGTCTGATCTACGTGAACCCGGAGGGGCCGGACGGGAACCCGAGCGCGCTTGCCGCAGCCAAGGACATCCGTGAGACGTTCGCGCGCATGGCGATGAACGACGAGGAGACGGTCGCGCTCATCGCAGGCGGACACACGTTCGGCAAGACCCATGGCGCCGTCGAGGAGCAGTACGTCGGTGCCGACCCCGAAGGTGCTCCCATAGAGGAGCAAGGCCTCGGCTGGAAGAACAGCGCCGGCAGCGGGGTGGCCGGCGACACGTACACCAGTGGGCTGGAGGGCGCCTGGACACCCACCCCGGTGACCTGGGACAACAGCTTCCTCGAGACGCTATTCGCCTACGACTGGGATCTGACCAAGAGCCCCGCCGGTGCGTGGCAGTGGGTTCCGACGGATCCCGCCGCTGCGAGCACCGTGCCGGATGCCCACGATCCGTCGAAGACACACGCCCCCATCATGCTCACGACGGACCTCGCGCTGCGGATGGATCCGATCTACGAACCGATCTCACGGCGCTTCCTCGAAAACCCGGACGAGCTCGCGGATGCCTTCGCCCGGGCGTGGTTCAAGCTGACGCACCGCGACATGGGCCCTGTCTCGCGCTACCTGGGCCCGGAGGTTCCCGACGAGGAGCTGATCTGGCAGGATCCCGTCCCGGCCGTCGATCACGAGCTGATCGGGGAAGAGGACATCGCGGCGCTCAAGGAGATGATCCTCGCCTCGGGGCTGTCCATTTCCCAGCTCGTAGCGACCGCATGGGCGTCCGCGGCCACGTTCCGCGGCACCGACAAGCGTGGTGGTGCGAACGGGGCGCGGATTCGCCTCGCCCCGCAGAAGGACTGGGAGGTCAACGACCCGGCCGAGCTGGCGAAGGTGCTCGAGACCCTGGAGGGGATCCAGGCCGACTTCAACGGCTCGCAGCCCGGCGGGAAGAAGGTCTCGCTCGCGGACCTGATCGTGCTCGGCGGGTGCGCGGCTGTCGAGCAGGCGGCGAGGGACGCCGGGCACGACGTGCAGGTTCCCTTCTCGCCGGGGCGTACGGATGCCTCACAGGAGCAGACGGACGTGGAGTCCTTTGCGGTGCTCGAACCGACCGCCGACGGGTTCCGCAACTACGTTGCGGCGGGTGACGAAAGTGCGGCGGCCGAGCTGCTGGTGGATCGGGCGTGCCTGCTGACGCTGACGGCTCCCGAGATGACGGTTCTGGTCGGCGGCATGAGGGCCCTGAACGCGAACGTCGGGCGATCCGAGCTCGGCGTGTTCACCGAGCGGCCCGAGACGCTATCCAACGATTTCTTCGTGAACCTGCTCGACATGAGCACGGAGTGGCAGGTGTCCTCCGAGAGCGAGGGCGTGTTCGAGGGGCGCGATCGCGTGACGGGCGCGCTCAAGTGGACCGGCACCGCCGCCGACCTCGTCTTCGGTTCGAACTCCCAGCTCAGAGCCATCGCGGAGGTCTACGCGTGTAACGACTCACAGCGGGCATTCGTGCGTGACTTCGTGGCCGCGTGGGACAAGGTCATGAATCTGGATCGCTTCGACCTTGCGCGATGATGCCGGCGTCCAGGTCCTCCTTCAAACACTAGGTCTGGAAGAGCGTCGACCTGGAGGTCGGTGAGCACACCGGCCGGCTGTCGGCACGAGAGTTCTCCTCTCCGGGGTGGCACGCCCGGAGCGGAGACCCTGGATTCGGCCGTGTTCGAGCGCCTGGGCGACTGGCTCCACGACGCCGCGCCGGAGGAGGCAGGCTTCGCTCGGCTTCAGATGTCGCTCCTGGTCAGGGACCGGGTGCTGAATGGAGTCGGCATGTTGAAAGGCGCTATCTTGATATGCATACCCCCTAAGCATATCCTCCACATATGAAGCTCCCGGATGAAGTACGAGAGGCCTTTCGGCGGTACGGTCGAACCGGTGGCCGTCGGCGGGCCGCGCGCATGTCACCGGCGGCGCGCAGCGCCGTCGCCCGGCAAGCCGCGACCGCGCGCTGGATCCGGCATCGATTCGGGGAGGCGAGCTTCGAGCGACTGGGCCTGCCCGGCGGCGACAGGGTCGATGCGGGGCTGGCCGATCTTGCACACGGCCGGGAGACCGCAGAGAGCCTCGCCCTGTCGCTGGCCGCACCGCGACTGCGTCGGGAAGGAGTTCCGGTCGGTGCCGTTCTCGAGGACCCTGAACGCCGCCTTTTCGAACGGCTGTCCAAAACCGAGGGCGATCTGGCCCACGCCCGCTACAACGCCTGCCTGCAGCAGATGGTCTCCTTCGCCGATGCCTGCCGCATCGCCCGGTCGGATGGGGGACGCCGTGCGACGTGAGCTCACCCGCGACGCCCTGCGGGAACTGATGGAGGAACTGGCGCGAACGGCGCCGGTTGACGAGTCGTTTCGGGTCTACATTGTGGGCGGTGGCACGGCCGTCCTCGCCGGATGGCGAGCGTCCACGCTAGATGCCGATCTTTACGCGGACCGAGAGGAGGTCTTCCGCGACATTCAGGAGATCAAGGAGCGTCTCCGGTTGAACATCGAGTTCGCCCGGCCGGAGCAGTTCGTCCCCGCGCTCGCGGGGACCGTCGACCGCCACCTGTTCATCGACCGTGTGGGGAACATCGACTTCTTCCATTACGACCCGTACGCGCAACTCCTGTCCAAGATCGTTCGCGGCTTTCGCAAGGACCTGCTGGACGCGGACGGCTTCGTGAAGAGCCGGATGGTCGAACCGGCCCGGTTCCTGGAGCTGGTCCGAGGGATCCCCGAATCCGCCTACGCGAGATACCCGAACCTGAGTCGCGATTCTGTGCTCGAGGCGGTGGAGGACGTCCTTCAGGCGGTCGAATGAGCCGGATCGACGCAACGACTCATTCTCGCGGCTACGGCGAGCGCCCGCTCCCTCTCGCCTCCGCGATTCGGATCCAGCGCCTCCATGAGGATGGAAAGGCGCAGCGTCACCTAGTGCTCGGTGTCGACCCACATGCTCGCCGATCGGAGCGTGAAGGCGTGCTCGTCTCCCGGCTGGCTCACCACGCGGTCGAGCCCCTCCGCGCGCAGGTGGAAGGCTTCTCGC
>JBDHHV010000142.1:0-8721 GCA_039589195.1 Gemmatimonadota bacterium | reverse complement strand
GTCGAGCACGCGCATAGCCAGCAGCTCGAAGCTGGCAACCGCGTCCCGCTTCTTCGGGAAGGCGACCGAGGGGGGATCCGCATACACTCCCTTCACGAGGCGAATGGCCGGATCCAGTGGCAGGAGGCTCTCGAGGTCGCTCTCGGTGCGATACAGATAAGACTGGAGACACAGCCCCACGGTCTCGTGCTCGGCGCGTACCTCGCGGAACACATCCAGCGTCGCGTCGACGTACTGGCTCGCCTCCATGTCGATCCACACGCGCCCCCGGCCCTGGGCGCGGTGCGCGAGCCGGGCCACGTGCCGCCCGGCGCGCACGGGATCCTGGTCCAGCCCCAGGTGCGTGAGCTTGACGGAGACCTCCACGTCGAGATCACGGTGCTCGGCCCCGTCGAGCACGCGGAGGAACTCGTCACCTACCGCCGCCGCCTCCTCCGAGGTCTCCACGTTCTCACCCAGCAGCGTGAGTGTGCTCGGGACTCCTCGGGCCGCGAGCGACGCGGCCTCCGCGAGCGCGTCCTCCAGCCGCTCGCCCGGCATGAAGCGCCGCACGGCCCGCCGGACGAAGCGAAGTCCGGGCAATCGCCTGGCGAGCCACGGGTTCTCCGACCCCCACAAGAGCATTCGTCGGACCGGGTTCATACGCCTATTTTGCACATAGAGTCCCGATCCGTCCAACCATGACGCCGAGACGAACGATGCGAGCGATGATCCTGCGTGGGCAGGCCCCGATAGAAGACCACCCGCTGGAGGAGGTCGAGCTGCCGGATCCCGAGCCGGGGCGGCGTGAGATCCGCGTCCGCGTGCGCGTCTGCGCCATCTGTCGGACCGATCTGCACGTGATAGAAGGTGACCTGCCCAGCCCTCCCGGCCCGATCGTGCCTGGACATCAGGTCGTCGGCGTCGTGGATGCGGTGGGACCCGACTGCGATCGCTTCCGGGAAGGTGACCGCGTGGGGATCGCATGGCTGCGGAGGACGTGCGGCGAGTGCGAGTTCTGTCTGGCTCGACAGGAGAACCTGTGCGTCGGGTCACTCTACACCGGTTACCACGAGCATGGGGGGTACGCCGAGCTCGCCGTGGTCCGCGAGTCGTTCGCCTACCGGATCCCCGCATCGTTCACCGATGAGCAGGCCGCTCCGCTGTTGTGCGCGGGCATCATCGGGTACCGGGCGTTGAACCGATCGCAACTGCCGCCAGGCGGACGTCTCGGGTTGTACGGCTTCGGCTCCTCGGCGCACGTGGTCATCCAGATCGCGCTCCACCGGGGACACGAGGTGTACGTGATGACGCGCGGCGAGAGACACCGTGCGCTGGCACGGGAGATGGGGGCTACCTGGGTCGGGGGGTCTCGTGACGAGCCGCCGGAGCCACCGCACAGCGCGATCATGTTCGCGCCTGCCGGCGAGCTCGTCCCCGACGCGCTGCGCGCTCTCCGGCCGGGTGGGACGCTGGCGCTCGCGGGGATCCACATGAGCTCCGTGCCCGAGCTGGACTACGAGATGCACCTGTTTCACGAAAAGACGTTACAGAGCGTCGAGGCGAACACGCGCAAGGACGGGAGAGAGCTTCTCAAGGAGGCGGCGGCCGTTCCCATTCGGCCGAAGGTGACACGGTTCGGGCTGGGCGAGGCGAACGACGCACTCGTCCAGCTGAGCCGTGACGAGATCGACGGCACCGGGCTCCTGATCGTGGACTGAGAGAAAGTGGGCTGAGAAAAAAAAGGGGGGAGCGGATCGGGCCCGCTCCCCCCTTTTCTTCAAGGCCGCAACCGATCGGTCGCGGCCAGGATACGGCGAGTGGCTTAGCCGCTCACGCCCGCCTCTCCGGTCGCAGACACGGTGAATCCCATCCACATGCCCGTTGCGGCATGAGCCGGAATCAGGCACACGAGCGAGTAATCGCCCGCGTCCGACGCGGTGAACGTGATCGTCTCCGTCGCACCGCCCGGCGCCGTCGATTCGGTCATGGACGTCGGGTTCGAAGTCATGGCGCCATCAAAGACAGGGGCCGGGTTGTCGAAGGTCACCGGCCAGCTTCCCGAGCCTTCGAGGACGGCGACGCTGTGGAAGTTCGCCGGGTCATCGTTGCGGAAGTTCAGGACCACGGTGTAGCCGGCCGGAACCACCACGGTCCCGTTGCCGCTCGCGTAGCCGTTGAAATTCCAGCGGTTGTTGTCGGCGGTCAGACCCGCCACGAGCTCGATCGTGACCGTCTGGCCGGCCTCGTCGACCGTCATCCAGTCCGGCATCGACAGTTCGCCCGCCGCTGGCGCTTCACCACCGGCCGGGGCCGCCGCCGGGGCCGCCGCGGGAGCCGCTCCGGTATCGGAGTCCGCATCACCACCGCCGCATGCGACGAGGCTCAGCGCGACAAGGGCGGCCAGCCCGTTAGAAAGGGAACGCTTCATGTTTACACTCCGTCTTCGGTTCGTCGTCTGAGAAGTCTGAAGTACGACTCGCGGGCGACGCCGCTGTGAGGCCGCCCCTGAGAGACAGCCCTGAAATATACAGCTTGCGAGCGAATGTGGAATACCGAGGCATGCTCGTCGCAGCCTTTCCCTCCGCGTCCTTCAGGGGGGGCGTGACCGCAACCCGGTTTTGCGGGGTCTGGAACATGAGACCGTCCCGGGGTGTTTCGGGGGGTGGCGGGATGAAACGGCGTCGGTTTGGCCGTGGTGCTGGCGCGAACCGGCCCTTCACCCGCATTTTCAGGTTCCCGCAGCAGGGTCGGCGATTCCGGCTCGCTCTCCCAGCCCACAAAACTCGGTGGGGGATCCAGTGCGCGAGCCGTCGCGACGCGCCTGATCGCGCGCTCCGCATTTGCGGGAAGTCCCGGTTCTCCGACTGGTGGCTCATCCGTTTCGGTATCCGGAACGTTTCGAGAAACAGGTAGACGATCCCGTCGGCCGCCGGGCACAGACATCCGAGCATCACAACAGGAAGCATCAAACAGGAGTCGAGTAAGGTCGTGTCTGGAGAAATGGAAGCGACAGCGACGTCGACGACGGAAGCGGGTGAAGCCGCTCCAACGGTAGCCGACACCTATCTGGGTGTCCTCGAGCGGTTGGGGAACGGTGCCGGTTTTGTCCGACGTCGACACGCCGGCTATATGCCGAGCGATGAGGACATCTACGTCGGGCCGAAGATGGTCGGGCGATACAACCTGCGTACGGGTGACGAGATCTGCGGCGAGGCCGGCAAGCCTCCGAAGCCCGGGAAGAGCCCTCCCCTCCGGAAGATCTTCACGGTCAACGGGCGCCCCCCCGAATCCATCGGCGAGCGCATCAAGTTCAGCCGGCTCAGCGCCCTGCACCCCGATCAACAACTCGTGCTGGAATGCGGCCTCGAGCGCCGCGGTCAGCCCGACTACACCAATCGGATCATCGATCTCTTCTGCCCGCTCGGAACCGGACAGCGGGCACTTATCGTCGCGCCCTCGAAGGCGGGAAAGACGATGGTCCTGCAGGCGATCGCCGAGGGTATCACGAAGAACCGCCCCGATTGCGGGATCCTCATCCTGTTGGTGGACGAGCGCCCCGAAGAGGTGACCGAGATGGAGGCGTGCGGATTCGGCGAGGTCGTGGCGTCCAGCTTCGACTTTCCGGCCGAGCGCCACGTGCAGGTGGCCGAGATCACGCTCGAGCGGGCGCGCCGAAAAGCCGAGATGGGGGATGACGTCGTCATCATCCTCGACTCCATCACCCGTTTGGCGCGCGCCTACAACACGGTGGAGGAAGGCAGCGGCCGGACGCTGACGGGCGGCATCGACGCCCAGGCCATGGAGAAGCCGAAGCGGTTCTTCGGCAGCGCCCGGAACATCTCACCCGCCGAGGGCGGGGGCTCGCTCACCATCATAGCCACGGCGCTCATCGATACCGGTTCGCGGATGGACCAGGTGATCTTCGAGGAGTTCAAGGGAACCGGTAACAGCGAGCTGGTGCTGAGTCGGGATCTCGCGGATCGGCGTATCTACCCGGCCATCGATCTGCCCGCGAGCGCGACGCGACGCGAAGAGCGGCTGCTCGATGACCAGGCGCTCACGATATCGCAGGCGATGCGCAGGGAGCTGGGCGACTACCCGCCGCTCGAAGCCATGAACGAGGTGTTGGGCCTCATGCGGCAAACGGGAACGAACGCCGAGCTGATCGAGAAGCTGAGCTCACGGATCTGACGCCCGGTCACGCGCTCTCGTCGGGAGCCGCGCCGCGCGGTTCCTCCGGGGGAGCCACCGCCTCGGCCTCTACCTCGTCCCGCGCACGCTTTCGCTCTCGGGCCGCGAAGTGGATCGCCTCGTACGCGGCGGCCTGTAGCAGTCCTACCTCGCGTCGGTCCAGATCCGCTCTCTGAAACACCGATCTGAAGCTCCGCATCTTCGGGAGCGGATCGATGCCGTGGAACAGCCCGAGGTCGTTCATCGCCTTCTCCCAGATGGCGAAGAACGATTCCAGCTCCTCGTGGGTGGCGGTCGGTGTCTGCCGCCGCCGCTTGTAGGACAGATCCCGGGGCTCGGCTCCCTCGGTGCGCTCCACGGCCTTACGGAGCTCGTAGAAGACGATGACCGCGGCGTGTCCGAGGTTCATCGAGGTGTGATGCGGATTCGTCGGAATGGAGACGAGACCGTGACACAGGTCGAGCCTCTCGTTCGACAGCCCCCGGTCCTCGCGTCCGAAGAGGAGAGCGGTGCGATCCGGGCGCTCCACGACGTGCGCCGCGGCTTCCTCGGGCGTCCACCAGCTCTGGCGGCTGGAGCGCCGGCGGGCGGTCGCCCCCAGCACGAACTGCACGTCCTCCAGCGCCCCGGCGAGCGTGTCGTGCACCTCGATACGCTCGACGACGTCATCCGTACCGTGCGCGATGCCGGTGATCCGGTACGCGTCATACTCGGCCGGGCGCACCAGGCGCAGGCGATCCAAACCCATGTTCTTCATCGCTCGTACGGTAAGAGCGATGTTGACGAGATCCTGAGGTTCGTCGAGGACGACGACGGTGCGATCCAGCGCCCTGTGCATTCGCGAGCTCGTCAAAAGCTGAAGGTGCGTTGTCCAGGCCATTGGCGAAGTGGAGCCGGTGTGTGCCCGTGGCTCCACGGGCCGGCGGCTACGTTCGGGTGAAACCTAGCGGGGGCCCGAGCTTGCGAGCCAGTCGCCCGCGCCTCTACTTGTAGCCGCTTTTCGTAGCGGTTTTGCGGCCCCTGCGCGATGCCGGATCACGAAACCGTCCACAGGACCCGACCGGGGGAAAGCCACGGCTTGGAAGACCAAACAGTAGCCATCGATGCGAACCTGACGGATCCGCCGCCGGAGGTCCCGGGCGAAGGGCAGGTATACACCCGGCTCGGTCCCGCCGTGTGGGTTCTGGGAGCCGTGATGGTGGTATTGGGGATCGTGACCTCGATCCTCATGCTGCGGGACTTCGAGTCCAACAGCTACTACTACCTGGCGTTCTACTCGATTCCATCCAACACGGCGATCACGGTCTTCCCGCACGAGCCGGTCCTGTTCTATTTCGGGAAGTTCGCGAATCTGTGGCTCACGGCGCTGGCGGCGACGGCCGGCACGGTCGTGGCCGGGATCATGGACCACGCCGTGTTCGTGCCCGTCCTCAACCTGCAGAGCATCCAGGGCTACAAGGAGAAGAAGTTCTACCGGGGAGCGATCCGGTACTTCATGCGTTGGCCGTTCGCGACGTTGTTAGTGGCGGGGTTTACGCCGGTCCCGTTCTTCCCGTTCAAGTTCCTCTCCTTCTCGATGCACTACGCGATGTGGAAGTACGTGGCGGCGCTGATCGTCTCGCGCTTTCCGCGCTACTATCTCCTCGCCTGGCTGGGAATGGCGTTCCAGATCCCGACGTGGATACTCGTGGCGAGCTTCGTCGTCATCATCGGCATGTACCTGTGGAAGGGGATTCCCGCCGTGTTCAACCGTTGGCGCGCCCGGCGGCGGGGGATCTGGGAGCCTCCCGAAGCGTAATGGCCATGCGTGTGGTGGCGTCGGATCATGATCGGGGGCGCGGTCGACGTGGCGCCGGATTGACGGGGTTCGGCACTCGGCGTAGTCTCCCCATCCCTTGCGGGTGTAGCTCAGCTGGCAGAGCGCAACCTTGCCAAGGTTGAGGTCGCCGGTTCGAATCCGGTCACCCGCTTGCAGGGAGCGTCAGGCTCACTTGCAGGGGGCGGTAGCTCAGTTGGCTAGAGCGCTGCGTTCACATCGCAGAAGTCGGGGGTTCGAGTCCCTCCCGCCCCATTGGTGACGCACCCGTGGTACCTCGCTCAGCGCGCTGGCGGACGCCTGATCCTCGGAGCCTCCTACGAAGTCTCCTCGGGCCGTCGTCGTCGGCCGCGGACACCGCGTTGATGCGGTCCGGCCTGACCTCGGCCTGCGCCGCCACCCCAAAGAGGACCGAGGCCGTTCGAAGTACGGTGCTTTGTCTGTTCGCTTTGGGGACGCTCGGTCAGGGTGCACGAGCGCAAATGCCACCCTCCGCCGGACCGGACTCGGTCCGACTCGTCCTCGGCCCCCAATACGAAGCCGGCGGATTCAGGAGCTTCTTCTGGGGTGACCATTACCGGGCGGCGTGGACGTCTCCCGTCACGTTGCCGGTTCTGGACCTGGAGGGTTTCGCCGGGGGGCTCACACCCGAGCGCACGGCGGGCGGCTCGCAGACGACTTCGCTGATCCTCATCGGGGCCGGGCGTCGGTACATGTTCCGCCTCATCGACAAGGACCCGACTCGCAGGCTGCCGGAAGAGCTCCGGGATGAGCCCATGGTGGAGTTCCTTCAGGACCAGGTGAGCTCGCTCCATCCCTTCAGCGTGCTCGTCGTGGACGCGCTCGAGGATGCGGCGGGCGTGCTTCACCCCGATCCCTCCCCGTTCGTGATGCCGGACGATCCGGCTCTGGGCGAGTTTCGCGAGGAGTTCGCGGGTCGCGCGGGGGTGTTGGTGGAGCGATTGGGTGAGGAGATCCCTGGCGGTCCGGTGTTCGAAGACCTCGCCGAGGTGATCGACGGAGATGACATCTTCGAGCGACTCTCGGCGGGCAGGGTCCGAGACGTCGACGCGCGGGCGTTCTTGGCCGCGCGGCTGCTCGACATGTTGATCGGTGACTGGAACCGGCACCGGGGGCAATGGTCGTGGGGTCGCCGGCCGGGCGACTCCACATGGGTCCCGATCGCGCTCGACCGCGATCACGCCTTCTCTCGCCGGGACGGGCTCGTCCCCTCCGTCGCGCGCTTCTTCGTGCGTGGCTTCGTGGGCTTCGACGAGACCTACTCCAGCATCTACGACCTTCATCACGAGGCACGAGAGGTCGACCGTCGCTTCCTGGCGGAGCTCGAGCGCCCTACATGGGATTCGGTGGCGCTCGCGGTTCACTCGAAGCTCACGAACGAGGTCATCGATGAGGCGGTGCGGAGACTGCCCGAACCACTGTACCGGCTGGACGGCGAGGTGTTGGCGCGCTCGTTGAAGCAGCGTCGAGACGACCTCCCGAAGGCGGCATCCGACCTCTACGACCTCCTGTCGGAGGACGTCGAGATCCACCTGGCCGATGGCCCGGAAGAAGTGAGCGTCACGACGCTCCCAGGCAACCTGCTCGCCGTCGTTGCGTTGCCGCGCCGGAGCCCGGCTGCCATCAGGCCGGCCGGCAGCCAGGGCGTCCCGGCGACGTCGTATCGGAGGATCTTCGATCCGGCGGAGACCGACGAGATCTGGCTCTTCTTGGGTGGTGGCGACGATATCGTGCGACTCGCGGGGGTCGACCGGTCGGTCGCGACCCGGCCCGGCGACCGCCGCTCACCGCTCGGCCCGGTGATCAGGATCGTCGGCGGCGCGGGCGATGACGAGGTCTCGTATGACAACGACGCGTTGTCGGCGCTGTTCTACGATTCCGAGGGGACCAATCGGGTCACGGGTCGCGCACCCACTCGGAGGATCATCTCGAAGCCTTACCATCCGAATGGCTGGCGCTTCGGGGACGGGAGCGAAGAGAACTCGCGCCGACCCATCCACTCGGGAGGCTGGCTCGTTCCCTACGGCAGGCTCGACTTCAGCTCCGACTTCGGGCTGTTCCTGGGCATGGGCACGACGCACTTCGACTACGGCTTCCGCCGGGATCCCTACGAAACGAGGCTGAGGCTGTTCGGCGGGATCGCGACGCAAGGGAAGTTCCACATCGAGGCTCAGGCCGACTTCCGGAGCGAGGCCTCCAGGCGGCACCTGACCCTGGAGGTGATCGCCTCCGAGCTCGACGTCGTCAACTTCTTCGGGTTCGGGAACGACACGCGGAGGTTCACGACCTCCGACTCCGCCGATGCGCGGCGGCGGGCGCTCTCGTTCCGTTCACGCCTCGGAAGTCAGCTGAGTCGGCACTTCGACATCGGCGGAGGAGCCGCGTTCGAGCTCTCGCGGACCCGGACGGCGACGAACCCCTTCCTCGCACCCGCCAGCGACGTCACCGGCTCGGAAGACCCGATCGAGGGCTCCGATGGCTTCACGCAGGTAGAGCTGTTCGCTGATGCCCGGTTCGACACACGGAATGACGGAGCTCAGTCGAATCGGGGCGCCTTCGTCCTGGCGCGAGTCGCCCTCCACCCCGGACTGCTCGACGTCGGAGAAGCGTACGGGAGTCTCGAGTTGTACGGGAGCACATACCTCTCGGCGGAGGCCTGGCCGTTAGAACCGACGCTGGCCTTGAGGGCGGGAACGCGTAAGGTCTTCGGT
>JBDHHV010000141.1:0-10952 GCA_039589195.1 Gemmatimonadota bacterium | reverse complement strand
GACATACACGTACTCGGGGTCACCCGGGTCGACGAAGGCGTGAAAGCCGTCCCCGGCGAAGATGTTCCGCCAATCACGGCTCCGGACTCCGCCCCGGCTTCGGGAAGCGCCCATCCAGGTCCCGTTGTCCTGCAGTCCGCCGTACACGTTGTACGGCCACTCCATGTCGAAGCTGACTTCGTAGAACTGCGACAGCGGGAGCGCGCGCACGTGCCGCCAGGTCTGCGCGCGGTCTTGCGAAATGTACAGACCCCCGTCGGTCCCCAGGAGGAGCTCGCCAGGGTTGTCCGGGTTGATCCACAGCGCGTGATGGTCGCTGTGCACGCTGGCGCCGAACGGCGACGATGGGATGCCTCCGAATGTCTCGCCGCCATCGGAGGAGATGCCCATCGATGTCGCCATCTTGTAGATGCGCTCGTGGTCCCTCGGGTCCACCACGACGTGCGCGTAATAGAAGGGGCGCCCGCGGACCTGACCCCCCGAGCCCACCTCGAGCCAGCTCGAGCCGAGGTCATCGGAGCGGTAGAGGGCGGTCGAGTCCGCCTCCACCACCGCGTAGACCACGTTCGGGCGGGAAGGGGCCACGGCCACGCCGATGCGCCCTTTCTCTCCCTCGGGTAGCCCGTTCGTCAGCTCCTCCCACGTGTCACCGCCATCGGTGGAGCGATACAGGCCGCTTCCGGGTCCTCCCGAATCGAAGAACCACGGCCAGCGACGGAACTGCCACATGCCCGCGTACAGGATCGTGGGTGCGTGCGGATCCATCGCGAGGTCCGCGCACCCGGTATCCTCGTCGACGTAGAGCACCTTGTCCCACGTCTCGCCGCCGTCGTGCGTGCGGAAGACCCCACGCTCCTCGTTCGCGTTCCAAAGGTGACCCGTCGCGCACACAAACACGGTCTGGGGGTCGTTCGGGTCGATCGCGATACGCGCGATGCGCTCCGAATCGCCGAGTCCCATGAACTGCCACGTCTCGCCCCCATCGAGCGTGCGGTAGAGGCCCGTCCCGATCGAGACGCTGTTCCGGGTCCAGGTCTCACCCGTCCCGACCCATACCGTCCGAGGCTCGGACGGATCGATCGCGATCGCCCCGATCGACTGCGAGTGCTCATCGAACACGGGCTCGAACGTCGTGCCGGCGTTGGTGGACTTCCATACCCCGCCGCCTGCCGCTCCGACGTATATGGTGAGCGGGTCCCCGGGGACGGCATCGATCGCGGCGATCCGGCCGCTCATCACGGCAGGTCCGATGGCTCGCGCGGGCAGTCCGCCCAGATCGGCGGACGTGATCGGGATCTGGGCGGCCATCGGTCGCGGGGTCGCGAAGCCTGCGACTGCCAGCAGACCGATGGATGCCGGAACGAACGCAAAACGTAGGGTGCTCATGTGTCGCCTATGGAATTGAGGTCGAGCGGTCACGCATCCGCCGCGCTCAAGCATGGCCACGAGCGCGCGATGTGAAAAGGCCCGGTCCGCATCGCTTTCGGGCCGGGCCTCTTCGGGCACTTCGTGAGGCTAACCGCGGCGGTCGGGATCGACCACGGCGGCTACCCGCGGGTCACTTCCCCGGCATGGCGAAGATCCCGTCATCCAGGCTCACGTTGACTTCGATGGTTTCGAACGAAATGACCTGAGGTCCCATGGGCGAGGTGACCTCGATCGAGAAGGGCAGGATGAGACCCTGGACCTCCTTGTAGGCGCCGAGAATCGTGGTAATCTCGCTCTCCGCCCCCTGCACGTTCCGTACGGCCGTGACCTTGATCGGCAGGTAGTACTCCGAGTCCAGGTAGTAGTGGCTGACCTCGCCCGAGCTATGCGTGACCTTCACCTTGAAGGTCTCCGTTCCGTCGACATCCTCCTTGCCGACCAGCTCCAGCGTGTGGCCCTCATCCTGCCACCCAACCAGCGGCCCATCGATGTCGGCCTGCTCCTTCATCTGGCTGACCATCTCCGCCGGTGCGGGCTCGGGATCCGGAGAGCCCAGGAAGGGCATCTGAATCCAGGCGGTCTCTCCGTCGTATGCCTGTACGCCCTGCATGCCTTGAACCGTGAACTCCACACGGGCCTTGGCGGGGCGCTTCTGCATGATCGTGATCGGTGCCTCCATGGCGCCGCCCATGAGCACCATCGTGCCCGAGAGCTTCACGTCATCCAGCGATTGGGCAGCGACGGGTCCCGCATACAGCGTTCCGAGAGCGGCCGCCACGGCGACCAGGCAAGTCCTCCTCAACATCCCTGTCTCCTCCTCGAAAGAGAATCTGAACAGAATCTCCGGGTTGTCTAGCTCTTTCGTGGCCGCGGTCGCGACCGTCGACCCATCTATCCCGAAAGCATGGGAAAGGTCCCGGCGCCTGGCTCGCCGCCGCGCGACGGAGAACGCCTCAGGCCTCCCGCATCAGCGCTTGCAGCTCGCTGATAACCCGTGCGCGGTCATTCGAGTTTCGCGTGAGCACGAAAATGGTGTCGTCGCCGGCGAGGGTCGCGACTACACCCGGTACGTCGGCTTCATCTATCGCGTTCCCCACCGCATTAGCGCACCCGCTGTGGGTCTTGATCGCGAACAGACCGCCGCCGGTCTCGAGGTCGGTGGCGAACTCGCGCAACGTCGATTGGAGCACGCGACGGCTGGCTGGTGTGGGGGGAGGTGTCGCGCCCGCGCGGGCGTATCTGGAGGATCCATCCGCGGCTCGCACCTTGACCAGACCAAGGCGCCCGATGTCGCGCGACACCGTCGCCTGTGTGACCGCGAACCCGCGCCTCCCCAGAGCGTGCACGAGGCCGGATTGGGTGGCGATCGGTCGATCGTCGACGATCTGGAGGAGTGCTCGCTCTCTCTCGCGCTGGTTCACGTCAAAAGGTCTCCGAGCAGGGTTCCGTCGAGGTGGGCCCGGTAGATGGGCGGCGGCTGAATCTCGCCCAGCCACTGCTCCAGCGCTGTGAGCTCTCTGTGCGCTTTCTCGAGTTGCTCGTGGACTCGGGCAGGCGCCGGGCCGCCGGGCGATGTGTGCTCGCGAACGGCCCGTTCCGGGGTAAGCGCCTCGACGACGCCGGCTTCCGCCGCCGGACAGTGCGCCCGGAGGTCGTCCGCTGCCAACTCCCAGAGCTCCAGCCCGCGCTCCTCGGCCGCACGCACGACGTGCCCGACCTGCTGGTGCGCGGTCCGAAACGGAACGCCCTGGCGGACGAGATGGTCCGCCAGCTCGGTGGCCGTCAGCATGCCTCCCCGAAGCGCGGCCTCCATTCGGTCGGTGCGAAAACGGAGACCCGAGAGGATCACGGTGGCGGTGCCCAGCGACCGCTCGGCCGTGTGAAGTGCGTCGAAGAGCGGTTCCTTGTCCTCCTGGAGGTCGCTGTTGTAGGTGAGCGGCAGGTTCTTCACGAGGGCGAGAAGAGCCGTCACGTGTCCGATCGCTCGCGCCGATTTCCCGCGCAGGATCTCCGCGGCCTCGGGGTTCTTCTTCTGTGGCATGATGCTGCTGCCCTGCGAGATCGAGTCACCGAGCTCGACGAACCGGAACTCGTACGAGCTCCACAGAATGACCTCCTCCGCCCACCTCGACAGGTGTACCATCGCGAGGGCGCAGGCGAACGCCGTCTCCAGGATGTAGTCCCGATCGGCGACCGCGTGCATGCTGTTCGCGAAGACCCCCGGGAGGCCCAGCAGGGCGGCCGAACGGTGCGGATCGATCTCGAACGACGTCCCCGCGAGCGCGCCCGCCCCCAGGGGAGATATTCCGGTGCTGTCGTGCGCGGCCCGTAACCGCCGACCGTCCTGCGCCAACGACCAGAAGTGGGCGAGCAAGTGGTGCGCCAGGCTGACGGGTTGCGCGCGCTGCGTGTGCGTATACCCGGGGAGCCAGCTCTCCTCGTGCTTCCCCGCACGTTCGAGAAGCGCTCGCTGAAACTTCCCCAACTGCTCGAGGGTCCCGACGAGAGCCTCACGGACGTAGAGCCGCAGGGCGACGCTCGTCTGGTCATTGCGACTTCGGGCCGTGTGAAGCCTTCGCGCCGGATCTCCGACCCGCTCGATGAGGACTCGCTCGATCCACGAGTGGATATCCTCGTCCTCTCCCTCGACGCTCAACCGCCCACTCTCGAGGTCGGAGAGGAGTCCCGAGAGCCCTTCCAGAATCCCCGCGGCGGCGTCGCGGGAGAGGATCGCTCGCTCCATGAGCATGCGCGCGTGCGCCATGGATCCGAGCAGGTCGTGTCGGACCAGTCGCCGGTCGAAATCCAGCGAGCCCGTGTACTCGTGGATCAGGGGGTCGATCGCCTCCTCGAAGCGGCCGCCCCAGAGCGGTGTCGGACCGTCCTCAGACACGCGCCTCTGGCGCGGGCCGCGAGCGGCGAGATCGAGGCGCCTCCTCCGGATGGGTCAGGTGTGCGGAAGGGATCTCCGTCGGTCCGGCGTCGGTCTGCGTGGCAGCCCGGGCGGCGAGCTCCGTCTGGAGTCCCCACAACCGGATGAACCCGGCCGCGTCCGCCTGGTCGTAGACGGCGTCCTCGCTGAACGTGGCCAGGTCCTCTCGGTACAGGCTGAACGGTGACTGGCGTGCGACCGCGGTGGCCGAGCCCTTGAAGAGCCGCACCGTCACTCGGCCGGTCACGTGAGCCTGCACGGTATCCACGAATGAATCGAACGCCTGCCGCAACGGTGAATACCACAGACCCTGATACACGAGCTCGGCATAGCGGGCCGCGACGGTCCGCTTGAACGCGGCCGTGTCCCGATCCAGCGTTAGCGCCTCGAGGTCGGTGAGTGCCGCGAGGAGCACCGATCCGGCTGGCGTCTCGTATACGCCGCGGCTCTTCATCCCGACCAGCCGGTTCTCGACCAGGTCGATTCGGCCCACGCCGTGCGAGCCCGCGAGCCGGTTGAGCGACTGAATCAGCGTCACCGGGTCCATCGCCTGCCCATTCAGCTCGAACGGGACCCCTCGCTCGAACGCGATCTCGATGTCCTGCGGCTCATCCGGGGCCTGTCGCGGATCGATCGTCAGGTCGTGCAGGTCCGCCGGGGGCGGGCAGGACGGATCCTCCAGCACGCCGCCCTCGAAGGACGTGTGCCACAGGTTCTTGTCGATGCTGTAGGGCTTGTCCACCGTCACCGGCACCGGGATGCCGCGTGCGTCGGCGTACGCGATCGCGTCCTCGCGCGAGGTGATCTCCCACTCCCGCCATGGCGCGATGATGGTCAACTCGGGAGCGAGCGCCCTATATGTGAGCTCGAACCGGACCTGGTCGTTGCCCTTGCCCGTGCACCCGTGCGCCACGGCGTCACAGCCCAGCGCGCGTGCGACCTCCACCTGCGCCCTCGCGATTACCGGTCGCGCGAGCGCCGTGCCCAGAAGATACCGGCCCTCATAGACCGCTCCGGCGCGCAGGGCTGGCACGACGCACTCCTCTACGAAGGCCTGCTTGAGGTCGACCACGCGGCACGCGATCGCACCGGTGTCCAGCGCCTTCGCTCGCACGGCCTCGAAGTCATCGGCCTGTCCCACGTCGCCAACGACCGCAACGACCTCGCAGCCGTAGTTCTCCGTGAGCCATGGAATCATCACCGAGGTATCGAGTCCGCCGGAGTATGCCAGGGCAACCCGCCGAACCTCGCTCTTCGCGCCAGGTCTATTCATTGGACGTTCAATCCAGCCTCTGATTCCCGTTTCTCAGCCAATCCGCGTCCCACATACGCACGAAACTCCGGCCGGATCGACCCGCCGGAGCGCATATACATACAACATGCTGCATAAAAGTGCAATCCGGCGCCAAGCCACTGCTGAACCGGACGCCGGTTTCCATAGCCGGCACACGAGTGTTCGATAGTGTCTGGGAATGTCAATCCGGTCCGCCACCGCGTCAGCAGCAATCGCTTGTTAGCCGCTCACCGTGACTCCGGTGGCAAGAGATTCTGCCCTCGGCGGACTACACCGTCTTGCATTACGAGAACAGGGCTTCTGAGGACCCTCATGTCTTGCAGGGGATCACTGTCAACGAGGATGAGATCAGCCTTCATCCCAGAGGTCAAACTTCCAATCTCGTCATCCCTGCCGATCCAACGAGCAGGGTTAATGGTGGCGGCTCGAAGCACTTGAGCGGGTGGAACGCCGAGCCCGACGAGAAGCTCCATTTCGCGAATGGTGGCGGTCGCATCCCTTGGATCCCCGTCAGATCCGACCAGAAGCGAGACCCCACGCTCAGCCAATGCGCGCGTCATCTCCACGGCTGCAGCCGCAAGGCCATCCCAGGTGTCTCCTTGCCCCCTCCATTCCTCCTCCATCACCCGAATCGTCGGACAGAAGTACGCTCCGGACGCCACCATTCGATCACCCAGAGCCCGGAGTGCGGCGAAATCGATCGCTTCTCGACCCAGCACGACCGTACGAAGTCTGAAATCGACCGTTGCGTCTTCGTCGGTCCCGGCCTGCAGCCGATCATGGATCTCTTTCAGATCAGGTGGGAGCACGGTCTGCCAGGGTGTATGGCCGTGCTCCAGGCTCTTTGCACCGGCGGCGAGCGCAGTATCGAACGGGATGTCCTGGAAAAACGGTAGCCCTGGATCGACCACAATCTTTAGGCCCCGTTCATGGGCCAGGCGGACCGCCCGTCGAAACAGGCCCGGATCCCATGCCCCAAAGACCTTTAGATGCGATCCCCCAGCCCGCGCCACCGACGCGACGAGACTATCGACGTCTGCCGGGATCTCGATCGGGACCGCATAGCCCGGAAAATCTCGATTATAGGCTCCCCAGGTGAGAGGTGGGCGCTCCGTCATTGGTCCTGCAAAAAGGATCTCTGGCCCCATCAGGTCTCCCGACCTGATGCGGTCCCTCAGGGACCTAAGCGTCTGCAGGTGACCACCCACGTCGCGCAAATAGAGCACTCCCTGCCTGACGTACCCGCTGAGATTGGTCCTTACCGAATCGTCTCCAGCGAGCGTCATTGCCGTGATGTGTACGTGGCTGTCCCACAGTCCGGGCAAAGCAAACGCACCACCGGCGTCAAGGGTCCGCTCAGGCTCTCCCAGCTCGCTCCCCGACCCAACCGCGTGAATCTCCCCGCCGCGGATCAAGATGCCCGAGGGGGCCGAAAACGTGCCGGTCTGCACGTCGAACACACGGACGTTAGAGATTAGGAGGCCGGATGGTTGCTCGGGTCCACCGCAAGAACTGCAGACGACCAAGAGGAAATATGCAGCCGCTACACGGCCTCCCTTACCTCGGTGTATCGCCGTCATCTTGCCCTCCCTTACCTATACCGCTCTCAAATGAAGTGAGCGGCCTAACTCCTAATAGGCTGCGGGGGGCGTATCCGAACACTGCGGGCGCCCCGCAGCCTAATGGGCAATGGGGGCAACGTGCGGAGGCTGCGCGCAGCGGGTCAAGACAGGCGCTCATCACTTCAAGCCCGGTGGTCCGGCGAGAGGATTACGCCGCGGGGCACGCAGTCCAAACGGAATCAAAGCTGCGGGGGGAGAGACCGCGCCCGAGAAAGCTTGGCTGATTTTTGGAACGAGCCAGGGGGCAGCGGAGTCCTAGGGTGGAGGGGTTGTCGAATATGGGTAAGCCCTGGATGTGGCCATCCGCGTTCGGACTCCTCGGTACTCACGAGGACCAGTCCGACAAGGATCCCGCTTCGTTCCGACGTATTCGGACGTATGGGGACTGGATAGGACAACCGGGGCCGGTCTCGAAAACCGACGCCCTCGCGGTCGGTCGCAAGCTGCGGAAGCCTGTGCCGCGATCCTATTCCTCGAAGAACTCGAGGCGAAGGGTCACACCGGGGATCGGTTTCACCTCGGTCAGGATCGGTGCCCGATCCTCCTCGGTGAGCCACCAGGTGAGCTTCTGACCGGCCAGGTCCACGTCGATGGCCCAGGCCGACACGGGGTGCCCGTCCGCGAGCTCCAGGTCCTCGACGCCCCGGACCACCGCGGTTGCCTCGATCACCCGACCGTCGTCGTAGACGTATGTGGGCATGGAGACGGCCAGGCCTTCCGAGAGCGGCACAGCCCGCATTACTAGGCCGGACAACTGCCATGGAAACGGCACCACCTGCAATGTCAGGTCGACGGGCTCGGGGTCGGCGCCGGTAGGCTCGTGCCAGCCGGTCACCCGAGGACCGTCGAACTCCACCGAGACCGTACGGAACTGATTGTGGGAGCGAATGGAAACCGGCTCGAGCGCACTCCGGTCGACCAGGATGGTGTCGCTGCTCGTGCCGACCATCTGCGACTCGATCTCCTGCACGCGGCGGATCACCGCGCGCCCGTCGACTTGCGTGAAGGAAACAGACTCTCGAACCGTCCCGACTTCACGCCTTCGCTCGCCTTGCACGAATACGAGCTTGCCGCTGAACCCTTCCTCGCGAATCCGGTCGGGGTCGATCAGGGGGTCGCCGACATAGAGCGCATGGCGGTCCGAGACATCGGCGATCGACAGCGTATCCACGTCGACCTCGAGCTCGGCCAGGTGTCGCTCCAGGCGCGCTTCGGCCTGCGGCTGGACTCGCCCACCCAGACACTCGCCGAAGAACTGTTCGATCGCGCGGTACGCGGCCAATCGGTTCTCGACCTTCGCGAACCCGTGACCCTCGTCGTCGGCGAGCAGGTATTGGACCTCCACGGACTTGTCGCGCAGGGCGATCGCGAGCTGATCCGCCTCACGTTTCTTGACGCGAGGATCGTTCGCTCCATGGATGATCAGAAGAGGGTCGTCGATCTGGTCCACATAGAAGAGCGGGGAACGTCGCCTCAGCTCTTCTCGGTCGTCCGGCTTCGCGGGGTCTCCGACGTGGCGATAGAAGGTGCCCTCGAGGAACGGTCGCCAATACGGCGGGAACGACTCGAGCAGAGTCAACAGCGACGACGGTCCGGCGTAGTCCACGCCGCATGCGAAGACCTGTGGCGTGAACGTCAGCCCCACCAGGGCGGCGTAGCCGCCATACGACGTACCGAAGATCCCGACTCGATCGGGATCCGCGATACGCTGCTCCACTGCCCACCGGACGCCGTCGACGAGATCGTCGTGCATCGCCCCGGCCCATTCCCGCACGGCCGCGTTCAGGAAGTGCTTCCCGTAGCCCAAAGACCCGCGATAGTTGACCTGTAGAACCGCGTACCCCCGGTTTGCGAGCAGCTGGACCTCCGGATTCCATCCCCAGTTGTCACGCATCCAGGGCCCACCGTGCACCAGCACGACCAGCGGGAGATTGAGGGGCGATACGTCCCGCGGTGTGGTCAGATACCCGTGGATCGTGAGCCCGTCGCGCGACCTGAACGAGATCGGCCGCATATAGGCCAACTGCGCCGGCCTGAGCCACGGCCGAGGTCGAAAGAGGAACTTGCCGGATCCCGCCTCCCGATCGTACAGATAGGTCGCCCTGGGATCGGTCGGGTCATCGTACGAGACAATGGCCCTTCGCCCGTCCAGGGTCATCGAGGACCATGTCGCCACGCCCCCGTGAAGGCTCCGCAACGCACGCACGTCCCGACGCGCGAGTGCCGTTCTGCCATAGACCCTGACGGTGTCGTCCTGGTACGAGGTGGCGATCAAATCGCCCGTGATCTCCGAGAAGATCGCTTCCCCGAAATCGACCCGACCCTCGGGATCACCCTCGACGAATTCCTCGTCGCCGGTCTCCAGGTCGAGCAACACGAGCCGGGTGAGATCCGCCTCGCCATGATTGCTCGTCAGATAGAACCGCCGATTATCCGGATGGAAGCGTAGCGGCATCACCAGCTCGTCCACCGGATAGACTGCGACGACCCGCCACTCGTCCTGTTCGGAGTCGCGCCCCAGGATCTCCGTTCCGCCCTGGTGGTTCATGGCGACGGCCGCGCGCACCTGTCCGGTGTGGTCCGCGTAGTAGACGCCGTGCCGGCCGGGGTTCTCCGCCACGAGGCGCAGGTCCCCGCTGTTCAGATCCAGCCAATAGGCGTCGAACGTGCTCGCGCTTCGCAGATTGAGCCCTATGAGGATTCGATCGGGGGTGGTGTGGGGTAGCGCGAAGATCATCGCACGAGAGCCCTCGTACGGCGTCAGGTTGACCGCCTCCGGCACCTCGCCGGGGCCGCGAAGCTCATCGAGGGCAACGGCATGAACGTGGTAGTCCTCGTTCCCGTCCTGGTCCTGGACGTACAGGATTCGCCTGGAATCGACCGACCACGAGTATTCCGTGATGGGTCGGGTGGTGTCCGATGTGATCCGATGCTCGACCTCCGACCCGATCCGACGAAGGTGAATATTGAGCTTTTCTCTGTACGGCTTGAGGTACGCGAGCCACTCTCCACTGGGTGAGATCTGCGCGCTCGAGATCTTCGGATTGCCGAACAGGTCTTCGATGGGGATGAGAGCGGGCATCCGATCCTGCGCCACGACCGACGGGGCACCCGACACCGATGCCAGAAGCGCGACCAGCGCCACAAGCGGAATCTTCGAACGGGTCGGTCGGGTGTCTCGCATCACGGGTAAATGCCCTTGGATGATCGTGTTACACCGTCACGTCGCCTTCCAAGGGGAGCACGAATGGTGCCAGGGGGCACCGCAGGGAGCGAGACTGCTCTCGCCGGGGCCGCGGCGAGGAACCCTGGACCGGCTAGCTGTCGTCCTGGGCGGGGTTCGGCCTGAAGATGCGCTCGATGGGCTCGTGGAAGAGATCGGCGATCCTGAAGGCGAGCGGTAGGCTCGGATCATACTTCTCGGCCTCGATCGCATGGATCGTCTGCCGCGAAACGCCCAGCTCCCGGGCCAGATCCTGTTGCGTCCAGCGGCGCTCGGCGCGAAGGACGCGAAGGCGGTTCTTCACTGGTACCTCCACCTGTCGCTTCTCGGCTGCTTGCACGTCATACCTCTGATCGCTCGGTTCGTATCCGGCGCCCTGCCGAGACAGGGCGAGTGTGAACGACCGGCATGTAAAGTACCATTTACGTGATGTCAAGGAGGCACGTCATTTCG
>JBDHHV010000140.1:0-9048 GCA_039589195.1 Gemmatimonadota bacterium | reverse complement strand
ATCTACCACGAGCAGGACATCGCTGTCCTCGGCGGTGACATAGAGCCGCTCTCCGTCATCGGCGACCGCAATGTCGAGCGGCGACAGGTATTGCCGCTGTACCAGGCGGCCGATGGGACCGTCCTGCTTCGACAGCACGTGGCAGGGCAAGCAGTTCAGGCTCGCCGATTCGTTCCCGGACATGTGGCGGACGTGTTTCACCGAGTGCCGGTACCCGGGGACGGTGGCGACCAGGAAGGCGAGGAATGCCACTCCGCCCAGCAACGGCCAGCGCCGGCGCCGCCCCGCGCTCACGGCACACCCGCCTCGGATTCGCGGGTGCCACCGCCCGCGGCCGCGGGAGCCACCACCGCGGGAGCCGCCACCGCGGGGGCCACCGCGGGGAGGGCCACGGGCGGTTTCTCGACAGCGCGCGGTACCCGGTTCTCCGGTGCCAGCTCCCGGTCCTCGTGGCACCCGATGCAGCCGCGGCGCTCGTTCGGGCGCACCCAGATCCAGGCGGAGGGTCCCCTGACCACCCGGCCCTCCGCGTCAAGGGTCTCCAACTGCAGGGGTGTGTCGGCCGGAACCTCGATGTAGAAGGAACCATCCTCCTCGAGCTGCACCTCGCCGAGCGTGCCCTCGGCCGAGTGGATCCGCACCGACGCGCTCGAGGAGGATGAGCCAGGCGCCCGATCCACAGGCAGGTCGGAGTGATCGGCGTCCAGGCAATACAGCTCGCCAGTGGCTCTCTGGAGGTCGACGACGCTCTCAAACCGCTTCGGAGCGGGACGCGTGACCGCCACGACCGGCTCTATCGCGTCGTAGCCGGGGTCGGGATCGAGCATCGGTACGAGACGCCGCGAGAGCGGCGCGAACGTGTACAGGCCGTATCGCCTAGCGGCATTGGGACGGTACGACACGAGGATCTCGTCCAGCGAGAGTGGGGCCACGGAATGGAACGCCCCCTCCATGCCGGAGCCGAGCTCCACCCGTGAGTGCAGAGGCCGGTGCTCGGAGACGGCGATCAGACGTCCGCCGGGTGCCTCCGGGTCGGCGGACTCGACGAACAGGACCCGATCATCCGGGGTCTCCCAGGCTCGCCCATCTTGCCGACCACCGTTTCGGTCCTCATAAAACAGCTCCGCGGCCGTGCCGTCCGCTCGCATGGTCATGAGTCGGGAGTCGCGCGCGCCCGGAGATTCATGAGTCACGAACAACAGGCGCCCATCGCGAAGGACGGTCGGGGAGGAATCATCACGCGGGTGGAAGCTGATCCGCATGGGATCAGTGTCCCCAAGACCCGCCGTGAAGAGCGCATGGCCTGCTTCTGTCGTGTTCCCGTCGGCGGGCGCGCTGAACACGATTCTACCGTCCGCCAGATATGCTGGATCGGTGGCACCCTCGACCGGCGCGATCAATCTCGGCCGGCGGCGTCGGAGCTCCATCTCCCAAATCTGCCACGGACCACCGTCTTCGCGCTGACCCGAAAACGCCATGCGGCTGCCGTCGGGAGAGAGAGCGGGCGCACGGGCCGAATGGAACTCCTCCGTCAGCACACGGACGCTCCTCTCGGGCTCGAGAAGAGCGAACGAGACGATTCGGCTCTCGGCCGGATAGCGCTGTGCAGCGCCGTCGCTGCCGGGAATATTGGTCGCACCCGCCGGCACCTGCGTGAACACGACCACGCCCGCAGCAGTCTCCCCGCCCGTCGTGAAGACCAGGGTGCCGACGACGCCAAGAAACGCGACGACCGCGCCCGCGACCATGCCGCGCCCGCGGAGCCTGTCGACTCTCATGTCCCCGGCTCCACCACGCGTATCAGCTGCCGTGACGGCACATCTTCCAGGACCTGGCGCGTCCCGGAGGGCCAAACGATCTCGATCCGCTCGACCTTCTCGGCGTCACCCAGACCGAAGTGTAGGCGGTGGTCGCTCTGCGACAGGTAGCCGGTCGAGCTCTTCCTCTGCGCCACCTGCGTCCGTCCACCGGCTGTGAGCGTCACCCGGGCGCCGATCGCATCCCGGTTGCTCGATCCCCCGACGAGCTCCAGCTGGAGCCAGTTCCGGAGATTGCCGCCTTCGTTGCTGAGGAGGGCCGGGCGGCCGTTCAGGTTGACGATGAAGACGTCGATGTCGCCGTCGTTGTCGTAATCGCCGAAGGCACCGCCTCGCCCGACGAGCTCCTGTTGGAAGTAGCGCCCGCGATCCAGCGACGCATCGCGGAACTCCCCTCCGCCCAGATTCTCGAACAGCTGGTCTTCCTGACCATAGAGATGGTGGATCTCGCCGTTCACCTGGTACAGATCCAAGTCGCCATCATTGTCGTAGTCGAAAAAACTCGTAGACCAGCCGACGAACTGGCCGGCGGGAGATGCCACGCCGGCCTGGTACGTCACGTCACGGAACACATTCCCCTCGTTGAGGAACAGCGTGCTGTACGCCATGTCCGAGACGTACAGATCCAGCAGGCCGTCGCCGTCGAAATCGGCGAAGTCGACGGCCATGCTCGATGTGGCTTCCCCACGCCGTCCGAAAGCGACGCCCGAGGCCAGGGCCACCTCCTCGAACCGACGCCCCTCGACGTTGTGGAACAGGTAGTTGGGCATCACGTCGTTGGCGACGAAGATGTCGATGTAGCCATCGGCATCGTAATCGGCGGAACCCACGCCCATCGCCCGCCCGTCGGGACGCAGGATCCCCAGACGCTCCGTAACATCCTCGAACTCGCCGTCGCCGAGGTTTCGATACATGAGATCGGGCTGTCCGGGATAGGCGAGAGGGCCGGGGTAGCCGTCGGGGGGGTAGTACAGGTCGTAGTCCACATCGAACTCGATGTAGTTGCCGACGTACAGATCCAGCAGGCCGTCGCCGTCGTAATCCTGCCACGCGGCACCGACGCTGCACCCGTCGCCTCCGACGCCCGCCCGGTCGGTCACATCGGAGAAGGTCCCGTTCCCCTCGTTGTGGTAGAGGACGTTGGGGCCGTAGTTGCTGACGTAGATGTCGGGGTACCCGTCGTTGTCGTAGTCGCCGACCACGACACCCATCCCGTACCCGGTGTCCCCCACCCGGGCGCGGCGGGTGACGTCCTCGAAAGTTCCATCTCCCCGATTCCGGTAGAGACCGTTCCTGTACGGGGCCCGGGGGCGCCGACCATCGCTGAAACCGTCGATGAAGGCACCGTTGGTGATGTAGAGGTCCAGGTAGCCATCCGCATCGAAGTCCAGGAAGGCGGCCCCTCCGCCCGAGCTCTCGACGATGTTGCTGAGCTCGTCATCTCCGATGGAATGCAGGAAGTCGATGCCCGCCTGCCGGGCAACGTCTCGGAAGTGAAGGCCCTCTTCGGGCGAAGATGGGCTCGGGGTCGCATCCCGGGCTGCCTCACGGCGCTCCGATTCGTCCACGCCGCCGCACGCCGCGAGAAGTCCACACGCGAGCAGCCAGGCACCGCGCCTCGCGCGTTCTCTCCAGCTCGAATCGGGGCTCCTGAGCTTCAGGTGGCCCCGGGTATCTATCGATGCCACGCCGTCGTCGCCTACGCCGTCGTCGGCTGTTGTCGTTGCCGTTTTTCGAGCATTCCAGGGTCCGGGCCGATCTGCTCGTAGGCATGAAGCGCCGCGCCTGGCAGTCAGCCCGGATTAATATACCAGACCACCGGACATGTTGCTCCTTTTTATCTCCTATCAACGAAACAGTCTTCCTGGATCAGACGATGTGTCGGCGACGGTCCGTCGCGCAGCCTGATGTCCGCAAATGATGGAGCGGCGGGTGGGAGAGGTGGCGGCAGCCCCGTGACTCCCGTAAACCGGCAGCGAACCGAAATTGGAGTTGCTGGCCCAGAACTACGCTGTTATTGCTGACCTTCGGGTTGGGCTGGAGAGGCTATCCCCTCTAAGCCCATCGCCTGCGCCCGCGCTTCCAGATCGGCTGCCTCGCTCGCGCGGTTGGCTCGCCGGAGCATGTCGGCATAGTCCGTCAGTGTCTCTTCGATCGCGGAGTCGCCCTGCTCCAATCCGGCGCGCCGGATCGCCAGGGCACGCACGTAGAGTGGCTCGGCTTCGTCAAACCTGCGCTGATCCCGGTACACGTTGGCGAGCCCGTTCAGGCTGCTCGCGATCAACGTGTTGCTTGGACTCAACGTCTCTTCCTTGATCGCGAGAGATCGACGGAAGTAGCTCTCGGCCTCGGCGTATCTGCCCTCCACCAAGTAGACCTCGGCCAGGTTGTTGATGACCTTCGCGACGTCGGGATGGTTCGGTTCGTGCACCTTCTCCCAAATCAATCGCGCTCGTTGGTACGCCCGCTCGGCGTCCTCGTACTTCTCCTGCGCGAAATAGAGCCCACCGAGATTGTTCAGACTGGTCGCCAACCGGGGATCTTCGGGGTCCAGGATCCGTTCTCTCATGGCCAGCAAGCGCTCGAAGAGCGGCTCCGCCTCGGCGTATTCTCCCTGCCTGTAGAACAGAATCGCGAGGTTGTTGAGCGTGCGGGTCACCTCGAGAGCGTCGGGCGCCAGGACTCTCTCCTGGATTTCGAGCGCCTGTTCCAAGAGCAGCTGGGATTCGCCGTACCTGCCCTGCTGGAGGAAGTTGGCTCCCAAATCGGCCAGTCCATCCGCGATATCTGGATGGTCGGGTCCAAGGTGTTGCTCGCGGATCGTGATGGTGCGTTCCAGGAGCGGCCCGGCTTCGGCATAGTCACCCCTCTCCCGGAAGAGCGTCGCTAGTCGCTGGAGGCTTTCCGCGACGTCCAGGTCGTCAGGCCCGAGCTCTGCCTCCCGCAACGCCAGGGACCGCTCCAGTAACGGCTGCGCTTCGTCGAACAGCCCCATGTTCGTGTACACCTCACCCATGGTAGCCAACAACCGGGCCTGGACGACCGGCTGATCATGGAGGTCCGAGGTGATGTAGTCGGCACCGCGGTCGAGGACTTCGCGCGCGGAGAGCGGGTCGCCCCGGGCCTCCTGTGGATCCGACACCTCGAACAAGCTCACGAGAAAGTCCGAAACCTGTTGCGCCGCCTCAGCCTCGCGCGCCCTTGCGGCCTCGGCCTGGGTCGCGCGCACCAACCCTACCATCATCGTGACGACTCCCATCACGAGGGCAGCGGCGACGACGCCAGCCGCGGCGACCCCACCCTTATGGCGCCGGACGAATTTCTGGACCCGGTAAGCCGTGCCAGGCGGCCGAGCCACCACGGGCTCGTGGTTCAGGTGGCGCTCGATGTCCGCCGCCAGCCCGGTCACCGTCTCGTAGCGTCGCGACCGCTCCTTCTCCACCGCCTTCAGGACGATCCAGTCCAGGTCTCCCTTGAGCTCCCGGACCAGCGACCGCGGATCGGTATGCCGGAAATGGGCAATCGCCTGCTGTTGATCACCCAGGCTGGTCAATCGGTGGCTGGGGCTGGGCAGGTCCTTTTCCCGCGCCACGAGCTGGGCCAGGAACGCCGGTTTCCCGACCCCGCGGGGATCCAGCGGAAGGCGGCCTACCAGGAGCTCGTAGAGCACTACGCCCAAGGAGTAGACGTCGGTCCGCGTGTCCACGTCGAGTCCGGACATCCCCGCTTGTTCCGGGCTCATGTAGGCCGGCGTACCCAGCGCGCGTCCGTACTCCGTGACCAGGGTCCGCTCGGTCAGCGGCTGAGAGATCGCCTTCGCAATCCCGAAGTCGATGATCTTCGGGACGGGGTGATCATCCCGTTCCGAGACCAGCATGTTTGATGGTTTGAGGTCACGATGGATGACCCCTTTTTGATGCGCGTGCTGTACCGCCTGGCACACGGTGACGAACAGTTCTAGCCGCTGCCCGGTGTCGAGCTTGAAGTTGTCGCAGTACTCGGTAAGGGGGATCCCGCGAACGAGCTCCATCACGAAGAAGGGTCGACCCTCCTCCGAAACCCCGGCGTCGAAGATTTTCGCGATGTTGGGATGATCCATCACGGCCAGGGCCTGGCGCTCGGCCTCGAATCGCGCCACGACCTCTTTGGTGTCGACACCAGGCTTCAGGACCTTGAGAGCTACCCGGCGGCTCACCGCCCCGGTCTGCTCGGCTTCGTACACGACGCCCATGCCCCCTTCGCCGATCAACTGGAGGATCTTGTAGGGGCCGATTCGGGCCGGGAGTTCGAGCCCACTGGCGGATGCCCGCGAATCGGGTGATTGAGAATCCGGCGGGCTGGGGGGAACTACGCTCATCATGCCGCCATTTCCAGGGTCCGGGACGGCGATCGTTACTCTTGAAAATGCATAGAGATGCGGCGTAGCGCGAGGGCTGTGGCTGGGTTACCTACTTGCCAGCCAAGGACCCGGGGTGCAATCTAGTTAGATATCCCCCAGTTCAGTCGCCCATGAAGGAGGGGAGGGCCACAATTGGGGTTCCCTGCCTGAGCGAAGTTGCCGCATGATCCTCCTCCGTACGCGTGTCTTGAACGAGGCGGACTCGGAAGTCGCCGTGGTGTTCTCCAACCCAGAGCGACTCGGCACCCTTGCCCCGGTAAGCACCAGCTTCGCACCGTGTCGTTTTCGCGCCACCTCAACCAGAGGAAGGATGAGATGAGACTCCACGGCGTTACGCTAACCGCTAAGCATTCTTGCATTCACGCGTTCGCCATCGCGCTGGGCGTAGGACTTCTCGCGACCCCCACCTCGGCTCAGGCACAAGCCCCAGATACGGTATTTGTCACCGTTGAGTCGTCCGCGCAGGAGGCGAGCCTGAGTCAACTCTCTTCACGGTTTACGTGGAAAGTCGATCCGTATCGCCTCTCCATCTCTCAGGGTGCGACGGTGGAGTGGATAGCTATATGGGAAGGCTGTGAGAGGGACGTACACATCGTGATAATTCCCAAGCCGCCCTTCCGGCACACTTGGCCTTTCCGCCTCCCAGATCCACCAGAGCCTGGGCGGTTTGGCTCGGGACCGATGAGAGCAGCCGCCCAAGGGCACTACGAATACGGCATCATTCTGGTATGCCCCGGAGTGGGCATGGTGAAGATCGATCCCGACATGGACGTGGAGTAAGAGGACGCCCGGCGGTTCCGTCCTCTTCGCCCCCAGGGCCCTGAACCTCACGCAGGCCCGCTGACCATAACTTCGCCTCGGGTCAGCGGGGCTGCGGCCAGAGGACTGGGCGACGCCGATCCACGAGCAACACGACCTGACGCTCAACGCGCTCCGGTCGGTGTGTTCCTTCGTTGACCCGACGCGGCGGGAGGAAACCTCTCGAATCCCCGCCCAGAAGCCCGCCATCGTGAGGTTCGGCACCTACGCGTCCAACGACTTCGGACCCGCTTCGGGACCACCGGCGCTTCCAAGTGCTCCTACAAGTGCTCCCAGAAGGCCACGAGCGACAAGCGACGGCCATGAGCGACGCGGGACCCGAGTCGCTGAAAGGCCCCAGCCGGCTTCTTACGGCTCGGTGCCGGCTCGCGTGAGTGGCCCCTGGCACGCTTCTGAACGGTGTACCGGTTCAGTAAGTCATTGTCAGATAAAGCGGAGGGGGCGGGATTCGAACCCGCAAGCCCTTGCGCCCGCCGGTTTTCAAGACGTATCTGACGTTTCCCTCCAAGTCCGTCTAAGTCCGCAACTGTCGGTATATGAAGTATATAGCCTCATCACTCTGTCTGCGGGAGTCCGGCTAAGTCCGTGTAAGGTCGTGTGCTCGGGTTACAGTTCGGGCTACACCCTCCCCTGCCCTTGGCCCGAAGCCGTCGTGAGCCCCGGGCGGCGGCCGTGTAACGGGACAAACGCGCGCGGAGGAGCGGCGTGTGAGAGGTCGCGGAGCTTCGCGAACGACAGCAGTGCTTGAAGGCCGTGAAGTAGCAGGCGCACTGACCTAGCGCTGGCAACTCGATAAAAGGCTGGCCTTTACGGCGCCGGGCGCCGATGTTATGAATAATTGGATCCATAAATCCCTTTTCCCACGCTGTCGTCTCCCCAACGAGACCGTTATGCGGTCCCGTCGCGAAGGATAGGTCGCACCTAGATCCCAAGTGCGACCTGCTCAGGACTGTGGCAGGTCGATGGAACCGACTGACGCAGACTCGCTGAAGGAACTGTTCGAGCGCGCGAGCGCGCTCTCTGCCGACGAGCAACTTCCCTTCCTCCAAGACGCCTGTGGGGACGACCCTGACAAGCAGGCTGAGCTTCAGTCACTGCTGGTCGCTGCCCGGGAAGCAGAAGGGTTCTTCGACAGCCTCGCTGACGCGGTGATGTCGCTCTCCCCATGGTCCGACGACGAGCCTTCCACAAGCCCGGCGGAGACATCAGGTCCGGACCCGATGATCGGCCGTACTGTCCGCCAATACCGGATCGAGGAAAAACTCGGGCGAGGTGGTATGGGGGTCGTGTACCGGGCGCACGACACGAGCCTGAACCGAGCGGTCGCGCTCAAGTTCCTCCCCCGCCACATGAGCGGGGACGAAGCCGCCACTGAACGCTTCCTGGTGGAGGCCCAGGCCGCCGCTGCGCTGGATCACCCGAACATCTGCAACGTGCACGAGATCGCGGAGACGGAGGACGGCCGGCGGTTCATCGTCATGGCGTACTACGAAGGCGAGACGCTGAAGCAGAAGCTCGAGCGTGGCCTGCTCCCGATCCAGGAGGCGTGGGATTACGCGCAACAGATCGCGGCCGCACTCGGGGCCGCGCATGCGCACGACATCATCCACCGGGACATCAAGGCTGGGAACGTGATCGTGACGCCGGAGGGTCTGGCTAAGGTGCTGGACTTCGGGCTGGCCAAGCTGACCGACGTCACACTGACGGGGACGGGCACGACGCTGGGCACCGTGGCCTACATGTCGCCGGAGCAGGCCAACGGCGAGATAGTAGACCACCGCACGGATCTGTGGTCCTTGGGCGTAGTGCTGTACGAGATGCTCACCGGCGAGCGGCCGTTCAAAGGAGAATCCACCGCCGTCGTGCTGCATGCGATTCAGCGGGAGGATCCGAAACCACCGTCTGCCCTGCGCCCGGAGGTCCCGACCGAGCTGGAGGCCGTGGTCGGGCAGTTGCTCGCCAAGGACCGCGATCAGCGCCCTGCCAATGTTGGGGAGGTGGGCCTCGGCACCG
>JBDHHV010000139.1:0-15920 GCA_039589195.1 Gemmatimonadota bacterium | reverse complement strand
CCCACAGGGCCGAACCGGGGTCAACATCACGCTCAGTCAGGCGGAAACCGTCAACTTCCAGCTCCAGCAAACCGCCGTACAGGTGGAGGAGCTGACGGTCGCCGTGGTGGGCGATGACGCGGTGTTCAGCGCCGGGAAGACCGGTCAGTCGACGACCATCGGCGAGACCGAGATCGAGTCGTTCCCGACCATCAGCCGGAACCTGATGGAGCTCACGCTTCTGTCGCCGTACGCGAACCAATTCGAAAGTGCGCCGTCGATCGCTGGTAAGGCAAACCGGCTCAACAACATCCAGATCGATGGCGCGGTCAACAACGACGTGTTCGGCGTTGGGGAGAGCGGGACGCCCGGCGGTCAGGGGAACGCGAAGCCGATCACGCTCGAGGCGATCCAAGAGTTCCAGATCCTGGTCGCCCCGTTCGACGTCCGGCACTCGAACTTCAGCGGCGGACTGGTCAACGCCGTTACGAAGGCCGGCACGAACGAGTGGGAGTTCTCCGCCTTCGGCAACTTCACGAACGAGAGCTTCGTGAGTGATCTCGAGGGCAGCGAATTCGGGGAGTTCAACGATACGCAGTTCGGCGGGACGCTCAGCGGTCCGATCGTGCGCGACAAGGTCTTCTTCTTCGGCGCGGTCGAGGCGCAGATCTTCGACAACCCGTTCGAGGGATTCGAGCCGGGCGTGGGGAACGAATTCTCCGACGGGCTGGGCATCGACGCGGCCGATGCAGTTGCGATCCGGGACATCTTCCAGAACACCTACGGTGTCGACCCGGGCACGACGGGGGCGCTGTCGGTCGAGAACCCGCGCACGAACATCTTCGGCCGGTTCGACTTCCAGCTCGGTGAGAACAACCGCCTCGTGCTGCGCCACAACTACTCGCGAGCCCGGAACGAGCTCTCCTGCAACCGCGGGGGCTTCGGAGAGTACTGCTTCACCTCGAACCTGGCGCCGTTCAAGACGATCACCAACTCCACCGTAGCACAGCTGTTCACCCAGCTCGGGGACCGGTGGGAGAACGAGGTGTTGTTGAACTACGAGGTCATCGACGACGAGCGAGACCCGGCCGTGAGCTTCGGCCAGGTGACGACCGAGGCCAGCTTCGACTTCCTGGTTGGCGCCGAGCGCTTCTCACAGGCAAACTCGCTCGACCAGACGATCTTCCAGTTCACCGACAACCTGACCGGCCGGTTCGGCGACCACCGGATCACGTTCGGGACGCATAACGAGTTCTACAGCTTCGAGAACCTGTTCGAGCCCGGACTGCTCGGCCTGTGGACCTTCGAGAGCATCGCGGACCTGGAGGCCAACAACCCGGCCGAATTCGTGAAGCGGGTCCCGGCTCCGGGAGTCACAGAGGGTGATCTGCCGGCCAAGTTCGACGTCTTCCAGCTGGCGTTCTACGCGCAGGACGAGTGGACGGTGAACGACAACCTGACGCTCAACTTCGGGCTTCGGGCGGAGATCCCGATCCTGCCCGACGACCCGCGTCTGAACTCGGAGTTCGCGAACTCGTTCGGCTTCGCCAACAGCATCGTGCCGTCGGGCAACATCCTGTGGCAGCCGCGGTTCGGGTTCAACTACCAGATGGGCGACGAGTACCGCACGCAGTTCCGTGGCGGCGTCGGGCTATTCGCCGGTCGCTCGCCGTTCGTGTGGATCTCGAACGCTTACGGCAACACCGGCATCCAGTCGGTCGACCTGGTTTGTGACACCCCAGGTGACGTTCCTCTCTTCGACCCCGACGGTCCCCCCCCGACCTCATGCTTGGGAGGCGGAGGTGCGGGAGGCGCCTCGCAGCCGATCATCAACGTCGTCGATGAGGATTTCAATTTTCCGCTGGATCTCAAGATCTCGGCCGGGATCGACAGAGAGCTGCCGGGTGGCTTCGACCTGACGGTTGAAGTGCTCTACAGCAAGGCGATCGAGGAGGTCTTCTTCGAGGAGCTCAACCTCGTCGAGTCCACCGGCGTCGATCCGGTCGAGGGTCGGCCCTACTTCGGCACGCCCACGGCGAGCGGGTGCGGTAGTCGCGGGGGTTGCTTCGATAACAATCTCTTGGATGACGACTTCCGCAACGTGGTCAACCTGACCAACCGGGACGAGAGCACTGCGCTTCTGCTCACGTTCGAGCTCCAACGACAGTTCAGCGACTGGCTCCGCTTCCGCGGATCGTACACGTACGCGGACGTGCAGGACCTCCAGGTCCAGCAGTCGAGCCAGGCGACCTCGAACTACGGCCGGAACCCGATCGGCGGAGATCCGAACAACCCCGAGAAGGCCGACTCGAACTACGAGGTCGAGAACAAGATCGTGTTCGGCGCCACCGCGCAGTTCGATCTGGGAGAGAACGCATACCTCCAGGTCACGCCGACCTACTTCGGCCAGTCCGGACTTCCGTACTCGTACGTGGTACGCGGAGACCCGAACGGTGACAACTATCGGAATCCCGTCATCAGCCGCGACAACGATCTGATCTACATCCCGAGCAGCATCAGCGAGCTGGCGTTCACCAGCGCCGAGGAAGCGGCGGCGTACGACGCGCTCATCAACTCGGAGGAGTGCTTGAGCAGCCAACGCGGCGGGTTGATGGAGCGTAACAGCTGCCGCAACCCGTGGAACGACCGGCTGGATATCAACTTCGTCGCCGGTATCGAGGACGTGTTCGGCCCGTGGACGCTGGAGATCTACGCGAACATCCTGAACTTGTTCGAGTCCAAGTTCGAGCAGTCTCGCGTAGATCGGGGAATCGAGGTCCTGCGCGTGACCGGTCGCGAAGGGGATGCGGACAATGGTCGCTTCGTGTACGACTACCGCGGACCGGTGGGTGACGAACTCGATCCGTTCTCGACGTTCAGCCCGGAGTCGAACCGACGGTTCCAGCTTGGCGCGCGCTTCCGCTTCTGATCGCGCGAGCGGTACTCACCTGAACCGAAAAGCCCCGGCGCGAGCCGGGGCTTTTTCTTTCCCGGTGGGGCAGCGCCCCAGGGGTGAGGTTGTCGCTCCGGAGCGACCGTAGATCCGCGCCGGATGTGGACGTGCCGAGGTGGAGCGTCTGCCGAACTGTCGGTGATGCGATCAGGCCGCACCGCGGAGCTTCCGCGTCGCGAGGGAGCGGCGACCGCGCCCTCCCAGGCGCTGTTTGGCCCAGGGAGATCTCTGGCCCCGGCGCTGTCTGGCCCAGGCCTAGTCTAGCCGTCCTCCGCCAGGTACTGCTCCGCCATCTCCACGTGCTCGACCGCGCCAAGGTACGTCGGCACCCGCTGGTGTAGCTCGGTCGGCTGGATCTCCAGGATCCGCTGCCGCCCATCGCTCGCGCGCCCGCCGGCCTGCTCACACACGAACGCGAGGGGGGCCACCTCGTACATCAGCCGCAGCTTGCCCTCCGGCTTCTCGCGCGTCCCGGGATACATGAACATCCCCCCGTAGAGCAGCGTACGGTGGAAGTCGGCGACCAGCGATCCGACGTAGCGCGCGGAGAAGGCACCGTTCCCCTTTCCCTCTTCCTCACCGCGAAGCCGTCGCACGAGCCGTTGTTGGCCTTCGGTCCACTTCATGAAGTAGCCCTCGTTCACGCTGTAGATCTTCTCGCCCGGGGTCGGGATCTTCATGTCGTGGTGGGAGAGCAGGAATTCGCCGATGGAGGGGTCGAGCGTGAACCCGTGCACCCCGGCGCCGGTCGTGAACACGAGCATCGTCGATGAGCCGTACAGGACGTAGCCCGCGGCACATTGCTCGGTGCCGCGCTGGAGGAAGTCCCGGGCCTCGATGTGCCGGTCCCGTGAGCCCAGACGACGGTGTATCGAGAAGATCGTGCCGACCGAGATATTCGCGTCGATGTTCGAGCTGCCATCCAGCGGGTCGATCAGGAGCAGGTACGGCCCGACTCGGTACGGCTCGGGGATTCCGAGCACGTCCTCTGCCTCTTCCGAAGCGATGCCGGCGAGATGGCCGCGGCGCTGGAGCGTCGCGACGATCACGTCGTTGGCGTACTCATCCAGTTTCTTCACGTCCTCGCCATGCACGTTCCTACGACCTGTCTTGCCGAGGATGTCCACCAGGCCGGCCTGGTTCACGGAGCTGGAAATCACCTTCGCGGCGAGACACAGCGTCGTGAGCGCACCTGTGAACGCGCCGGTCGCCTCGGGGTGGTCACGCTCCTGCTCCGTGATGAAGGTCTCGACCGCGATCGCTTGCTGCTCCACGTGTTCTCCTCCGGTTTCGTTGAAGACCCCTGACAGATCGGCCAACGCACTGGGAGTGGGTCGCGACCTGCCACACACTCCAACTGCAACCCTCGGGCCACCTTGGCAGGTTAGAGGGGTGGTTTTGGCGTCGTCAAGCCAGTCGAGTCATTCTCCGAAGAACCGCCATCCACCGTGGGCCTGCGTTTCTACGCACAAACTGCCGCTCTCGTCCGTGCGCCACACCGTGGACACCTCCGCGGAGTCCAGCCGGGCCACCGTGACCGGGTGCGGGTGGCCGTGCGTATTGGCGCGACCGGCCGAAATCACCGCGATTGCGGGTCGAACGGCCCCGAGCCAGGCGAGCGACGTCGAAGTACGACTCCCGTGGTGACCCAGCTTGAGGATCTCGGCCGTCACCGAATCTCGGGGCCATCGGGCCAGGATCGCTTCTTCGACCGCTATCGGCGCATCGCCCGTGTTCAGATAACCGAGCCCCGGAGCGCGCAGTCGAAGCACCACGCTATGCTCGTTCGCACCCCCTCCTACCCCACTCTCCGGTGGCCACAGTACGAGCAGATCGACCTCATCGAGTCGCGCCCGGAAGCCGGCCCGTGCCGGGAGCCACCGCGCACCCTCCTCATCCACCCGCTCCAGGAAGCTGAGATAAGCCGGGTTCGGCTCGGCGAAGCCCGGATCGAGGACGCGACGAACGCGGAATGCGTCGAACACCGCCGCGCTCCCCCCGAAGTGGTCCAGGTGTGGGTGCGAGAGAACGAGCAATTCCACGTCCCGAACGCCGCGGGCCCTCAGGAAGGGCACGATCGTAGTACGACCGGCGTCACCGTATCGGGGATTCAGTCGGCGCGGTCCGGCCGATGAAGAGCCGGCCAGGAAGCGAGTCCCGGGTCCGGTGTCAATCAGAATCCAGCGCCCGCGCCGCGTGCGGATCGCGGCCGCGTCGCCCTGCCCGACGTCGAGCGAGCAGACGAGCGTGCTGCCGCGATCGCGCCAGCGCAGGAGACCCGGCGTCGCGATCCAGCCGAAGCAAGCGCTCGACGCGACGACAATCGCGGCGAGGCGCCGCCGGGCGCCCAGAAGCACCAACGACGTTGCGATCGCACCGAAGAGGAGCCAGCCGGCGACCCCGACTGGCCATCCAGCCGGGGAGCACGAGCGTCAAGATGAGGGCCGGGAGCGCCAGCGCGACGAGGCCAGATCCGAGCAGGCTGCTGAGGATCGCCGCGGGCACGACCCGCCCGAAGTGAGCCGCGGCAAACGGCGCGGTGAAGAGGAATGCCGCCAGACTCGAGGCGAAGGCGATGGTCACCGGGAGCCAGCGCCGATTCATGCGCCGACCGGACCGCGACTCGACCCGGCGGAGCAGGTCCCTGGCGGTCGCTCGGCCCGTCAGGATCCCCGCGAAACCGGCAAACGACAGCTGGAAACTCGGGTGGAGCAGGACGAGCGGATCCCGGAGCAGCGCGAGAACCGCCGCTAGACCAGTCAGATCGCCAACGCTCGCGGGCGCGCCCCGGAGGCGCGTCGCGGCATATCCGGTGAACAGCAGACACGCGCGCACGGCCGAAGGGGGAGCACCGATGAGCAGTACATAGAGCCCGGTCGCGCCTACCGCGATCGGGTACCGGCGCCAGTCTTTGATCCACAGACCCAAACACCATAGCGCTCCGCCAGCCAGCGCACCGATGTGCAGGCCGGATATGGCCAGCAGGTGACCGATACCGGCGTCGGTGAACCGTCTTCGCACCGCGGGGTCCAACGTCGCACGATCCGCGAGGATCAGCGCTTTGCCCGTGGCGACGACATCAGGTGCCAATGACTCATCGAGGCGGCGACCGGCACCCTCCCGAAACCGTGCGGCGAGCCTGGTCAGTCGAGTCGTTGCGTCCAGCCCGGTGCTCCCGCCCCGGTAGCGCTCCGACGCGAGGAGCCTGCCCTGGATGTACCCGAAGCGGTCGGGCGCGGCCGGAAGCGAGCGAGGGCGCGGGTAAGGTCGCCACACCCCGGCGAGCGTCACCGAGCTGCCTGCGGGTAGCCGGACCTCGCTCGGCCACAGCCGGGCCCGAAGGCGATACACGATACACCGCCGTCCTTCATGCACCATCACGGACGATCCCACTCGAACCGTGATCGCGCGAGGGCGCTTCCCGCCAAGACTGGCCGGAACGGGATCGAGCAACATCCCCCGCGCAGCGACGCTCTCACCGGCTCGCAGCCCTGCCACGCACGAGCCGGCCGCGGCCCGTCCCTCAGTCCGTCCGATCACGAACCCCGCGAGCGTGATCAGGAGGATGGCGGCGATGGTGCCTCCCGGCGGCTCGATCCGTGAGGCGGCACGCCGGGGTGCCCCGACCCGGGCCGCAGGACCGAACATCTCTGGCCGGGACACCGCGCGACCCATCCGTTCGATCTGCACCACGGCAAGCAGCCTCAGGGCCAGCAGCCCCAAGGCAAGCAGCGTCAGGGCGATCACCGCCACCTCGGTCGCGGCCGCCCAAACGGGCGCGTCGCTGTCCGGCTCCGACGCGCTTACCCACAATCCGAGGAAGTCACCGCCGGCCAGGGCCACGGCGGCTACGAGTAGCGGTGGCAGCGTCGGCTCACCTCCCTTCCACCATGTGTCGCGGCCTAGATGGGCGGGGGGATCAACGAGCCGTCATCCAGCCAGAGGCAGGCTCCCGGTCAGAAGATGGGAGGAGGAGCTAGACCAGCTCCTCTTCCCTGCGGCCGGTATCGTCGCGGGCGGGCCAATCCTCGGGTTGGCGGGCGGCCGAGAGCGCCGCGTTTTCCCGCTCGTACGGGGCATTCCTGAGCGCCCGTCTTCTTCGACTCTCTGCGCGCCAACCCACGACTAGCGTGGCACCCATCCCCAGCAGAACGGATGTGAATACGACGATGGGAAGCGCTGCATTGATCCGGAACAGGACGAGATCGATCCGCACGATCTCGTTCGCGTTCTCGGCGGTAAACCAGAAGGCGAGCAGGGCAGCGATCAGGAAAGCGACGATCCGCGGAAGCGCGCGCACGGCTAGGTGGCCTTTCGTGTTCGGAGGGTGGCCGCTCAGATCCGACGGCCCATGAATGTCGCACCCGTCGTTCCCGTCAGGCGGACATCCACGTACTTGCCGATCAGATCGGAATCGCCGGCAAAGGCCACGACCTTGTTTTGCTCCGTACGGCCGAGGACATCACCCGCCGAGCGGGCGTCGCGCTCGACCAGCACCTCCCGTACGCTCCCTACTTCTGCCTCGTTCACGCCGCGTTGGATGTCCCGCTGGACCTCGATCAGACGCTGCAGGCGAGCGGAGGCGACCTCGTCGCGAATGGAGTCGTCGGCCGGGAGGCGGGTCGCCGGCGTACCTTGTCGGGGAGAGTACCTGTAGAGGTAGGCGTCATCGAATTGCACTTCGCGCATCAGCTCGAGCGTAGCCTCGAATTCCTCGTCGGTCTCGCCCGGGAACGCCACGATCACGTCGGTGCTGAGCGCGAGACCCGGCACCCGCTCCCGCGCGAGGCGAGCCCGGCCCAGAAACCCCTCCACCGTATACCGGCGCACCATACGCTTCAGGATACGGTCCGCGCCCGATTGCACGGGAAGATGGAGCTGGCGGCACACGGCATCCTCCTCCGCCATCACGTCGAGGAGCGACTCGGTCACGTCTTTCGGGTGAGGCGACGTGAAGCGGACGCGACGTACTCCGTCCACACGAGCGACTTCGCGTAACAGACGAGCGAAATCCCACCCCCCCGAGCGGTACGAGTTGACCGTCTGTCCGAGCAGGATCAACTCGGTGAACCCGTTGCCCGCCGCCCGGCGTGCTTCATCGAGGATCGCTTCCGGCCCCCGGTTCTTCTCGGACCCCCGAACGTACGGAACGATGCAGAACGTGCACCGATGATCACACCCACGCTGCACCGTGATCCAGGCGCTGACGCCTTCGGCCCGAATGGACTCGATGCCTTCGTAATCCTCCGCGGTGTCCAACTCGAGCATCGTTTGCCCGCGCTCGAGCGCCCCGTGCTGCATCGCGTCGATCATCTCGGCGAGGCGCCGATATGCGTCGGGACCCGCTACGAGGTCCACTCCGCGCATCTCCTTCACGAGCCGCTGACCCAGGCGCTGTGCCATACAGCCTGTCACGGCCATGATCAGGTCGGGCCGTGCGCGCCGGAGGCGCTGTAGCTGGCCGATGCGACCGACCACCCTCTGTTCCGCATGCTCGCGGATCGCACACGTGTTGATGACGATGACATCGGCGTTCGCGGCATCGGGCACGCGAAAGAAGCCCCGCTCGGCCAGCGACCCCTCCATCAACTCCGTGTCGCCGATGTTCATCTGGCACCCGTACGTCTCGATGTAGACGCGGCGGCCGAGCGGACGCGGGTATGCGTCGGGCTCCGCACCTCCGCCCGCGGCCGCGCGGAGGTGTTCCGTCCTCACCGCTCCCGCCGCGTCGTCGGCGTTCGCCCCTCGGAATGTCACCAATCGAGACATTTTCACCTTTTCGAGCGGGCGACCGCTCGGTCATCCCGCCGATTGCTCGGCCCACAGCTCGCTCGTAGGATCCGGGGTGCAGCGCGAATCCTTCAGCTTCGACGGCCTTCGGGTGCCGGTGGAAATTCGGGGCTCGGCCTCGGAGACGCTAGTCTTTCTCCCCGGTCTGGGGGCACACCCCCGATATTACCGTCCGGGACTCGAGCGTCTGGCTTCCGACTTCCGGGTCGTTATGCCCGATCTCTCCTTCCGCACGCACCGCAGTCTCCCTCAGGACGTGCCGGCGTACCTGGCACTGGTCGAGGCCCTGGCTGGCGAATTCGCGCCGGATGCCCCCTGGTGCGGGCACTCGTTCGGCGGCTTTCTCGCGCTCCTGAGTCCCAGACCGGCGATCGCGTGCGCCCCCTCCGTACCGATTCGCGTTCCGTTCCTCGTGATCCTCGGTCGCGCGATCCGCCTCCAGCTCAGGGAGTACACGGGGGGCGAGGGCCGATCCGCCATCAAGTACGCCTGGCGCATCATGCTGGACTACGTCCGAGCCGCGGTTGTCACACCACGCGTGCTGTATCCCGTCGTCGGAGACACGACCCGAGGGTTCGATGACTCGTTCCTGCCGGCAGCCGCGTGTGCCGTGGTCTTCCTTTCTCGCACCGATAGTCTGTATCGCCCCGAGGAGTACGAGGGGTATCTGGAGCGAGTCACGAACGGGACAGTCCGAGTCGAGCATCTGAGGGCGGGGCACGACTGGCCCGTGACCCATCCAGACCTCGTGCCCCGGCTCGTGGGTGAGGCATACGCCGAGCTGCGCGGACAACTGTGTGCTGGCGAGGGCGGCCGCTGACGACCCTCGCCGCTCACAGGCGTTGTCCGGTGAGGGAGGTCAGGAGGGCGCCACTGACGTTGTTACTGACGTAACGTGAAGGATGCCGTCAGCCGGCGGAACGACTCTTCCAGCCCGTCCTGCGCGAAGCTCCCCCGGTCACCGAACTCGAACGCGAGGTTGAGCTCGGCCACTCCTCCCCGGAACACGAAGCCGGCTCCCACGGAGAGCGCGGTCTCGTCCGCCGGGCTGTCGCCAAAGCTGAACGGGAGCTCGGCGCGGCGCGCTCCGATCCGCAAAGGAACGCCGAAGCCGAGGAGTCGAGGGCTGCGGTACTCGAGCCCGACACCACCCCATCTCGTGTCGTGGGCTCGCAGACCAGGCTGAAACTCGTCCAGGTCCTCGACCGACGACCAACCGGCCCACCCGCCACCGCCAGTCAGTATGAGGCCCTCCGTCACGAGTATGCTCGCCCCGAGCTCGAGCGTGGTCGGAAGGTCGAACAGCGCTGACGCACGCGTCGAGTCTTGTGGCTCGGCCGTCAGATCGCCGGTGAAGCCGACCACCCCCGACACCAGGAGGCGATCCGCGACGTTGAGCGAGGCGCCGGTCTTGAAGCGCCAGGCCTCGTACTTGACCCTTTGAGTACCGCCGGCGTTGGACAGCGTCGGCGCTCCCTCCAGGGGAGCGTCGAACCTTCGGATGAGCGTCTGCCGCAGAGATCCGCTGAGCCGCTGCGCGGTCAGACCCACGGAGAGTGGTCCGAGTCGGCGAGCGAGTGAGAAATCGATCGCGCTCAGTCCTCCGTCGTGCTCCCGGACCTCCTCGAACGGCACTCGTCCGGTGCTCAACACCAGCGTATCGGTGAAGCGCGCGTTCCAGTCCTGATCGAGCTCGCCTCCGAAGCCGAGACTCGCCGTCCAGCCCGCGAACGGGATGACGGCGCGGATCACCGTGAAGCGCTCTCGCCCGGTATCGATCGGTACGGCTCCGCCTTTGACGTCGACGTCCTCGGCGAGGAGCGCGAGTCCGAACCCGGGTCGCCGGTGCTCCGACAGGTCGGCCGGATTGCGCAGGCTGTAGGTGCCCAAGAGCAGGCCGATTCCGGTCGACCCGAGGGCGGCGGCACGCGCATCGATCGGTGCAACCGGGTACCCGAGACCGACAGCCGTCACCGGCACTTGACCCCACGCAGGAGCGACACCCAGCAACAGCGCTGCGCACGCGTAGCCCGGGGCGCGGGAACGACCGCAGCGCGGAATCAGGTCCGAGCGCCCCTTCGTGAGCCCGTTCATCAAGGCGCGCATCATGGTATGCCGAACCTCGGGGGAGGAGTGACGATGATTACGAGCTCCGGGCGAAGCCCCGCGGTCGCCTCGACCGAGCCGAACTCCCAAAACCCGACCGTCTGGCCATCGGGCTCTGCCCGCAACCCCAGCCTCACCTGGCCGATCGAGTCCGCCTCGACGAACAGGGCGTTGGCCACGAGAACCGTCACATCGACCCGGAACGGCTCGCCCACCGCGAGCGAGTCCGGCTCGAGCACGGTGAAGGCCGCGGGTGTGGAGCCGATGGGCGTCTTCGAACCGAACTCGAACGGATCCGCGAGCAACGTCACGGGCCGAACGGCAACGCTCCGCTCCATCAAGTACGGCTCCGCTGGCGGTGGCAGCGGGTGGAACACCAGCTCCGCGTGGTTGACCACGGCACCGAGGAGGGGAATCCCATCCAGGCTGTCGGGCGGGTCGAACGTCACGTAGAAGCGCGAGGCGGGAAGCCCTGCTACGCGCAGGGCGAGACCCTCAGCCGGCAGCTCCGGGTCGGTGATGAACGTCCGCACGTCGGAGATCAGCTGCTGGTCGATCGGGACCTCACGCCCTTCCAGGAGAGCTTCGACGCGCAGCGCGATCGCCCGGATCAGAAGCTGCGAGCCCGGTCCCTCGAGTGTGAGCGCGAATCCCGGATCGCCGTCCTGAGCCTGCCAGGACTTGAGAAGCGAGTCCACCGGTACCTGAAACTCGAAGATCAGGCTGTCGGAGACCTCGGTCATCTCGGCAGACGACAGCTCGGCCCCGAGATCGCCCCCCGGCGTCAACCATGGTCGTCCGTCCGCGGCCTGGGTCCAGTTCGCTTCGTCCGACTCGAAGCGCTGGGTCAGCGAAACGAGGCGGACCGTAAGAGGGAAGCTCTCGAAGACCGAGTTCAGGGTATCGATCGCGATACGGATGCTCGCGCTCTCGAAGCGCTCCACCGGCAACGTGTCGGCGAACGTGGTCAGCGTGTCGGGAACGTTGATGCTGCCCAAGCTCCGCGACTGAAGCGCGGGCTGATCGGCCACCAGGATGAAGCCGGCGCCGTTACGGAGGGTGAACCCGCTCACCGTCGTGTCCCGCCAGGTCGGTAGATCCTCGACCGAGAGCTTGAATTCCCTCGTCGGTGACGTGGCGCCGGGCGCGGTTTCGCTATCGAGGTTCCCGAGGGGGTCCTCGGTGCAGGCGAGCATGACCGTCGAGGCCACTCCGAGCGTGGCCGCGAGCCTGAAGCCCGACGCGAGCCGAAAGCCCGCCGCGAGCCGTCTGACCGACACGAGATGCCGATTCGCTGCGAAACGGAGCATGTCGCTCATTCCCGGCCGCCGGCCTCGCGCCGTGGGCGGAGCTCGAAGTTCGCCGGTAGGAGCTCGCCCAGGGTCCACTGCTCTTCCGCACCGTCCGGCGTCAGGCTGATGACGTGGAGATCGAGTCCGAATTCGGCCAGTGCCTGGCGGCACATGCCACACGGCGACGCCGGCTTGGGTCCCGTCGCTGCTACCGCGATCCGACGGAACCGGGTCGCGCCGTGCACGATCGCCGCCCCGAGCGCGACTCGCTCCGCGCAAATCGTTACCGGAAAGGAGGCGTTCTCGATGTTGCAGCCTACGAAGCGGCGCCCGTCCACGGTCTCCAGGGCCGCACCCACCGGAAAGGCCGAGTACGGAGCATAGGCGCTTTCCATCGCCTCGAGGGCCAGTGCCCGCAGGCTACCGTCGGTCGCCTCACTCGGCATGTGCCAGGCTCTCCATCTCCGCCGATTCGCTGTTCACATTCACCCGGGGCAATCCTCTCCCGAATCCCGTCAACACCTGGTACTCGATCGTACCGTCTGCTTCGGCCAACTCCGCGAGCGTGATCTCGGCCTCGCCCTCACGGCCAAGGAGGGTCGCCACGGCGCCGGCGTCCACATCGTCCACCCCGGTAACGTCCACGACCGTGATATCCATACACACCGCACCGCGAATCGGCACACGCTCTCCGTCGATGAGCGCGCCACCCCGGTTCGACGCGCCATGTGGCAGCCCGTCCGCGTACCCGATCCCGAGCGTCGCCATACGGCTCGGTGCGCGCGTCACGAACGTCGCCCCGTAGCTCACTGTCGTGCCGGCCTGAACGTCACGCACCTCCAGCACTCGCGCCCGCACCCGGACCACGGGTTCCGAGGGCGGGAGCCCACCGCCAGCCAGCTCCCTCCCACCCCCAAACAGGTAGAGACCGGGTCTTACGAGGTCCAGATGATACGACGCATCAGCCAGCGCCGCAGCGCTGTTCGCCATGTGGAGCACCCCCGGTTCGACACCTGCCGCTCGCAGCGCCTCAATGGCGGTCTCGAAGCGGGACAGTTGCTCGCGCGTCGCCGCCTGATTCACATCGGCCGAATGGAAATGAGAGAAGGTGCTCTCCAGACTCACATCGCCTTCTCGCAGGACGGTGGCGACCTCTGCACTCCAGTGCTCCGCCTCCTCCCACGGGAGTCCGGCACGGCCGATCCCGGTGTCGAGCTCCAGGTGCACGGGGAGCGCGGCCCCTGCCGCACGGGCCGCCGACGAGAACCGACGTAGCGAGGCCAGGCTCATGACGACCGGTTGCAGCCCTTCTTCGATCAGCGTCGAGGGATCGGCCGGGGAAGACGGAGAGAACACGACGATCCGCTCGGTGAAGCCCGCGGCCCTCAGCGACGCGCCTTCGTTCACCGTTGCGACTCCGTATCCATACGGGTCGACGGCCCTCAGCGCCTCTGCGACGGCGACCGCACCCAGACCGTACGCATCCGCCTTGATCATCGGCAACAGACGCGCGGGCTCCACGATCGCCCGTAGCCGCTCCGCGTTCCTGCACAGTGCGCCAAGATCCACTTCCAGCCAGGCGTTGCGACCCGGTCTGTCCGGAATGGCGTGTCTCAAAGCGTGGCGCCTCTCATCCCGCTCCCGCCCCCTTCGCATCGGTCACTTCGATGGTTCCCTCCGGTCCGGCGCCGTTGGAAAACCGGCAGCCGTGGTGTAGGTTCTCGGCTCGATCAACCCCCGGGAGCAAGCGCGATTGCGCGATCCTCACGACCTTTCAGGGCCGGCGCACCAGGCGTGTAGCCGCGAGACCGATGCGTCTCTCGGGCGCGCCGTCGCGCTAGTCCGCTTTCTTCGGGAGCGGTGTCCCTGGGATGCGCGGCAGGATCCGCAGAGTCTGCGCCCGTATCTACTCGAAGAGGCGCACGAAGTTGCAGAGGCCATCTCCTCCGGAGACGATAGCGCATTAGCCGCCGAGCTCGGCGACCTCCTCCTCAACGTAGCGTTTCAAATCGCGCTCGCCGAGGAGCGTGGGTCGTTCAACGCAGGAGACGTCGTCGAGCGGCTCGAGGAGAAGATGGAGGCGCGCCACCCTCACGTGTACGGCGACGCCGAGGGTCCGCCCGATTGGGAGGCTATGAAGGCCCACGAGCGCACGTCGGGCCCGGGGGACAACGATCCGTTCGAAGGCGTCCCGCCCGAGCTCGAGCCGCTGAGTCGGGCGATGCGGGTCCAGGAGCGCATGGCCGCGCTCGGGTTCGACTGGCCGGACGTGTCGGGGCCGCTGGAGAAGGTCCGGGAGGAGACCTCCGAGCTGGAGGCGGCGATCGAGGATCGTGCCCACGACGCCACGGCGGAACGGGGCCTCGAGCGCGTGGAGGAGGAGATCGGAGATCTCCTGTTCGCGGTCGTGGGCTCGAGTGGCAGTCCGCTTCCTTGGAGGAGCTCGACGAGCTCTGGGACGAGGCCAAGCGCGCCGATAAGTGAGGCTGGCAGGCTTGCCCGCGACGGCGAGCCGCTCGAACCGTAACGACCCGACCTAGTCGGGAGCCCCCCCACCGGGTCGCTCTTCCTCGAGGAACCGCTGGATCACCCCGAACAGCGGGCCCGGGGCTTCGACGAACGGGAAGTGGCCCACGTCGCCGAGGACTTCGAGTCGAGCGTTGGGCAGTCGCTCGCTCATCTCGGTCACCATGGAGACCGGGGACGGATCCTGATCACCGTGCACGATCAAGACGGGCACCGTCACCTCCGCCAGTCGGTCCCATAGATCCAGCTCCGCCAGCGGCTCCATGAGCAGCTCGGACACCCGCCGGCGTTGCTCCGCCGTCCGCTCGGTGAAGACCAGCCGCAGGGCGTCCGCATCCGCCGGGTCCGCGAGCGTACCGCGGAGCATGTGGTGCAGGATCCAGCCCAGAGTTTCCGGCTCGCCCCGCTCGAAGCCCGGCGAGCGAACGAGTGAGTCGATCGCCGCGGCGTCTTCCGGTGAGCGGCGCGCCTGCTGGTTCGCCTGGGCCTCCACCGCGTATCTCCGCCCCGGCTCGACCGGGCTCATGAGAATCAGGGCATTGAGCCGATCCGGATGCTCGAGCGCGTACATCATGGCGATCAGACTGCCCCATGAGTGCGCGAGGATGTTCACCCGTTCGACGCCGGCCATCTCCCGCATGGCGTCCAGGTCGGCGATGTACCGCTCCATCGATATGGAGGTAGGGTCAAGGTCTCCGGTCGAGCGGCCGAGACCCCTTTGATCGTACAGGACCACCCGGAACGTCTGCCCCAGCGGCTCCAGTCCCGGGAGCAGGTACGAGTGCTCGAAGCCCGGACCACCGTGCACCACGACGATCGGCTCGCCCACACCGACCGTCTTGTAGTAGAGCTCGGCACCCTCCCACCGCGCGGATCACGCGCCGCGCTCTTCCCATGCGACCCGATCTCCGACCGAGAGCCGGCCTCCGGTCAGGACCACGCCGTAGGCACCCGCGCGCCATTCGGGTAGGAGCGCCTCGCGCAGGCCTGGCTGGGCCTCGTCCATGCGACCGCACGGCTTCGTCTCGCCGTGGATCTCGACCCGACATGGCCCCAGGCGCATCACCTGGCGCGAGCTTTCCTCGAGCGCGATCCCGCTCACGAGCACATTAGCTCGCCGTGCGGATGGTTCGACCTCCACACCCAGATCGACCGTGGCGCGTTCCCACGCCGAGCGATCCACGATCGTCACCTGTCGCTTTCCGGCCTGGTCGGCGTTTCCGTCGATGCCCCGCTGGGCGACGAGCGTCGCCGACTCCACGGGCTTCATCGAC
>JBDHHV010000138.1:0-16608 GCA_039589195.1 Gemmatimonadota bacterium | reverse complement strand
ATCGCGATGGAGGAGAACCTCCGGTTCGCGATCCGCGAGGGCGGCCGGACCGTCGGTGCCGGTGTGGTCACCGCCATCCGCGAATAGGGAAGCAGCATGGCCCAGAAGATCCGAGGGTCGCAAGCCTCGGCGGACGACTCCCCGCTGTGCCGGGCTGAAGGGGCGGCGCGATTGGTCGGGCGAGCTTGGCCTGCACCCGCCCGCGGTGTCAGGACGGCCGACGGGCGGTCCGAGCAGCGGTGCGACGGGAAGAAGCCACGAGGGCGGCGGATCATAGTCGGGTCTGCGGCGGTACACGGGAGGCCTCGGGTGCGCCGGGGCTCGGGGTACGGAGTGGTACGCGATCTCCTGCTCCGCCCGTACGACGACATAGACGACTGCAGCGAGTAACGATATGCGAGTGCAGATCACGCTCGAGTGCACCACGTGCCACGAGCGGAATTACTCAACGACCAAGAACCGGCGGACGCACCCGGAGCGTGCCGAGTTCAAGAAGTTTTGCCCACGCTGCAACCGTCATACGGCGCATAAGGAAACGCGCTGACGCACCGCGATTTTGCCGGCCCTCGGCTCTTCGCCGGTCGTCACGGCGGGGGGCGACCCTATTCCAGGGAGGGCCGGTTTTCGTGTGGTCGGTGCGCGTAGACGCTCGGGAAGTTCGAGGGGAAAGCATATAGGCAGGGAGGTTCGAGGAAGCGGTTGGTTGGGATTCTGAAGTCGACCCAGAAGTTCGTCGAAGAGGTTCAGGTCGAGATGCGCCGCGTGACGTGGCCCGACCGTGAGCAGCTTCGTAGCGCCACCCTCGTCATCCTGGTCTTCGCCCTCATCCTTGCGGCGATCATCGGGCTGATGGACTCGGTGTTCGCGGCCATCGTGCGCTTGATCGTGCGGACCTTCGGGGCCTGAGAGGGCGTTCCGTGAACGACGAGATTCAGGCGAACGGCTTTCGCTGGTACGCGCTTCAGACCTACTCGGGCCACGAGAACAAGGTCAAGACCCTGCTCGAGCAGAAGATGGGCGAGTTGCCAGGCGAGTCCGAAGAAGACAAGGCGATCCGCGAGGTGATCGTCCCGACCCAGGAGATCGTTGAGATAAAGGGGGGGCGGCGGGTCAAGTCGACCAAGCGACTCTATCCGGGCTACGTCCTGATCCAGATGAAGATGGACCAGACCACGATGTTCCTCGTGAACAGCGTTCCGGGAGTGATCAAGTTCGTCGGGGGCGGTACCGAGCCACAGCCCCTGAAGCCTGAAGAGATCAACAAGATCCTGGGCATCGCGGACGAGCTCGAGGAAGCGGGTCCGGGAGAGGAGATTCCGTTCCGTCCCGGACAGGTCGTGGAGGTTACGGAAGGACCGTTCAGCGACTTCAGCGGGACGGTGGAAGAGGTGTTCCCGGAGAAGGGCAAGGTCCGGGTGCAGGTGAGCCTGTTCGGGCGCCCGACTAGCGTGGAGCTGGATTACACGCAGCTCAAGGGCTTCTGACGGCTCTGGTCGAGTCGGGATGAGAACGAAAGGTCACAAGGCGATAGATGGCCAAGCCGCGTAAGGACGTAGTCGGATTCATCAAGCTGCAGATCCCGGCGGGTCAGGCGAACCCGGCACCTCCGGTGGGGCCTGCCTTGGGCCAGCACGGCCTGAACATCATGGACTTCTGCAAGCTGTTCAACGCGCAGACGTCCGGTGACGCGGGGACCATCATCCCCGTAGAGATCACCGTTTACAAGAATCGGACTTTCAGCTTCATCACGAAGACGCCCCCGGCGGCCGAGCTCTTGAAGAAGGAGCTCGGGCTGAATTCCGGTTCCGCCGAGCCCAACCGGGAGAAGGTCGGCGCCGTAACGCGCGATCAGCTCAGGAAGATCGCGCAGATCAAGATGAAAGACCTGAACGCCGCCGACGAAGAGGCGGCGATGCGCATGATCGCCGGCACTGCCCGTTCCATGGGCATCGAGCTGGCGGACTGAATCCGGAGTCAAGGAATGCCGAAGCACGGCAAGAAACACCGAGCCGCAACCGCGACACTCGAGGACGACTCACTCGCGCCGCGCACCGCGCTCGAGCGAGTGAAAGAGCTGGCGTTCGCCAAGTTCGACGAAACGGTCGATCTGGCGGTCCGTCTGGGGGTCGACCCGCGCCGCGCTGACCAGGTCGTGCGTGGAACCGTCGTGCTCCCCGCCGGTACCGGACGGCAAGTACGCGTGCTGGCCCTGGTCCAGGGCGAAAAAGCCACGGAAGCCGAGGCGGCCGGCGCCGACTATGTCGGAACCGAGTATGTGGAGAAGATCGAGGGAGGCTGGCTGGAGTTCGATGTCGCCATCGCGACCCCCGATCTGATGAAAGATGTCGGGAAGCTGGGGCGGATCCTCGGACCGAGAGGTCTGATGCCTACGCCCAAGGCCGGCACCGTCACCATGGACGTCGGACGCGCGGTCCGGGACGCGAAGGCCGGGAAGATCGAGTTCCGGGTGGATCGAACCGGCAATGTCCACGCTCCGATCGGTAAGACGAGCTTCGAGATCGACTCGCTGAGCGAGAACCTCGATGCGTTGATGCACGAGATCGTGCGGCTAAAACCTGCGGCGGCCAAGGGGCGTTACGTCCGCAGCGTCACCGTAAGCAGCACGATGGGTCCTGGTGTGTCGATAGACGACAACTTGTATCGCTGATCAAGATGAGACTCGAAGAGAAGAAGCAGGTTACCGGGGAGCTCGTCGAGCAGCTGCAGTCGGCCGGAACCATCTATCTGACCGACTTCACCGGGCTTGGCGTAAAGGACATGACCGAGTTTCGGTCGCGCCTTCGCCAGGAAGGGCTCCGCTATCGCGTGGTCAAGAACACGCTGATGGAGCGGGCGCTGGAGGGACTCGATTTTCCGGATCTGTCGGAACACCTGGAGGGTCCGACCGGACTGATCATGGGTGACGATGATCCGGTGGCGCCAGCGAGAGTCGTCAAAGAGTTCGCGAAGGAACACGATGACCGACCCGTCGTCAAGGTCGGCATCGTGGATCGGCAGGCCGTTGAGCGTGAAGCCATCGGTCGAATGGCGGACCTTCCCCCGCGGGAGCAGCTCCTCGGCTCGATCGCCGGCGGCCTCACGGCGTCGGTGGCGGGCATCGCCGGATCGCTGGCAGCCTTATTGAGGGACATCACATACATGATCGAGCAGGTCGCGAAGAAGAACGAAGAGGCCTGACGGTCGGTGCGCTGGGCGGCCGGGGCGCGCGAGCCGGCCGAGTGGTAGTCGGGTTCAGAGACACAGGGGAGACGGAAAGAGACCATGTCCAAAGTCGATGATCTCTTGGAGCAGATCGGCTCGCTGACCGTACTCGAGGCGGCAGAGCTGAAGGACAAGATGGAAGAGACCTTCGGGGTCACGGCCGCGGCCCCGGTCGCGGTGGCAGCGGGCGTCGGGCCGGCCGCCGGGGCCGGAGCCGAGGAAGAGAAAACCGAGTTCGACGTCGTCCTTGCGGCGATCGGCGACAAGAAGATCCAGGTGATCAAGGTCGTCCGTGAGGTCACGAGCCTCGGTTTGAAGGAAGCCAAGGAGCTGGTGGACAACGCTCCTGGTACCGTAAGAGAGGGCTTGTCGAAGGAAGAGGCTGAGGCGGTTCAGGCGAAGCTCGAGGAGCAGGGCGCCACGGTAGAGTTGAAGTAAGCCGCTGGGCGAGCGTGCTCAACCTCGGCGAGCGGCACCCTTGAGACGACCCGCCGGGCCGGCGGCGGGGCGTCCCGGGTCCACCGCAAACGAATCGGACCGGAACATTCGCGAGGCGGATGCCGGTCCTCGTGCATCATTCTCCCTGATGGGCTCGCGGTGGGAGCCCGCGCGTACGGCGCATTCCGCGTCGGAACAAGCAACGTCGAGGCCCGTGCACAGCGGCCGCGCCATGAATCCAATCCGGTCGAGGCTCGGTCTCGGCCCGGAGAGCGAATAGGCAAGAGAGGGACAAGTTGGCCACAGACAGCAGATCGGTCGTCTCGTTCGCGAAGCTGGACAGGTCGAAGACCATGCCGCACTTCCTCGATGTACAGCGGCAGGCGTTCGAGCGACTTCTCCAGATGGAAGAGAGCGAGGAGGACCGCAAGGATCTCGGGCTGGAGCGCGTCTTCAACGAGATCTTCCCGATCACGGATGTGAACGAGAACTTCGCGCTCGAGTTCGTCAGCTATGCGCTTGGCGAGCCCAAGTACACCGTCGAAGAATGCATCGAGCGTGACATGACCTATGCGGCCCCGCTCAAGGCGCGGCTGCGATTGGTCGTTTTCGAGACGCTGGATGGCGGCGAGAAGCGCCCCGGAGACATCCTCGAGAAGGAAGTATATCTGGGTGACCTTCCGCTCCTGACGGAGCAGGGCACCTTCGTGGTGAACGGCGCCGAGCGGGTCATCGTGAGCCAGCTGCACAGGTCCCCGGGGGTGGTCTTCGAGGAGAGCATTCACCCGAACGGAACGCGGTTGTTCTCATCTCGCATCATCCCATTCAGGGGCTCATGGGTCGAGTTCACGCTCGATATTCACGACGTCATCCACGTCCACATCGACAAGAAGAAGAAGTTCCCGGCGACGGCGCTGCTTCGCGCCTTCGGATACGGCCGGAACACCGATATCCTGCGCCTGTTCTACGAGACGCGATCGGTTCGCCTCGACGACGAGGAGGACGACCGTGCCGCGAAGCGGGAGGTGACGGGCACGCTCCTGGCCCGCTCGGTACCGAACGAAGAGTACGAGGACGATCCTGTCGCGCTCGAGATCGCGGGCTTCGACGCGGAGACGCCACCGAGCTGGTTGGCGACGACCATCGAGGATCCCGAGTCGGGCGACGTGCTGGCCGATCCGGGCGACCCGGTGAACGCCGCCCTCGTGGAGCTGTGCGTGGGCCTCCAGCTCGAGACGGTGGACGTGCACCAGAGCGAGGATGCGTTCCTCGCCCTGCGCGGCTTCGAGCTCACGGATGACGTGCTCGACCGCCTCCGGCGGGCAGAGATCGAAGAGGTGGAGGTGTACTCCAGCGCGACGTTCATCACGTTGCGCGGATCCTACGAGGATCTGGCCATGCGGCGCGACTGGAGCAGCAGTCCCCAACTTGCCGCGGACGTTGTCGATCCAAAGACGGGTGAGGTGCTGGCCGAGAAGGGCGCTTCGTTTGACGCCGACATGTTCAACGGGTTGAAGGAAAAGAAGGTCCGGGAGGCGCTGGTGTTCACGGGCGGGCCGCGTGGCGAGTCGCCGCTCATCCGGAACACGCTGAGCAAGGATCCTACAGGGAGCGAGGCGGCGGCGCTCAGGTCCATCTACTCCCTCGTTCGCCCCGGTGAGGCACCGAACCTCGAGACCGCACGCGCGGCCCTCGATCGGCTCTTCTTCAACCCGAAGCGCTACGATCTCGGGCGCGTGGGGCGGCACAAGGTGAATCAGCGCCTCAAGGACGTATACAGGCTGCTCGATTTCGAGCTGCCCGATGAGGGCATGACGGTTCTAGCGCCGTCCGACTTCGTCGGGATCCTCCGGTACCTGATCGAACTCCACGAGGGACGCGGGTACACGGATGACATCGACCATCTGGGGAACCGGAGGGTGCGCTCGATCGGGGAGCTCATCGCGAACCAGTTCTCGGTCGGGCTTTCGCGAATGGCGCGACTGGTGCGCGAGCGCATGTCGATCAATAGCGACCCGGAGCGCATGTCGATCGATGACCTGGTCAACGCGCGGACGGTCAGCGCGGTGATACAGGCGTTCTTCGGCAGCTCCCAGCTGAGTCAGTTCATGGACCAGACCAATCCGCTGGCAGAGCTGACCCACAAGCGGCGCCTGAGCGCTCTCGGGCCCGGGGGTCTGACCCGCGAGCGGGCCGGCTTCGAGGTGCGGGACGTCCACTATTCGCACTATGGCCGCATGTGCCCGATCGAAACGCCGGAAGGACCGAACATCGGGCTCATCACGTCGATGACGACGTACGCGCGCCTGAACGAGCTCGGCTTCCTGGAGACACCGTATCGACGCGTCATCGACGGCAAGGTCACTGACGAGATCGAGTGGCTGTCGGCGAGCGAGGAGGAGGAGTACTCGGTCGCGCAGGCCAACGCCGAGCTCAGTCCGGACGGTACGTTCGTGAAGGAGCTCGTCCTGTGCCGGCGCCGAGACGATTATCCGCTGCTCCCACCGGACGAGATCGATTTCATGGATGTCGCGCCGGACCAGCTCGTGGCTGTCTCTCCGGCGCTGATCCCGTTCCTCGAGCACGATGACGCGAACCGGGCGCTCATGGGCTCGAACATGCAGCGTCAGGCCGTTCCCCTGCTGTTTCCGCAGCGTCCGTTCGTGGGGACGGGTCTGGAAGGCAAGGTCGCCGAGGATTCGGGAGCGGTCGTGCTCGCCCGCCGCGCCGGCACGATCATGCGAGTGACGGCGGACGAGATCGTGATCGATACCGGGAAGACGCGGAAGACCGCGGGCAAGCAGCCGCTGGCCCGGCTGACCCAGTACGACCGCTACAGGCTGAGAAAATTCTGGCGCACGAACCAGGATACCGCGATCAATCAGCGACCCATCGTGCAGGCTGGCCAGCGGGTCGCCGCTGGTGCGGTGATCGCGGACGGAGCCGGGACGGATCGTGGCTCGTTGGCGCTGGGGCGCAACGCGCTCGTGGCTTTCATGCCCTGGTACGGGCACAACTTCGAAGACGCGATCGTGATCAGCGAGGGGCTCGTCAAGAACGACACCTACACCTCCGTCCACATCCAGGAGCTCGAGCTCCACGTACGGGACACCAAGCGCGGGATGGAGGAGATCACGCGAGAGATCCCGAATGTCGCCGAGGAAGCCCTTGTCGATCTCGACGATCGTGGGATCATCCGCGTCGGCGCGCCGGTCAAATCCGGCGATATCCTGGTGGGGAAGATCACGCCGAAGGGCGAGACCGAGCTCTCTCCGGAGGAGAAGCTAAGGACAGCTCCCTGCGCGTCCCGCCGGGCGTCGAGGGAACGGTGATCGACGTCAAGATCTTCTCGCGCCGGATCGACGACCCTCTTCTCGAGCGGGAACACGGGGAGCGGATCGCGGAACTGCGAGACGGGGAGCGCGAAGAGATCTCGCGTGTCGTGGAGGCGCGAGACGAAGAGTTGCACGAGTTGCTGCAGGGGCAGACGGCGGCGCTGTTCCTCAAGCGCGGAACGATCGAGCCGTACTTCCAGGAGGGCAAGAAGCTCACCCAGAAGACGCTGGATGAGGTCGATTTCGGTGAGGTCGATCTCACGACCCTCAAGGTGAAGAACGAGAAGTCCAACGCCTTGATCAAGCGGGTCGTCGAAGAGGCCAAGGCCCGAGTCGAGCGGATCCGTGAGCGGACCGAAGAGGGAATCGACAAGGTCTTCCAACCCGATGAGCTGTCACCCGGCGTGGTCCAGCTCGTGAAGGTCTACCTGGCCGAGAAGCGAAAGATCTCGGTGGGAGACAAGATGGCCGGTCGCCACGGGAACAAGGGGATCATCGCGCGGCTCGTGCCGGAGGAGGACATGCCGATCCTGCCGGATGGGACGCCGGTCGAGATCGTGCTGAACCCGCTCGGTGTTCCGAGTCGAATGAACGTCGGCCAGATCCTGGAAACCCACCTGGGTTGGGCGGCGCAGATCCTCGGGTTCGAGGCGGATACTCCGGTTTTCCAGGGAGCGACCGAGGACGAGATCGGCGCCCTCCTGAAGATCGCGGGGGCGTACTGGGCCGCACGCTGCCTGGGCGCGGAGGGCGAGCCGCCCGAGATCTCACCTGAGCGCGTACAGCGCCTGGTCGCTGGAATCCATGCATACGAGGGTCGGGATGTGTCCGCCTCCAAGAACGGCGGGCCGCCGGGGTTGGGGCGGAGCCTGGATGCGTACCTGGGCCCGAAGGGCGACAAGGAGCTGGGAGTGTTTCTGCGCGACCTCGCTCGCTTCGTGCTGGATTGCGCCCGGTCGCTGGGGCATGCGACCACGGCGGCCAAGCTCAAGGAGGAAGGTTGGACCGCGGCCGCGAGACTCTCGGGACAGCGCAAGGTCACGAAGGGGCTCGACGAAGCGGTCGTGGAGCTGATGGGCATGGCCGGGCTCAAGCCGAACGGGAAGGTGCGCTTGCGCGACGGCCGAACCGGCGAGGAGTTCGATGCGGATGTGAGCGTGGGCGAGATCTACATGATGAAGCTCTCGCACCTGGTCGACGACAAGATCCACGCTCGCTCGATCGGGCCATACAGCCTCGTCACACAGCAGCCCCTCGCCGGCAAGGCTCAGTTCGGGGGGCAGCGCTTCGGAGAGATGGAAGTCTGGGCCCTCGAGGCGTACGGGGCGGCTCACACGCTCCAAGAGATGCTGACCGTAAAGTCGGACGATGTGTCGGGGCGAAGCCGCGTCTACGAGGCCATCGTCAAGGGCGACAACCTCCCCAAGCCGGGTGTTCCGGAGAGCTTCAACGTGCTCGTGAAGGAGCTCCAGGCGCTCGGGCTGAGCGTCACGCTCGGGGGAGAAGAGGAAGAGACGCTGTTTTGATGCCGATATACGCGAGGCCGAGTCCGGGGACCGGCTCGCCAGGAATAGGTAGCCGCGCGGCCGGGTCATTGGGGCCCGTCGCGCATGCGGGTGTGAACGCCAGCAGTCGGTCTCAGACGACTGCGGAGGACGCGACATGATCGATTTTCCACGACACCGTGGTGGGGGTCCGTCGGAGTTCGACTGGATCCAGATGAAGCTCGCCTCGCCGGAGGAGATCCGTTCCTGGAGCCACGGCGAAGTCACCAAGCCCGAGACCATCAACTACCGCTCCTTCAAGCCGGAGCGGGATGGGCTGTTCTGCGAGCGCATCTTCGGCCCGGTGAAGGACTGGGAATGCCACTGCGGGAAGTTCAAGCGGATTCGCTACCGCGGTCACGTGTGCGACAAGTGCGGTGTGGAGGTCACGCTCTCGAAGGTGCGCCGCGAGCGCATGGGACACATCGAGCTCGCGGTGCCGGTGGCGCACATCTGGTTCTTCAAGACGCTTCCGTCCCAGATGGGTTACTTGCTCGGGGTGAAGCTCCGGGACCTCGAGCGGGTCATCTACTACGCGGCCTACGTGGTCACGGATCCCGGAAAGCAGGAGGTCGAGTACAAGCAGGTCCTCGAGGAGGATGAGTACTGGGAGCTCACCGACAAGGCCAAGGAAGACGGAGACAACTCCTTCCGGGCGGAGATCGGAGCCGAGGGGATCCGCACGCTCCTGAGCCAGCTGGATGTGGACGAGCTGGCCGAGCAGCTGCGCTTCGAAGTGGTGCACGAGACCTCGAAGCACCGGAAGAAGAAGAAGCTGAAGCGGCTCAAGGTTATCGATGCCATCCGGAACAGCGACGAAGAGGTCGCGAAGCGGAACAACCCCGAGCACATGATCATGGACGTGATCCCGGTGATCCCGCCGGATCTGCGTCCGCTCGTGCCGCTGGACGGGGGCCGGTTCGCGACGTCCGACCTGAATGACCTGTACCGACGGGTCATCAACCGCAACAACCGGCTCAAGAAGCTGCTGGAGATGCGGGCTCCGGAGGTGATTCTCCGCAACGAGAAGAGGATGCTGCAGGAGGCGGTCGACGCCCTGTTCGACAACGGGCGCCGCGGCAAGGCGATCCGCGGACGCGGGAAGAGACCGTTGAAGTCACTCTCCGACATGCTCAAGGGGAAGCAGGGCCGCTTCCGCCAGAACCTGCTCGGAAAGAGGGTGGATTACTCGGGTCGATCGGTGATCGTGGTCGGACCGGAACTGGAGCTTCATCAGTGCGGCCTCCCGAAGAAGATGGCCGTCGAGCTCTTCAAGCCTTTCATCATCCACGAGCTCGAGCGCCGCGAGCACGCCGAGACGGTCAAGCGCGCTAAGAAGCTGGTCGAGAGCGATGATTCGACGGTTTACGAAGTCCTCGAGGACATCATCAAGGACCACCCGGTTCTGCTGAATCGGGCTCCGACGCTACACCGGCTCGGGATCCAGGCGTTCGAGCCCGTGCTCGTCGAGGGGAAGGCGATCCGCATCCACCCACTCGTGTGCGCCGCGTTCAACGCCGACTTCGACGGCGACCAGATGGCTGTGCACGTGCCCCTCAGCTTCGAGGCGCAGCTGGAGGCGAGGGTCCTCATGCTGTCGAGCAACAACATCCTGAAACCGGCGAACGGTCGCCCGATCGCGTCGCCTTCACAGGACATGGTGCTCGGCTGCTACTACATGACCAAGACGCGACCCGATTTCGAGGAGTTGGCCGAGAGCGGGGATCTGCCTCGTTTCGGGGACGCGACCGAGGTGGAGGTGGCGATCGGGGCCGGCTATCTGCTCACAGAGCGAAAGACGCCGGACTACCAGCGGGCGATCCGAGTCTGGAACGGCGAGGAGTGGGTCGTGACGACCGTTGGGCGCGCGCTGTTCAATGCGATCCTCCCCGAGGAGGTGCCCTTCGTCAACGAGACCATGAACAAGGGGTCGTTGGGCGACCTGGTCTTCTCCTCATTCCGTCTGGCGGGCTTGAAGAGTACGACCGAGTTCCTGGATCGGTTGAAGGAATTCGGGTTCCGCCACGCCACTCAGGCGGGCATCTCGATCGGCCTGGACGACATGTACATCCCGATCGAGAAGCAGGAGATCCTTGCCGAGGCGCAGGCGGACGTGGACCGGTTCACGAAGGCCTACCACCGCGGCGTCATCTCGTTCGGTGAGCGGTACAACAAGGTGATCGACGCCTGGACCCACGCGAACAACGACGTCGCCGACGCCATGGTGGGCAGCCTCGCGACGACCCGAGAGGGCTTCAATCCCATCTACATGATGTTCGATTCCGGCGCGCGTGGCTCCCGCGATCAGATCCGGCAGCTGGCGGGGATGCGCGGGCTGATGGCCAAGCCGCAGAAGAAGCTGACGGGTGGGATCGGAGAGATCATCGAGAGTCCGATCCGCTCCAACTTCCGAGAGGGTCTTTCCGTGCTCGAGTATTTCATCTCCACGCACGGTGCGCGCAAGGGTCTCGCGGATACCGCCCTGAAGACGGCCGATGCCGGGTACCTGACACGTCGGTTGGTGGACGTCGCGCAGGATGTCACGATCATCGAGGATGACTGCGGAACGGTCCTCGGGCTGGAAGTCACCGCCCTCAAGGAGGGAGAGGACATCATCGAGCCCCTCAAGGATCGTGTCGTCGGGAATTACGCGGCGGAGGACGTCGTGGACCCCATCGATGACGAGGTGATCGTCAAAGCTGGTGAGATGATCGACGAAGCGATCTCGCGGGCGATCGACGAATCCGGCGTACAAGCGGTGCGCATCCGCTCGGTCCTGACGTGCGAGTCGCGCCGCGGGATCTGCAAGCGTTGCTATGGCCGCAACCTGGCAACGATGGGGCTCGTCGATCTTGGCGAGGCGGTCGGGATCCTGGCTGCGCAATCGATCGGTGAGCCCGGAACGCAACTCACGCTGCGGACCTTCCATATCGGCGGAACGGCCGCGCGGATCGCAGCCCAGACGCAGCGCCGCTCGAAACTGGCCGGTACGATCGGCTTCGATCGTGTGACCACCGTCGTGAGCAAAGACGGGGGCACGGTCGTCACGAGCCGCGAAGGACAGATCCTCATGCGTACGGGTGAAGATCGGATCCGATCGCGTCTCGCGGTCCCCTACGGGGCCACGCTGCACGTGGTGGATGGTGAGGAGGTCAAGCCCGGCGATCTGCTGTTCAGCTGGGACCCGTACTCCGAGCCGATCGTGGCCGACCAGACCGGGAAGATCCGATTCACGGACATCGTGCCCGAAGAGACGGTTCGAGAGGAGCTGGATGAAGCGACGGGTCGACGTCAGCAGGTGATCATCGACGATCGCGAGAAGAAGCTGCACCCACGAATCGACATCGTGGGCGCGAAGGGGAAGAAGCTGAGGGAGTTCATCGTCCCCGTCGGTGCGCAGCTTCTGGTGCGCGATGCCGAGGCGGTCAGCGCGGGAGACACGCTCGCGAAGATCAGCCGTGAGGCGTACAAGACGCGTGACATCACGGGCGGGCTGCCTCGGGTTGCAGAGCTCTTCGAGGCACGCCGTCCCAAGGATCCGGCCACGATCACGGAGGTGGACGGTAGGGTGTCGTTCGGCGGGATCAAGCGTGGGAAGCGCGAGATCATCGTGACGATGGATGACGGCGAGGAGATGGTGTATCAGGTCGCCGTGGGTAAGCACCTTCGGGTACACGAGGGCGACCTGGTGCGGGCTGGCGATCGCCTTTCCGAGGGCCCCGTGAATCCACACGACATCTTGCGGGTGAAGGGTCCGCGGGCCGTGCAGGAGTACCTGCTCAACGAGATCCAAGAAGTGTACCGACTCCAGGGCGTCCGAATCAACGACAAGCACATCGGTGTCATCGTGCGGCAGATGCTTCAGAAGGTCCGAATCACGGACCCGGGTGACACGGAATACCTTGAGGGCGAGCATGTGGACCGCATGGAGTTCCGGGAGCGCACCCGGGAGGTCCTGACGGAGAAGGGGAAGCCACCTCGATCGGAGCCGATTCTTCTCGGGATCACGAAGTCGAGCCTGACGACCGAGTCCTTCATCAGCGCCGCGTCCTTCCAGGAGACGACCCGCGTACTGACGGATGCTGCCGTTCGCGGTGCCCGAGACCAGCTGCGCGGGTTGAAGGAGAACATCATCATCGGACACCTCGTCCCGGCGGGCACCGGAATCCACCGGTATCAGGAGGTCGAGTTCCTGGTCGGGGAGTCGCTGCAGCGCGAGATCGATTCCATGCGTCGCACGACACCGGTCGAGGAGCCTGCGCGGAGTCTGTTCGCGGATTTGCGCGAGCAGGCAGCGGCGGATGCGGTGCCCACCGCGCTCGCCGCCGAGGGGGTCGAGAACGTGGAGAAAGTGACCACCTGACCAAGGGGGCGCGACCGCCGCGCCCCCTACCGATTTTTCTTGACAGGCCGCCACGATCGTGATAGCCTTCGTGTTCTGCCGACCAATCGGTTGGCAGTCGCCTCGGGGGTGATCATCGTCCCCGTATTTTTTCACCCAAGACCGGCCGGAACCGAGCCGCCGAATGTCGGTTCGCAGGTACCGGTGCGGGTTTTGGGAGTGAGTGGGATCGCGGAGAGCGGATGCCGACGATCAATCAGCTGGTCCGGAAGGGCCGCCGGAAGGCGGAGAGAAAGAGCAAGGCACCGGCGCTGGAGGGGAATCCTCAAAAGCGCGGTGTTTGCACGCGCGTGTACACGACCACGCCGAAAAAACCGAACTCGGCGCTCCGAAAGGTGGCCCGTGTGCGTCTGACCAACGGATATGAGGTTACGGCGTACATCCCGGGCGAGGGTCACAACCTTCAGGAGCACAGCATCGTGCTGATCCGCGGCGGCCGGGTGAAGGATCTCCCGGGCGTCCGCTACCACATCATTCGGGGGACGCTCGACGCGTCCGGGGTGGACGATCGCCAGCAAGGGCGATCCAAATACGGTTCGAAGAAGTAGACGGTTCCAGGCCGTGAACGGGCGGCGGGGGGCATGAGCCTCCCGCGGTGTGCAGCGCGGCGGGCGCAGGTGGGAGCCCGGCCTCGGAATGCGCGGCCGGGCTCTATGTGTAGGATGCCCGGGGGCACACCCGGAAAGAGGACGAACGGAGCGACATGCCACGCAGACAGCGACCGGACAGGCGAGAAGTGCTCGCGGATCCCCAATACGGGAGCCCGGAGGTCACGAAATTCATCAATGTCCTGATGCTGGGCGGTAAGAAATCCGTGGCCGAGCAGATCTTCTACGAGGCCATGAGACGGATCGAGGAAAAGACCGGCCAGCCGGCCATGAACGTCTTCCGGCAAGCGCTGCAGAACGCGAAGCCGCTGCTGGAGGTGCGTAGCCGCCGCGTCGGCGGCGCCACGTACCAGGTGCCGATGGAGGTGCCGTATCGACGGCGGGACTCTCTCGCGCGGCGCTGGCTCGTGGGTCACGCCCGCAGCCGGTCGGGCAAGACGATGGCCGACCGTCTCGCCGGCGAGCTCCTGGATGCATCACGAGGAGACGGAGGAGCGGTGCGCAGGAAGGAAGAGGTGCACCGGATGGCCGAGGCAAACAAGGCGTTCGCGCACTATCGGTGGTAGCGGTGGGCGAGGGGACGGCCGCACACGCGCACCCTCGCTCGTGACACGGGAGATCGCTGTTGCGATCAACGTTCACTCGTCGAGGGTACACGCGCGCGGCCGCCGGACCACCTGATGACCGTCGACAGCGATTGCACGAAGGCCGTGCTTGCCTCGGGGGGAGATGGGGAGGGTCGAAGTCGAACCTCATGGATCGGGTCATAGAGAAGACGATTAGATAGATCACGATGGAGAGAAGGACGCCGCTGGAGCGGCTGCGGAATATCGGCATCATGGCGCACATCGATGCCGGCAAGACGACGACGACGGAGCGCGTCCTGTATTACACGGGCCGCCTGCACCGCATGGGTGAGGTCCATCACGGCGACGCCACGATGGACTGGATGGAGCAGGAGCAGGAGCGCGGGATCACGATCACGTCGGCCGCCACTACTTGCGCCTGGACGCGAAACGGGGATCCGTACCGAATCAACATCATCGACACACCGGGGCACGTCGACTTCACGGTGGAAGTGGAGCGCAGCCTTCGAGTGCTGGACGGTGCCGTCGCGTTGTTCTGCGCGGTGGGAGGCGTCGAGCCGCAATCCGAGACCGTCTGGCGGCAGGCGGACAAGTACGGTGTCCCCCGCATCGCCTTCGTCAACAAGATGGATCGCGTAGGCGCCGACTTCATGAACGTCGTGCGGATGATGCGCGACCGACTCGGAGCCAACGCTCACCCGCTGCAAATCCCCTTGGGCGAGGGCGAGCTGTTCACCGGCCTCGTGGACCTGATTCGCCAGGTCGAGCTCGTCTTCGACGAGGACTCGCTGGGGAGCGAGTGGACCGAGGCGGAGATCCCCGAGGCCTTGAAGGAACAGGTCGAGGAACTCCGGCACGACCTCCTGGAGGCGGTGGTCGAGCACGATGAAGAGTTGCTCGAGAAGTACCTGGAGGGTTCGGAGCTGAGCGAGGACGAAGTCCGACGCGCCGTGCGCAAAGCCACGCTCAGCGGAAAAGTCACCCCCGTACTGTGCGGCTCGGCGTTCAAGAACAAGGGCGTGCAGCAGCTCCTCGACGCCGTGGCGGACTTCCTGCCCTCACCGATGGACGTGCCCCCGGTCACGGGACACCTGCCCCACCACGATGAGCACCTCGTGACGCGGGAACCCGACGACGACGCGCCGTTCTCGGCTCTGGCTTTCAAGATCGCCACCGACCCGTTCGTGGGGCGGCTCACCTACTTCCGGGTCTACTCCGGTACGCTCAAGGCGGGCTCGCACGTCCTCAACTCCACGAAAGACAAGAAGGAGCGCATCGGGCGTGTGCTACAGATGCACGCCAACAAGCGCGAGGAGCGCGAGGAAGTGTTCTCGGGTGACATCGCGGCCGCCATCGGGCTGAAGTTCACGAAGACCGGGGACACACTCAGCTCCGAGGACGATGCGATCATCCTCGAGTCCATGAGCTTCCCGGAGCCCGTCATTCGGGTGGCGATCGAGCCGAAGACCAAGGCCGACCAGGACAAGCTCTCCGAGGCCCTGGCCAAGCTCGCGGAAGAAGATCCCACTTTTCGCGTGTACACCGACGAGGAGACCGGACAGACGATCATCAGCGGGATGGGCGAGCTCCACCTCGAGATCATCGTCGACCGGCTGCAGCGCGAGTTCAAGGTGAACGCGAACGTCGGTCGTCCGCAGGTCGCGTATCGAGAGACGATTCGAAACCCCATCGACAAGGTCGAGGGGAAGTTCGTTCGGCAGTCGGGAGGGCGCGGGCAATACGGCCACGTGGTCCTCAGGCTCGAGCCGACGGAACCGGGGTCCGGGTTCATCTTCGAGTCCGAGATCTACGGAGGTTCGATTCCGAGGGAGTACATCCCGGCCGTCGAACAGGGCGTCAAGGAAGCGCTCGAATCCGGCGTGCTCGCGGGTTACCCGATCATCGACCTGAAGGCCACCCTCGTGGATGGCTCCTACCACGACGTCGACTCGAGCGAGATGGCGTTCAAGGTGGCAGGCTCGATAGCGCTGAAAGAGGGAGCCCGCAGGGCCGGTCCGGTTCTGCTCGAGCCGATCATGAACGTCGAGGTGGTCACTCCGGAGGACTATCTCGGGGACGTAATGGGAGACCTCTCGAGCCGCCGCGGCAAGATCGGCGGGATGGTCCAGAGGTCCGCCGCGCAGGTGATCGGAGCGTCGGTCCCGCTGGCGGAGATGTTCGGCTACGCGACCACGCTGCGCTCGCTCAGCCAGGGACGCGCCGTGTACACGATGCAGTTCTCACACTATGACGAAGTGCCACAGTCGAAGGCGGACGAGATCATCTCGGCCAACGGCGGCTGACGACGGCCGATACCGAGATCCCAGACGAGAGCGACTCCAGGAGACGAACGGGAGATGGCGAAGCAGAAGTTTGAGCGGACGAAGCCGCACGTAAACGTGGGAACGATTGGGCATGTGGACCACGGGAAGACGACGCTGACGGCGGCGATCACGGAGGTGTTGTCGAAGC
>JBDHHV010000137.1:0-16560 GCA_039589195.1 Gemmatimonadota bacterium | reverse complement strand
ACATCCGTCGAGTTCGCGGGTGCGCTCACCGCGACCGTCCACATCACGCCCGAGCTGACGGAGACGCCCGACCGACTCGCGAGGCTGGCAGTCCACGAGGCGTTCCACGTCTTCCAGACCGAGCGGCACCCGGAGTGGACGGCGAACGAGGTGGATCTGTTCGTGTACCCCGTCCAGCGAGTCTCACTGCTACAGCAGCGGCGGCTCGAAACCGGAGCCCTCCGCCGGGCGCTCACCGCGCCGGACTCGGTGCGCACCGTCTGCTGGTCGAAGGCCTTTCTGCGGATTCGCGACGATCGCTTCGGACGCCTCCCCCCCGAGGCCGTCGCGTACGAGCGCGGTACGGAGCTGCGCGAGGGCCTGGCGCGGTACGTGGAGTCCACGGCGGCTGGCGAGCCTCTGCCGAATCTCCCGTCGGATGGGTTCGCGCCCGAGGACGTTCGCCAACGCTCGTATGCCACGGGCCACGCGCTCGGCAGGCTTCTGGATGTGCTGGACCGCGATTGGAAGCAGGGACTCGCGCAGGGTGAGATCGAGTCGCTCGACGGGGCGATTCGTGCCGCGACCGCGGCCCTCGATGTGCGGCGCTGCGGTCCGTCTCCCGACGAGGTGCGGCGAGCGCGTGCGGTCGCCCGGTCCGACGCCGCCGATCTGGCCCGGCGCAACGAGACGGCGCGCACCCGGTTCGAAGAGGCCGCCGGTTGGCGCATCGTGGTCGAAGCTGCCGCGGCCAGTCCCCTGTTTCCCGGCGGGTTCGACCCCCTGAACGTGCGAACGCTCGATGGCACCCATGTGCTGCATGGCCGGTGGCTCCAGCTCTCCAACGACTCCGTGACGATCGAAGTCCTCGATCGCCCATCGCTCACGACCGGTGTGGGGCCGCACCCCCTGTTCAACGGCGTACGACGACTCACCGTAACTGGTCTCCGGTCCGAGCCGACCGTGGCGGAGGGCGAGGACATGCTGACGATCACCGCGGAGGGGGTCGATGTGACGGCTCGCGGGGCGGTGCTCGTGCGGGAGGAGAGGGTGCTGCGCCTCGAGCTGGGTTCCTGACGCGCCTGGCAGGCTGCCGGAGGAGATGGCTTCGACTCCGCCACGCGCAGCGAACGGGACGTGTGAGGCTTCCGCTACGCGCCCCGGAGGAACTGCACGTACAAGAAGAAGATCGAGGCCGCGGCGACGCACACGATCCCCGTCCATGACCAGGCGCGCATCCCGCGGCCGGGCCGCAGCTCGGGATCGTCGATGAGTCTCGTGACACAGAAGTGATTCAGCCCGTACAGGACCGGTGCCACCAGGAAGCTCACGACCGCAGCGATCGACACGAGCAAGACCGGGTCTTTGACTACGAGCGTCTCGAAGAACGCGAGCGCCAGGCTCGTGAACAGAAACCCCCAGAAGAGGTGTCCGGCTCGGCTCCGCGATCGTGGCAACAGACGTGTCACGGTCTCGGTGAACGCGCGGGGGAATCCGTCCAGGACCCCGTAGGCGGTCGAGAACATCCCGAAGAAGGCTGCCACCATGAAGACCGGTAGGATCCACGCTCCCAGGCTCTCCGTGTAGAGCCGACCGATCGCGAGCGCCACCCCTGCGCCCTGCGGTACGAGCCCGGCGGGACGCAACACCTCGGCCCCGAGGGCGACGAACATCACCGCCAGGATCAGCGACAGCCCGTACCCGAGTTGAAGGTCCAGCCTCCCCACCCGGAACGCGCCCAGCGTGGGCGAGACGTCTGCGGAGCGCCCGGCCGCCCGCCCGGCCCACTCGTCTCGACGCTCGAGGGCCCACATCGAATGCCACACGGCGACATCGATCCCCGTCGGCATCCAACCCAGGATGGCAGCCAGGAGCACCACCGAGGTCGGAGGGATGGCGGGTGTCACCAGACCCGGAAGGAAGCCGGGCCCCGGCGGACGCGCCAGGAACGCGAAGCCGGTCATCACGGCCAGTATCAGCAGCATCCACTTGCTGAGCCCGGACAGCCCGTCGAACCCCCCTGACGCGAGCAGGCCCGCGATCGCGAGCCCGAGGATCAGGCTCCACCCCGGGATGCCCGGTGCCGGGACCGCGATGGCGGCCACGGCGGCGGCCACGCCGAGAACTCCGGCGAGAACCGTGACTCCCTGCACGACGGTTCCGAGCAGGAACACCCACAGGGCCCAACCACGCGGACCGGGAATGCGGCGATATCCCTCCAGGAGCGGCGTCCCCGTCGCGATCGCGAAGCGCGGGCCGAACTCGAACGCGGGGTACTTGAACAGGTGGCTGAACGGCACCACCCATAACAAGGCGTACCCGAACAGCGCACCCGCCGTGGGGGCAAGAACCAGATGACTGGCGCCGATCGCCGTGGCGGCGAGCACGAATCCCGGGCCGAGCCACTTCACCCGGTCCACGGTTCGGGCCCAGCCCGCGCGCGACGACACCGGGGCCGGTACGCCGCTTCCCTCGAGCGCCGGTTCGTGCTTCATCTCACCCAGCCTCGTCGGGAGTAGCCTGGAGCGCAACGGCCGATCAGTTTGTAGCTGGCGCTCGCAAAGCCACAACCCACGGACGGATAGGCACGCATGGAGCAGGTACAGGTCGAATGGTGTGGTGACGGCTTGAAGTTCGAGGGCCGGCGCGGTGAAGTTCGAACCGCGATCGATGGGAACGGAAAGGCCGGCGTGTCACCCGTCAGCATGGTGCTCCAATCACTGACGGCGTGCACATCCGCCGATGTCGTCGACATCCTGCAGAAAGGACGCCAGGATCTACGCGAGCTGCGGGTCACCGCACGTGGAGAGCGCCGCCCCGACCCGCCCAGACGTTATACACGCTTCGAGCTGGACTTCGAGATCGTGGGTGACGTGGATCCGAAGAAGGCGGAGCGGGCGGTCCAGCTGTCGTTCGACACCTACTGCAGCGTGTACCACACCCTGAAAGACGACATCGAGTTGGAGTGGCGGGTCAGCGTCCGTCCGGATCCCAGTTCCTGAAGAAGTCCGGTCCATCGGGCGTCCAGATGACCACCGCGCCACACGTACGGCCGGTCGTGTGCATGAACTCCACGGGCGTGTCCGTGGCGCCCCTGTAGAGCTCCATCGCGCCCAGGTCCTCGCGCGGAATGTCGTCGGGCTGTAGACCCGACTGGTAGACGCCATCGAGATAGACGGCGGGCGGGCAGTCGGCCCGGGCGCCGCGTCCCACGAAGACTTGGGCTCTCCCGTGCTCGATCCTTGTAACGCGAACACCGGGAAGTCCACGCAGCAGATCGCTCGTCAATCGCGGGGACCGGTTTTGGATGTCTCGCGGCGAGAAGAACATGCCGAAGCCCTTCGCGCGCCGTTCGAGGAACCCCGCCAGCTTTCGGCTCCGCCGGTCGCGCCGGACCTCCACCGTCAGGTCGGCCACGCGGAGGACCGTGGGGCTGAGAAGCAACGTGACCCGGCTGGTCTCGCCGGCCTCGAGCGAGATCTCCGTGCGGCTGGGCTCGTACCCGATGAAGCGGACCTCGATCGTATCGGTGCCGGCGTATGCTTGCGGGATATTGAAGTTGCCCGTGCTGTCCGTGATCGCCCCGAACCCGGAACCGACCGACGAAACGACCGCGCCGTCGATGGGCGCGCCCGTGGCGGCGCTTACGACTTGTCCGACCAGCACGGCCAGCTCGCGCGTCTCCTGTCTGGTCCCGGGGCCGGCCTCTTCCTGCGCCGGAAGGACGGTCGGGGCCCCGAGGAGGAGGATCGCGATGGGGCTCGCCCGCCGGGTCATCCGCGTTGTTCGTCGCACCGCAACTCCACTCGCTGTGTGATGCGTGCTTCGCCGGTGTAACCGGTCGGCGGCGCATCGCGTTCCGGTGCGCCACGCCACTGACGTCACAACCTAACAACTCCCGTTCGCTGCTACGGTTCCGCGGGTCGGATGTTCCGCGGGTGGGATGTTCCGCGGGTCGGATGTCCCGCGTGTCTGATGTCCGCCGTAAGCCTCCTAGGAATCGGTGCCGGAGTCACGGGTCGCGACCCAGGCCATGCAGCCCAGGATCAGGAAGATGGTCACGAGCGCCAGACCCACGAGGACCGGCTCCGGAAAACCGGGCGCGAAGCCCTCGATGCGCCGGCCGCCCCGGGCGCCCACCCAGACCGCCAGCAGCACGCCGGTGAGCCCTCCCCCGCCGACGAGCCCGGAACCGAACAAGACGCCTCGCTCACGCCTCCGCTCGGATACGTCCGGATCGACCTTACGCGTCAACAGGTGGCGCATGAGCCCGCCGAGGAAGACGGCCCCCATGGTGGACAGGGGCAGATACACCCCGACCGCGAAAGCGAGGACCGGGATCTTGAACATCGCCGCCACGGACGCGATCGCGACCCCGATCCCGATCAGGGCCCACGGCAGGTTCTGATCCAACACCCCGTCGATGACCAGCTTCATCAGCACTGCCTGCGGCGCGGGCAGCTCCGCACCGCCGAGCCCGCCTTCCACGTTCTGGTTGAGCATGATCACGACGAGACACACGAAACCGGCCGAAGTGATCACACCGATCAGCTCGCCCAGCTGCTGCCGCTTCGGTGTGGCGCCCAGGAGGTAGCCGGTCTTGAGATCCTGCGAGGTGTCGCCCGCGATCGACGCGGCGATGCACACGGCGGTCCCGACCATGAGAGCCGTGGCCTTCCCCAGCATGTCCGTCCAACCCATCAGGTAGAAGATCAGGCTCGTCCCCAACAACGTCGCGATGGTCATCCCGGACGTCGGGTTCGAGGTCACACCGACCAGCCCGACGATCCTCGAGCTGACCGTGACGAAGAAGAACGCGAAGATGGCGATCAGGATCGACGCCAGCGCGCGCACGGCCACGGAGTCGAGGTACCCGAGTATGCCCGGGACCAGTGTCAGCACCACCAGAATGGCGCCCAGGATCAGCAACGAAGGACAGGTCGAGGGAGGTGCGGTCGGCCGTTTGCCCCGGGATCCGCGTCTTGATCTGCGCCAGCCCCAGCTTGAACGACTCCACCATCGTGGGGATCGACTTCACCAGCGTAATGATGCCCCCGGCTGCCACCGCACCGGCCCCGATGTAGCGCACGTACCGGTTCCAGATGTCGCCCGCTTCCATCTCGCGGATCAGCATCTCCGTCTCGGGGAAGAAGGGCTCGGTCAGTCCAGCGCCCCACCAGTTGATGAGCGGAATGATGATGAAGGCCGACAGGGCGCCGCCGGCGACCATCACCGTGGCGATTCGGATCCCGAGGATGTAGCCGACGCCGATCAGGGCCGGCGACACGGCGATCGAGGCGTTGGCCTTGAAGCCCAGCGCCAGCTCGAACTCGTTACGGACGAACTTGAAGCCGTCGGTGATGAGCTTGAACAGCATCCCGACGCCCAGACCGAGGAAGACCGGCGCCGCCTGTCGGCCACCGCCCTCGGCCGCCACCAGCACCTCGGCGCAGGCGAGCCCCTCCGGATACGGCAGCACCCCGTGCTCCTGCTTGATGAGGTAGCGACGCAGGGGGATCATGGAGAGAACCCCGATCAGACCCCCGGCCATCGCGAGCAGGGTGATCTGCCCCAGCGGCGGTGACATGCCCCAGATGAACAGCGCCGGGATCGTGAACAGCACGCCCGACGCCACCGACGAGCTGGCGGACCCGATGGTCTGCGACATGTTGGCTTCGAGGATGTTGTGCTGCATCCCGAACGCGCTCAACAGCCGGAACGCCACCACCGTCAGCACTGCCACCGGGATCGACGTGCTGATCGTCAATCCGGCCTTCAGGCCCAGGTATGTATTGGCGGCGCCGAAGATGATCCCCAACAAGATCCCCGATACCGCCGCCTTGACGGTAAACTCGGAAAGCGTCTGACCGGCGGTGTACGGCTCGTAGGTCTCGCCCGGCTTTAGCTCGTACGCCTTTGAGGAGAGCTTCTTCGCACTCATATCCTTGCTCGATCGGATGCCGTGTTGCAGGTCACGAAGGCCGCAGCCTATATGTGCACTGGCAGTGACTGTGGCACCGGTGGTGAGGCACCGTGGGGACACAGCCTAGCCATGTAGCCGGTCCGGCCGCCATAGCGTGGCGCCGGAGCTGATCGCCACGAGCGGGAGCTGGAAAAGGCAGGAGCGTTTCATGGAATTCGAGAAGCTGGGAGCCTTCTATCTCGGGGCGGAGCACGCCGGGGGAGAGGACCTGAATCAGCTCGTCCTCTACGACGCGCGCGATCTCACCACGCACGCCGTCTGCATCGGGATGACCGGAAGCGGGAAGACGGGCCTTTGCCTCGATCTGCTGGAAGAAGCGGCCCTCGACCGGGTCCCCGCCATCATCATCGATCCCAAGGGGGACATCACCAACCTCCTCCTGACCTTCCCCGACCTGCGACCCGAGGACTTCCAGCCCTGGGTGAACGTCGACGATGCGCGTCGAAAGGGGATGGAGATCGACGAATTCGCAGCGGCCCAAGCCGACTTGTGGCGGAAAGGGCTGGGCAAGTGGGGTCAATCCGGGGAACGGATCCGCACGCTACGCGAAACGACGGACTTCGCGATCTATACCCCGGGGAGCGACGCGGGCATCCCGGTGTCGGTGATGAGCTCGTTCGCGGCCCCCGACGGCGATTGGGAGAACGACGCCGAGTACCTCCGGGAGCGGGTGAGCGGCACCGTGAGCGGTATCCTTGGCCTGATCGGGGTCGACGCCGACCCGGTCCGGTCGCGCGAGCACATCCTGCTGGCCAACATCTTCGAGCACCATTGGAAGAAAGGCCGGGATCTGGATCTCGCGACGCTCATCCTCGCGATCCAGGATCCACCCGTACGCCGGCTGGGCGTGTTCGACGTCGACACGTTCTTCCCGCAGAAGGAGCGCATGGCGCTCGCCATGCAGCTCAACAACCTGATCGCGGCCCCGGGCTTGCACGCCGGAAGGACGCCCGCGTCACTCGATCTTCTATATCGCGCACCTGTCCGATGCGGAGCGGATGTTCTTCGTGACGATGCTCCTCAATCAGGTGATCACCTGGATGCGGGCGCAGCCTGGAACGACGAGCTTGCGCGCGCTCCTGTACATGGATGAGATCTTCGGCTTCCTCCCGCCCGTGGCGGAGCCGCCGAGCAAACGACCGTTCCTCACGCTATTCAAGCAGGCCCGCGCGTACGGCCTGGGCGTGGTCCTCACGACTCAGAACCCGGTCGATCTGGACTACAAGGCGCTCACGAACGCGGGCACGTGGTTCATCGGCCGGCTGCAAACCGAGCGTGACAAGATGCGAGTGCTCGAAGGACTCGAGACGGCCGCGGCGGAATCCGGTCAGGCGCTGGGACGGGATGAGCTCGACAAGCTGATCTCGAGTCTCGACAAGCGGGTGTTCCTGCTACACAACGTGCATGAGGATGCACCGATCACGTTCAGGACGCGGTGGGCGATGAGCTACCTGCGCGGTCCGCTGACCCGGGAGCAGGTGGCGGGCCTGATGTCGGGGCGCGAGCCCGACGCGCCGGAGACCGCCGCGGTCGCTGCTCCCAAGGACACCCCGAGCGCCGGCGAGCCCGCGACGATGCCTGCGGACACGACGGAAGACACGACGGAAGACACGGCGGGACGCGCGGCGGTGGCGAGCGAGGCTGGAGACAGCGGTGCGGACCTGACTTCGACGCCACCGGGCCTGGCCGCCGGGTTGCGCCAGGTCTACCTGCCGCTCGGTGTCGGACGCACCGCCGCCGCTCTCGAGATCGAGAACCGGCTCGGGGCGAGCACCACGATCGAGAGCAGCCAGGTCGTATATCATCCCGGTGTGCTCGGTGTCGGCTCCGTGCATTTCCTGCACAAGAAGTCGCGGGCGGCGGCGACGGAGGAATTCGCGCTGCTCGCGCGGCCCGACGCGCAGGAGGTGATTCGTTGGGACGTGGCCGATGCCGTGGGCTCGCCCCCCGGCGAATGGCAGGACAGCCCCGGACATTCCGACGCACGCTTCGCGTTTCTCCCGCAAGCGATGAACCAGGAAAGCGAAGTGAAGGCCGCGGCCAGAGACCTCGCCGACCACCTGTACCGCGCTCGACGACTCACCCTGTATCACAGCCCCGACGTCGATGCGTTCTCGGAGCCGGGTGAGACACCGCAGGAGTTTCGCCTGCGTCTGACCCAGGCGGCCCGTGAGAGCCGCGATGCGGAGGTCGACAAGATCGAGGACCGATACGAGAAACAGCTCACGCGGCTGGGAGAGAGGCTGCGTCGGGCCCAGGCGATGCTCGACAAGCGCGAGGCCGAGGCGTCCGCCCGCAAGCGCGAGACGCTCGTGTCGATCGGCGAGTCGGTGGTCGGGATGTTTCTGGGACGACGCTCGTCGCGCACCGCCTCATCGAGCCTCAGACGGATGCGCATGAGCTCGTCTGCGAAGATGCGCGCCGAGGAGGCGGAGGAGAACGTGGAGGCGCTCCAGGCCGAGGTCCAGGCCATGAACGGGAAGCTGGCCGAGGAGGTGGCCGAGATCACGGCGAGGTGGGATCAGGCGGCGCTCGAGCTCGACGAGGTGGCCGTCAACCCGCGCCGTGCCGACGTGGACATCTCGTACGTGGCGATCGGTTGGGCCCCGCATTGGCGCTCGACGGTCCGGACCCCCGATGGAACGACGTCGGTGGAGGAGAGCCCGGCCTTCTAGCCCCGGAGACGGGGGATGAATATCGGCACGCGCGCGCGATAGCGCTCGTACTCTTCTCCGAACCGCGCCGCCAGCTCCCGCTCCTCGAACTTGACGATCAAGGCCAGCCCGAGGACGCTGACCGGGATGAGCAGGTAGGTACCCAGGTAGTTCGCGAACAGGGCGAAGGCCAAGAGGCCGAGTACCACGCCCGTGTACCGGGGGTGGCGGACCCGGGCGTACAGGCCATCCGCGAGCAGCCTGCCACCCGCTCCACCCTCTTCGAGCTCCGGGGCACCAGCGAGGACCGAGAAGGTGAGCTGCTTCCTGATCCGTATCTGGATCCAGACCGTGGCCACGTAGCACGCCGCCGCCGGGATCCACAGCAGGCGGTTCGTGCCGTAGTCGATGCCCAGTAGGGGATCTCGCACCAGGTAGACTGCCACACCGGTGGCCACGAACCCGATCGCGAGCACGATGTAGGTGGCGGTCCTCCCCAGGCGCCGCCAGAAATGGACGAACGGGTGCAGCATGAACCAGTAGGTGATCGCCGGGGGAAACCCGACCAGGCAAACCACCGCGACAACGTATCGTGCCGTATCCACAGGCTGACTCTCCGGTCAGATTTCCTGGCTCAACATCAGGTGCTCGATCCGGCCGCGATCACACACGGCCGGGGTCACAGACCGCCGGGATCACGGACGGCCGGGATCACGAGACTCGCGTCATCCGGAGCTCGAACGACTCCCCGTCCCAGCCCTCGACCTTCACGACCAGCCTGTCCTCTTCGGGTCGCGCGTAGCTGAACGATTTCGGCGTCCCTTCGACCGGCTCGCCGCCGAGGTTGTCGAAGAAGGCGTGCTGTCCCTCGAGTCTGACCAAGCGGTAGGTGAGCGGCTCCTCCTCCCACGGATCCCAGCCGGCCCCGACGTGCTTGAATCGAAACAAGATGTCTTCTCCCTCCTGCTCGATGAGCAAGAGCTCGAAAACCCGCGCCTTTCCACCCGACACGAGTCGGAAGACACCGGACATGGCTCCCCCGTCGGGTGCGAGCCAACTTTCCTCGGCGTGCCCGCCCAGCGCCTCGACGTCTCCCGCCCAATGTCCGGCGATCCACGACAGATCCTCGATCGACCAGCCGCCGGCCGCCTGCGCCTGGCAGTCGGCCGAGACGAACGTGAGGGCGGCCGTCACGATTAGCATGGCGGTTGGCGTGGCAGTCATCGGTGGGAAGCGCATACTCCAACTCCGTCTGAGGTGGACCAGGCCGCTGGGACAGCGGTCGCGGGCGGGTCCGCATTGCCCCCGACTCCAACCGGAACTTCGCGCAGGGGCCGTTGAGAATCTGCGGGCCACGACACATCTTCGCACCACTATGAAAAAGCTAATCATGATTCTGATCGTGATCGCCGCGGGGATCATCGGCCTCGCGCTCGTCTTTACGGACATCGGACCGGGGCGGACGGGGGTGGCCCGCATCGCCGTCGGGGCGGTGTTCTTCCTGATCGCCGGGGCGTTGGTCGGCTGGCTGGCTTCCGGCGGCAGGCCGATGCGCTGGGCGGGCGCGACCGCGTGGGGGATGATCCTGCTCGGGATCGTCGGCTCGTGGATCTCCGCCACCGATCCCGCATCGGGGGATTGGGGGCTCGCGCTCACCTTCCTGTTCGGGCCGCTGGTGTGCGCCCTGCTAGGGGGGTGGGTGGGCGGCCGCCTGCACCACCGGGGGACCTGAGCGACGCGGAAGTCAGACGCGCCGGAACTCCATCAGCAGGCTCGGAGCCAGCACACGCGCCGAGGCGGGCCAGGCGCGAACCAGTCGCCGCTCCAGCAACCCTATTCCAAAACCGAGCCCGAACAGCCCTGGATACGGGACGCAGGTGGGTAGTGCGGTCACCGGCCCTCCCCACACGTAAGAACCGCCCCTCGATTCGAAAAGGTCACTGAGACGTTCCGCCGTGTTCGCCCTGTAGACCGTCGGGTACACGCCCTCGGCCGCGCGCTCCTCGATGCAGCTTACGATCCAGACGTGAAACCTGTGCGGCGTGATCCGGGTCAGAAGAGGTACGTAGTGCCTGGCGTTGACCGTGTGGATGAGGATTCGGCCTCCCGGGCGTGTGACCCGAACGAGTTCGGCGATGCAGGAACCGGGGTCCGCCAAATGCTCGAACACCATGTTCGACGCGACGAGCGCGAAACTTTGGTCCGCGAAGGGGAGCGACTCCAAGTTGGCTCCGCACACGAGCGCCGCATCCTCTCGATCGGGTAGGGCCTGCAGGTCGGCATCGCACCCAAACAGTCCCGCCCCCGAGGCGACCAGGTCATTCTCGCTCTCCGATCGCCAGGGAGGGAAAGTCCGCCGGCCACACCCCGCATCGAGCCAGCGTTCCCCCGGAGCCCACTTCAGCAACCGGTCGATGAACTGATCCTCAGGGCCCCGGGCATCGGGCTCGAAGCGGTCCATCAAGCGCCAGTAGCGACGCCAGTACGCGTCCGGGTCTCCGGTTGACATGCCGTTCCTAATTCCAGCTCGGCAGGGTGTCGAGCTGTTCGAAGGTGAAGTTCAAAATCGGGTATCGCGCCCAGTCGGTGTAGTCGAAATGCCACCACTCGAATTCGTAGACGCGGAATCCCTCCGCCTCCATGGACTGCCGCAGAAGCTCGCGGTGCCAGCGTTGTACAGAGGTCCCCCCCACGTAGTCAGGATAGGAGCGCTCCGAGAACTCGTCGTATCCCCCAACGAGCGAGGGGCTCGAGTCGTCGAAGTAGTGACTGACGGGCGGTTCCCGAACGAGGCCGGACCGTTGTGAGGTGATCCGCCCCAGGGTGGGCGCCTCGTCGTACCCGAGGGGCCGAAACTCGGGCAAGTCGTGAGACCGGGACATCGAGATCCAGCTCGCCGCTCTCCACCAGCTGCATGACGGCGAGATGCGTGAACAGCTTCGATACCGAGCCGACCCGATATAAGGTCGCGGCGGTAGCCGGCACGCTGTCCACGGGATCCGCCCACCTGAAGCCTCCCGCCCAAACGATCTCCTGATCATCGACGAGGACGACGGAGAGCGCGGGGAGCTCCTTGTCGGTCATTTCCCGCTCGATGAATGCGGCCAGCCTCTCGGCGGCGGCCGCGTAGTCTGCGCGTGGCGAGACCTCCTGTAAGTCCGACTCCGTACGCGCCGCTTGCTCGATGCGCCCAGCGAGCAGGACAAGGGCTGCTGGAGGGGTACAGCGAAGAGTCCTGAGGCAGGATCGACGTCTGGTCTTCACCTGCCTAGTTCTCCATGGCCTTGAGATGCGACTCCCTGGTACACCTCCCCGAACGCGCGCGGGACGCTGGGGACGACGAACCGCTTGAGCGACAGGATTACGAGACCGGCCGCCTCCAGCTCCTTGTCGATCCGCCGGTTCAGGTTGCACCCGCAGGACACCACGTTCTGCACGGGATTGAGGAGGTTCTGGAATCTCGCGGTCAGGGGACGATCGCTCAGGCCATGCTCCATGAACAGGAATCGCCCGTCGGGTCTCAGCACGCGCCGGATCTCCGCCAGCGCCGTCTGGAGTCCTTCGATCGAGCACAACGTCCAGGTGCTCACCACCGTGTCGAAAGTCGCATCCCCGAACGGTATCCGGGCAGCGGCGTCCAGCTGTAGCACCTCCACGGGCATCGGCGCGTGCCGAAGACGGCGCCGCACCCGCCCTGCTAGCGGGCTCGAAGGATCCAGGACGACGAGCTTCTCTACGGCGGGTGGGTAGTGCGGGAGATTGAGGCCGGTCCCGAAGCCGATCTCGAGCACCAGGCCTCGTGCGTGCTCGAGCGCGTGCGTCCGGAGCTGCGGGTGTGGTCCGGAGCTCAACGCTCGATCCATCAGCCGCGGGAAGATCTGTTCGTCGTACAGCCCCATCGATTCCTCACACAGGGTGACGCTTCCGCCCCGGGTCCGGTCTGCAGAACGAGCGGCAAGGCCAAAGGTAGTACGAGGACGGTTTGGCCCGCACGCTTGAACCGAAACCGCCATCGCGGCGCCCGCGTAGGGTCAGACAGGCAGGAGGACACGCTGAGAGACGATCCGATGCAGTCGCACACCGGGGCTCGATCGCTTCGACGAAGTCTGGCAGCCGTGTGGGTCGTCTTGGCCGCGAGCCTCGCCCTCCCGCGTGTCGCCGCCCCCCAGGAAGCCTCCGACGCGTACACGGATCCGGAGGTGCGGGAGCTGTTGTCCAGGGCTCGCGCGGCGCGGGCGCTTCGCGCCGAGGGTCTCACGAGCTTCGAGCTCACGTTCCGAGAGCGTCTGTACGTCGGTCTGAGCGGAGATGTGGTGCGGCGAGAGCGCGCCATGTACCACCAGGAGCGGGCGGCCCGCGTGCACTGGCAGGCGAACGGCGACCGGATCGTACGTTGGCTGGGCTTGCGACGCGGCGTCCCCATCGTGGGTGTGCGGGTCGAGGTGGAGGAGGATCCGGCGGACGACGACGGATTCGACCTGGACTTCGGTTTCCTGGATCCCGCAGAGGACCGCATCTTCCTGGGCAGCGATTGGGCGCTCCACCCGCTCGCCGACACGGCGGTGCTGCACTACCGGTATCGCTCGGGAGACACGCTGCGGATTCGCCTTCCCGGCGCCGAGCGGACGGTCACGCTGGTCGAGGCGGTGGTCGAGCCTCGCAAGGCTCGTTTCGACCGGATCGTCGCGTCGTTGTGGTTCGACGACGCGACCGCCGTGCTGACCCGAGCGGTCTACCGTCCCGCGCGAGACTACGATTTCGTCGAAGAGGAACCGGAGGACGCGGCCGAAGTTCCGGGCTTCCTTCGACCGATCAAGGCGTCCATCGAGTACATCACCATCGACTACGGCTTTCAGGAGCTGAAGTGGTGGCTCCCGAACCGTATGGCGTTCGATGGGACCGCCATCATCGGTGGGCTTGCCCGCATGCCGATGCGACTCGAGTGGAGCTTCGAGGACTACGCGGTCGATGCCCCGACCGCGCTCGACCCGGGAGAAGACGGGCTGCCCGAGGGGTGGGTGAGAGTCGTCCGCTCCTCGGACGAGGATGAGGACTGGGAGGATTGGGACGACGAGTCGGGCCAGGCGGTAGAGGACGCCGTCCAGGTCTCGGATCAACCCGGTGGCCGATCGAGACCGCGCGGCGTGATCCGGCGGCGACCGGAGCCCGATTCGGTCGCCGCGCCAGCGGAAGTCCGGGACCCCGAAGCGTCGGAGGCAAGAGACCCCGAGTCCGAGCCGGAGGGGGCTGAACCGAAGGAGGCCGAGACCCCTTCGACGATCGTAATGATCATCCCTCCCGAGGATTCGCTCCTCCGATCGCCCGACCTGCCCGAGCCGCTGTTCTCGGGTCGCATAGACGCGTTTACCGGGGAGGAGCTGGACGAGCTCAAAGGCCGGCTCGCCGGTCTACGGGCGCCGGCGGAGGCCCTCCCCTCGCCCCGATTGGCCTGGGGGCTGTCGCCGGGGCTCATCCGTTTCAACCGTGTCGAGGGCTTCAGCCCGGGCGCCCGCTTCTCGGTCCCGGTCGGCGCGGTCTCGCGGTTCGAGACGACGCTGCGGATCGGCATCCCGGAGTGGGAGCCACACGGAGAGCTCAGTTGGATCCGGGAGACCGCGGGCGGGTCGCTCGGGATCGGGGTCTACCGACGGCTGACCGATCCCGGTGATTGGGGACGTCCGCTCGGTCTCGGGAACTCGCTCAACACGCTCCTGTTCGGTTACGACTACGGCGTCTACTTCCGGGAGACCGGGGTCGAGCTCTTCGGGAGCAGAACGGGCGCGCGCTCCCGTTGGGAAGGGAAGCTGTTCGCCGAGCGGCACCAGAACGCACCCAAGACCACGGACGCGTCCCTCCCGCACCTGATCGACGACGAATTGCTGCCCGAGAATATCGAATCCGCGCGTGGAGAGATCGTGGGCGTGAGCGGTCGAGTTCGGACCTTCAGTGGCGTGGATCCCACCGGCCCGATCGTCAGCGGGACCATCTGGGGCGAAGCCGCGACGGGTGATTTCGACTACGGACGGCTGGCCGGTTCGGCGGCGCTCGCGACGCCGTTGCTCGGGCGGCTCACGGGCGGGCTCGAGATCGGGAGCGGTACGACGTTCGGAAACCCGCCCGCTCAGCGCCTCTATCACCTGGGTGGTCCAGGCACGCTGCGCGGTTTCGAAGTGGCGTCCGCCTCGGGCGAAGCGTTCTGGATGGCTCGCGCGGAAGTCGGGTTCGGGTTCAAGGTGTCGCCCGCGGCGTACAGCTCGATGGGTGGAGCCATCCGAGTGGTTCTGTTCGGGGATGCGGTGTGGGCCGGCCTTCGAGACGAGTTCGGGACCGAAGGCTACAAGATCGGGGTAGGGGCGGGCGCCTCGTTCATGGACGGCCTGTTGCGCTTCGACCTGGCGCATGGGGTGCGCGGGGGAGACGAGTGGAGGCTTCACATCTACACGGACGGGATTCTGTAGGACCGAGCCTCCCGATAACCGGTCACCAGCCGGTCACTACGTCGGAGCAACTCTCAAGCGCTTTCCGGCATCAACTCTTTGACCGCGGGCACCCGCGGATTGCGCAACGGACGACTGGAACGCAGAGTTCCCAGCCTTCCACACGGGACGAGGAGCATGGGACGAAGCAAAAGCGGCAAGAACAAGCGTAGCGCGCGCGCCAGGGCGGACGACGCGTCCAAGGCCGCTGCCTCTTCCGCAGCGCCCGAGGGGCCCGAGGGGAAAGAGGATGCTCGGCCGGAGCGCTGGACCAGTGCGTGGCTCGTGGACTGGGCCAAGACGCTCGTCTTCGCGCTCGTCATCTTCCTCGTCCTCAAGAGCTTCGTGCTCGCCTCCTTCGTGATCACATCCGGGTCGATGAAGGACACGCTCCTGGTCGGCGACTTCCTGCTCGTGAACAAGGTCGTCCTCGGCTCGCCCGTCCCCGGGACGGCGTTGCGGATTCCCGGGTACGGCCAGCCGAACCGGTGGGACATCATCGTGTTTCGCGCGGACCACGCACCGGGCCTCGATATCGTGAAGCGTGTGATCGGGCTCCCCGGTGATACCGTCGGGATGATAGACGGGGTGTTGCAGCTCAATGGCGAGCCGCAGGAGGAGCCGTGGGTCGTGCACGATTCGCGCGTCCCCGACGACGGGGCAGCGGATATGGCCTGGCAGCTAGGCGTCCTCGCACAGGGCGTGGATCGCGCCAGCTATCGCCCGACGCGCGACGACTGGGGCCCGCTCGTGATCCCGGAGGAGCGCTACTTCATGATGGGGGACAACCGCGAGCATAGCCTCGATTCGCGGTACTGGGGGTTGGTCGAGCGAGACAAGATGAAGGGGAAGCCGTTCTTCGTGTACTACTCGTATGACCGTGACGCGATCAAGCCGCTCCCGTTCCTGACCGCGCTCCGCATCGGGCGGATCGGGCCATCACCGCACTAGGTACCTCAGCCAAGAGTCCGGTACGCGCCTAGATCTTGATCTTCTTGAGCAAGCGGCGCACGATCTCCAAGACCACCAGGATCGCGACTCTGCGCACGGGCTCTCCTTTCAGCTAAACCTGATTCCAGGCTCAATATGCACAATCGGCGAACCGCCGAATAGCTGTCGATCTCTCCGTCCAAGCGTACGCGGCCGGATCTGGCGGGGTTTCAGGTGCGACGTATGAGGTTCCAGCCGAGTCGCGCCCGCCCACGAAATCGCGCATCTTTCGGACCGTAGCTCGGCGGTCTCGCGGGCCGCACCTCGGAGGGGTGGCAGAACGGCTAATGCACCGGTCTTGAAAACCGGCGTCCGCAAGGACATGCGGGTTCGAATCCCGCCCCCTCCGCTTTATTTGACAACGACTTACGAGATTCACGTCAGCTTCTCGATCTCGGCCTGTTCGGGGGTGTAACCCAAACTGTAACCCGCCGGAGCCCCTTCCAGGCTCTTCTCGACCCGGTCGAAGTACACGCCC
>JBDHHV010000136.1:0-9707 GCA_039589195.1 Gemmatimonadota bacterium | reverse complement strand
GGTTTTCTTGCGCTCGACCAGATCCGTGGCGGCCGTGGTCCGCACATAGCTCTCGACTTCGACCCGCCGGTCTTCGGTCGTGACTTGATTCACGAGCGGGTGCTCGGGCGCGAGAACCATGAACGTCGCCCCGAAAATGGTGTCGGGTCGGGTCGTGAACACTTCGATCCTCTCGTCGGTGTCGGGGACGGGGAACCACAGCCGCGCCCCGTCCGAGCGGCCGATCCAGTTGCGCTGCGCCGTCCGGGTCGTCTCCGACCAATCGATCCATTCCAGGTTGTCCAGCAGTCGCTCGGCGTACTCCGTGATGCGGAAGAACCACTGGCTCAACAGTCGCTGCTCCACGGGCGTGTCGCAGCGCTCGCACCGTCCGGCGATCACTTGCTCGTTGGCCAGGACGGTCTGGTCCTTCGGACACCAGTTGACCGGGGCCTCTTTCTTCACCGCCAGACCCGCCTTCAGCAACTGCAGGAAGATCCACTGGGTCCAGCGGTAGTAGCCGGGATCGGTCGTGTCCACCGTGTGCGACCAGTCGTACATGAGGCCGGCCCGGCGGAGCATGCGCTCGAAGTTGGCGATGTTGGCCGGGATCAGCTCCGTGGGGTGGATGTTCACCCGGAGAGCGTGATTCTCGGAATGGATCCCGAACGCGTCGTACCCGATGGGCTCGAACACGTCGTCACCCCGCAGACGCCGGTAGCGGCCGTAGATATCGGCGCCCGTGAACGCGTACAGGTTCCCGACGTGCAGGCCTTCGGCCGACGGGTAGGGGTACATCATGAGGTTGAAGAACGGGCGCTCCGCCGACTCGAGGTCAGGCTGGTTCGTGCCGTTCTCCTCCCAGTATGCCTGCCACTTCAGTTCGATCTGTGCCGGATCGTACATCGTCTCGGTACATCGCCGTGTCGGCGATCCTCCCTTTCCGCTTCACACCATGCGCGGATGCACACACCACATACAGTGACGGCGGATGTCCGGGTGGGCATCCGCCGTAGCGGCCCCAAGATGGCCCGCGAATCCCGATCGAACAATGGTGACCGTTGGGGCGAACCACGCTTCGTCCGCTAGTCGGAGGACTTTCCCAGAAGCCCATCCAGGGCGAAGCGACCGGGGCCCGCCACCACCAGAAACAGGAAGATGAAGCAGAACAGCACGGGTACCTCGCCGCGGTTCTGGATCGGCCAACCCCCATTCGGAAAATGCCGCCACCAGAAGACGACTGCCATCTCACCGGCGAGCAGGAACGCGACGGGCCGGGTCCGCAGCCCGAAGAGGATCAGGATGCCTCCAAAGAACTCGAGCATGCCCGCGACACCGAACGGCCATGAAATCCATGGGACCGATCCGGCGTCGCGCCCGAAGCCGCCCAGCCAGCCAAACAGCTTCTGTGCCCCGTGCTGCCAGAACATGAGTCCGGTCATGATGCGGAGCACACCATGCGCGATCCCCGGCAACTGGCCGCCTGTAGCGGCGCCGGCGTCCGTTCCGCCGACCGAACCCGACTCTGCTTCACTCATGCCGTCACCTCAGGAAAGGGCTCGTGTAAGGTCTTCAATCGGGTTCCGAAACCGTTCATGACATCCGGTCTCGAGTCATGCCGCCGCGATCAGCATGCCGAGCCCGGCGCCGGCAGCGGTCCCGAGCCAATTCACGGCGTCGTTTCCGATCCATGACACTCGATGCTCCCACGCGGCTCCAACCCACGAGTCCACCAGCATGCCGCCGACTCCACCCAGGCTCACGGCCGCGAGCGCCTCCGGCTGTCCCCAGGCCAGCGCGGCGAGCGCCCCGATCATTAGCGCCCCTGCCAAACCGGCCATGGTACCGGCCCACGACACGCCACCGGATCGCCCCGGCTCCACGCGTTGCCAATCCGTCAGCAGCCGTGTCCCCCCTCCGGCCCATACCCCGATCTCGCTCGCCCAGGTGTCGGCGGTGGCCGCCGCCAGGGCCGCCGCCGCCGCATGGTGTGTGGCCGGTCCGAGCCCCACCACCCCGAGGAGGGCGCATGACGCGGCGACTCCACCGTTCGCGAACACCTGGCTCGCGCTCCGCCCCTCGGCGTCCCGATCCGGCGCTCCCTCCGGCAGCCCCCGTCTTGGGCGTCCGGCCTTCGTGAGCATCGAGGAGGTGGCGAAGAAGGCGAGGAGCAGCAGGACACCGGTCCACCCCTCGCCTACCACGAGAGCGACCGCAACCAGTAGCGCGGCCCCGGCTCCGCCCCACGTCAGCCAGCCCGCCCACACAGTCAGAGGGAGAAGGGCGGTCGCGCTCGCCAGACCGAGGACGGCACCCTGCATGACGGTCATCCGGCTTCGAATCGATCTTTGGGGGCAACCTGCTTGCTCGCGCCGTGCGCGCTGCGTAGCCTACGCGACGTATGGGACACGACAACAACTTCCGCGGCCGTATCGCTTCGTCGGTAGCCCTCGCGCTGCTGGAATCGCTGCGCGCGGCCGATACTCCAGCCGATGAGGCCGCGTTGCACGAAGCCGTCCTCCCGCTCAACCTGCGGCGGCGGCTCGGGCTCTCGAGCGTCATCGAGGGTCAGATCAGGCGTTACTCCGACCTGGGTGGTGATGGTGTTTCGGCCCACGAGGTCGCGAGCCTGTTCGAGTTGATCAGCCGCAGGGAGGACGCGACGCATGTGTTCTCGGAGGCTGGCCGCCGGCTCGCTCAGACGGACCTCGGTGATCGGCGGCTCGGGGCTCGGCTCGGGGCTCGCGCGCTCCCCCACGGGGCCCGAGAGCATTTGGCCTGGAGACGTGTGCGTCGCATCGCGAGATCGGTGAGCCCGAAAGGCCGGGTGCAGGTCAAGCGGCGACCCGCCAAGCTGGTGGTCGAAGAGTGTCTTCCGGCCCGCGCCGTCCAGGACGGGTCGGGGTGCTCGCTTCTCCACGGCGCCATCGAGCGGATCCTGGACGAGTATCGAGCCGGTGGCGTTCGGATCGTCCACGAGGAGTGTGAGAGCCGGGCGGAGGAGCGCTGTCTCTGGCGCGTCGAGGCCAACGGCTCGAGCGCTTCGTAGTGCACCGCCGCATAAGTCCAGGCTACCCGGAAACCCCGGCGCCAGCCTCAGACCGCACCGCTCCGGCCGGGCTCGGCCGGTTCGACGTGGACAACCACGCGCGAGAGGCCGACCTCACCCTCCAACCGCCTCTCCACCTCGTCGGCGATCTCGTGCGCGGACACGACGCTTTCCGCCGGATCGACATGAATCGTGAGCTCCGCGAACGCTTCGCTCCGGCGACCGCGCGACCGGATCTGGCTCGCTTCCAGCACCCCCCGCGTTTGCAGCGCGACGGTGTGGATTCGCTCCGCCTCCAGTGCCCGCTCATCCACGAGGACCGGGACGGTTCGCCGCAGGATCTCGTACCCGCTGTGCGCGATGACGCCCGCGACCAGAATGGCCAGGATGGCATCGGCGGCGCCGAGCCCGAGGCTCACCAGCAACAGCCCGCCGAGCACGGCGGCCGTCACGAGTACATCGGCGGCGGTGTGACGCGCGTCGGCCTCCAACATCTCGCTATCCAGGAGTCGGGCGTAGCGTGACTCCGCGCTCGCGACGGCGAGGTTCACGATCATCGTCCCACCCAACACCGCGAACATGATCGGATCGACCCGGGGCGGTGCCCCCCCTGATATCAGCCGTCCGATCGCGCCTTCCATGAGCTCGAAGCACGTGATCGAGAGAAACGCCGCCACGGCGAAGGCCGCGAGCGTCTCGAACTTGCCATGACCGTATGGGTGCTGGTCGTCGGGAGGGGCGGCCGCGAGCCGAACGGCCAACAGACCGACGACGTTGTTGATCGCATCGACGCCCGAGTGTGCCGCATCCCCCAGCACGGCGATGGACCCGGATCGGAGACCAATCCACAGCTTCGCGACGATGACGGCGACGTTGGCGAACAGCACCCACGACAGAACGCGCCGTACCCGGGCGTGTCGAGCGGTCACAGCGACGCCATCGGCGGAGACAGCGCCCGAATCAACGCCGCCAGCGGCCGCGAAGGCCGCGGTGCCCCGGCGCTCGTCTCCCCGGTGGAGGGCCGCGGCGACCGATCCCGAACCACCTCAACAGCCGCTTGTACGGCGCCTCGCGCGGAGCCTGACCCGTCGAGGCGTACCGGTCGTACAGACCCGGATAACCCAATCCCGCCCAAATTCCGAACGCGAAGGCGATGAGTGCCGGGATGGCCAACAGGATCAGGAGCGTTCGGTCGCTCATGTGCGCTCCGCGCAGAGGGATCGGCGAGCCCGAAGCGTCCCCGGCGGAGAGGCCGGAGCCGGTTGGGGCGTTTTCTTGCGTGTCAAAGCAGACCTTCTTCTAATGTGATCCTCTTAATGTCGGCCTTTGCCAGTCTCCCGCAACGTCCGGGTGAGTACAGATGAGCGACACGCACAAACGTGAGATCGAGGTACTCCTGACCGAAACCCGCGCCTTCGAGCCGGCCGCGGGGTTCCGGGACGCGGCTCACGTGGCCGACCGGGGACCCTACGAGTCGGCGGAGGAAGACCGCGAAGCCTTCTGGGCTCGCTGGGCGGAGGAGCTGGATTGGTTCGAGCCCTGGGACCGTGTTCTCGAGTGGGATCCCCCGTTCGCGAAGTGGTTCGTTGGTGGACGGCTGAACGCGGCGTACAACTGCCTGGACCGTCATCTGGACTCCCGCGGCGACCGCACCGCGCTGATCTGGGAAGGCGAGCCGGGCGACGTGCGCGAGTTCACGTACCGCGAGCTTCACGAAGAGGTATCTCGGCTGGCGAACGCGCTCAAGAGCCTCGGGGTCTCGCGCGGTGACCGAGTCGCCATCTACCTGCCGATGGTCCCGGAGGCGGCGATCGCCATGCTGGCGTGCGCACGCATCGGAGCGCCCCATTCCGTGGTGTTCGGCGGGTTCTCGCCCCAGTCCCTTCGCGACCGCATCGAGGATGCGGAGGCGAAGTGCGTCATCACCGCGGATGGCGGGTACCGTCGCGGCGGCATCGTCGCGCTCAAGCACAACACCGATGCCGCGATCGAAGGACTCGACTACGTGCACAGTGTGGTTGTCGTGCGCCGAGCCCATGCATCCGATCCGACGTCGGGCCCGGCCGGGAACGCGGTGGAGGTGCCCGCGTGTGATATGACCGGGGACCGCGATCACTGGTATCACGACCTGGTCGCGCAGGCTTCCCCCGACTGTCCCCCCGAGGAGATGGACGCCGAGGACCTCCTCTACATCCTGTACACGTCGGGGACCACGGGTAAGCCAAAAGGCGTGATGCACACCACGGGTGGCTACATGACGCAGGTCACGGCGACGACTCGCTGGGTGTTCGACCTGCGGGACGAGGACGTGTACTGGTGCACGGCGGACGTCGGGTGGGTGACCGGGCACTCGTATATCGTGTACGGACCTCTCGCGAACGGGGCGACGGTTCTCATGTACGAGGGGGCTCCGGATTGGCCCGACCGCGGCCGCTTCTGGCAGCTGTGTGAGAAGTACGGGGTGACCGTCTTCTACACGGCGCCCACCGCTATTCGAGCCTTCATGAAGTGGGGCGCGGATTGGCCTGCCCGGTCGGACCTCTCCAGGCTGCGTCTCCTCGGAACCGTGGGGGAGCCCATCAACCCGGAAGCCTGGATCTGGTACAACGAGCACATCGGTGGCGAGCGCTGCCCGATCGTGGATACGTGGTGGCAGACCGAGACCGGCGCGATCATGATCACCCCGCTCCCGGGGGTCATCACGACGAAGCCTGGCTCGGCGACGGTGGCGTTCCCCGGCGTTGAGGCCACGATCCTCGACGAGGCGGGGAACGAGGCCGAGAGCGGTTTTCTCGCGATCACTTCCCCATGGCCTGCGATGCTGCGCGGCATCTACGCGGATGAAGAACGGTATCGGCGGACGTACTGGTCCAAGTGGCCGGACACGTACTTCCCGGGCGATGGCGCGCGGGTGGACGCGAACGGGTACTTCTGGATCATGGGCCGCGTGGACGACGTGCTCAACGTGGCCGGTCACCGAATCGGCACGATGGAGGTCGAGTCCGCTCTGGTGCACCACGACGCCGTCGCCGAGGCTGCGGTCGTCGGACGAGCGGACGAGCTCAAGGGGCAGGCGATCGCGGCATTCGTGAGCGTCGTGGAGGGTCGCGAGGTCTCGGACGGGCTGCGGGAGGAGCTCAGGGCGCACGTGGCGACCGAGATCGGAGCGATCGCCAAGCCCTCGGATCTGATCTTCGCCGCTGACCTGCCCAAGACGCGCTCGGGGAAGATCATGCGGCGCCTCCTCCGTGATATCGCCGAGGGACGGGCGCTCGGGGATACGACCACGCTGGCCGACCCGGCGGTGGTGGAGCAGCTCAAGCAGCGGTACTCGGACACCGAAGGCTAGCCGGGGGCGCCGGTTTTCGTGCCTGGCTCGTGAGCGGCGACACGGACGAGAGCGGAGGCGGTCTCACCGGCCGGCCGGACGGTCACAGGCGGTGGCGCGTCCTACTGCTCCTCGCGCTCGCCGAGCTGCTGGCCATGGGCTTATGGTTCAGCGCCAGCGCGGTGGTCCCCGAACTGCGCGACGCCTGGCAGCTGACCGATGTGGGCGCGGCGTGGCTCACGATGTCCGTGCAGCTCGGGTTCGTGACCGGCGCGCTGCTGTCTGCGTTCCTGACCCTGGCCGACGTATGGGATCCGCGCCACCTCATCGCGGGATCCGCTCTCGTCGGAGCCGTCGCCACGATCGCGATCGCGGCCGTCGCGGACGGGCCGGCGGTGGCCCTCCCCCTCCGATTCATCACAGGGATGGCTCTGGCCGGTGTGTACCCTCCGGGCATGAAGATCGTGGCGGGCTGGTTTCGTGGGGGACGTGGCATGGCCATCGGAATCCTCGTCGGTGCCCTGACGGTCGGGTCAGCCATGCCGCATCTACTGCGACCGCTCGGTGGAATCGGCGAGTGGCGGTTGGTCCTGTATGGGGCGGCGGGGCTAGCGCTCGTGGGGGCCGCGATCGCCGCCCTCGGACTCGAGAGCGGGCCCTACGAGGCACCGTCATCGCCGTTCGATCCACACGCCGTGGGACGCATCCTGCGCGACCGACCCACGATGCTGGCAAACGCCGGGTATTTCGGGCACATGTGGGAGCTGTACGCCGTGTGGACGTGGATCCCGGCGTTTCTGACAGCCAGCTTCGCCCTGGACGGCACCCCGGCATCTACGCCGGAGCTTGCGTCGTACCTGGCGTTCGGAACCATCGCGATCGGGGGACCGGGAGCCTGGCTGGCAGGCGTCCTCGCCGATCGGGTCGGCCGCACCGCCGTGACGAGCGCGAGCATGATCGTGAGCGGGGCATGCTGTCTGCTGGCGGGCGCCCTGTTTGGCGCGTCGCCGTGGCTGCTGGCTCCTCTGTGTCTCATCTGGGGATTCGCCGTGGTCGCCGACTCCGCCCAATTCTCCACCTGCGTGACCGAGCTCGCGGAACGATCCTACCTCGGCACGGCGCTCACGCTGCAAACCGCGATCGGGTTCCTCCTCACCCTCATCACGATCCGGTTGCTCCCGGTGTGGGAGGAGGCATGGACGTGGCGCTGGGCGTTCGTGCCGCTCGCGATCGGGCCTGTGGCGGGGACCCTGTCGATGCTCCGCCTACGCGCGCGCCCGGAGGCGAGGCAGCTCGCTGGCGGACGGCGGTAGGGTCGGGCCGCGGGCGGGCAAACGGCGTCGTGGGCTGTTGAAGCGCAACTCCGGCAAGCGGTTGCGGCCCCCCGACCACTTATGGGGAAACCGGCTCGAGCGAGGCGATGATCTCTTCGATGACGTCATCGTACGCCGTCTCGCCCGTCTCGGCGTCGCGAAAATAGAGGCGGTGCGCCATGATCTCGACGTACTCTCCGGGCCCCATCTCGACGACGTAATAGTGGAGCTGATCTCCGTACGGACCCGGGTAGCCCGGGAACCGGAAGGCGCGTCGGCCCCCGATCATCATCTCCATTCCCTCCCTGAGCAACGAGAGGATGATCCGGTTTTTGACCCATTGGAGGGAGATCGTCGGGATGTCGCCGACCGGAATCGCGTCCAGGGGATAGTCTCCCAGCTGGCCGGGCTCTATCAGCACGACGGCATCCCGAAACGGCGATTCGAACCCCTGCGCGTCGACCCCGGGCGGTAGCCTCTCCTCCGCGAAGCGGCCTATCAGGAAAGAACCCGGATAACGGAAGTGAAGCGACAATCTGTCGCTCTCGTGGAGCATGTGGTCCTCTGTCACGTCTCCCATCCGTTCGGGGCTCGGGGCGCAGCCGGCAATCGCGCCTGCGACGACCACACAAAGTATGCCGGTCCGTCCACCCATCGCTTCCCTGCCGTTCCGTACTTCTTTGACCGTTCCCGAGGGCCGGTCGGGCGCCCTCTCCGGCCCTCTCGAGGGTGCAAGAATGGAACCGCCCGGTGGGGGCAGGACTTGTCTCCCCCGTGGCGTCAGGCCTAGGGTTTCTGCGTTCCCCCGATGGTAGTCGGCAGAATCCGACTCAGCAGGAGCCAGCGCCGTGATGCCCGATTCGCATTCCGTACTCGTCCTCTTGGCGGTGCTCGGGCTGGTTTCCTGCGATGCGGCCGCCAACGCCGGCGAGCGGGAGCCAGCCGCGACTGTCACGACCCTGTCATCCTCTTCGCCCCGGGACACGCTACCGATGGAAGAACGCGAGCAGGGATTCCGCCTGCTGTTCGATGGTGAGACGGTCGACGGGTGGCGGGGCTTCAGACGCGAGGATGTCCCCTCGGCCTGGGTCGTCGAGGACGGCGCGCTTCATTTCACCGCCGAGGGTCCGCGCGAAGACCGCGGCTCGATTATCTCGGCGGAGCAGTTCGGCGACTTCGAGCTGCGGCTCGAGTGGAAGATCTCCGCGGGCGGAAACAGCGGGATCTTCTTCGGGGTGAGCGAGACGACCGATACCCCGTATATGAGCGGGCCGGAGATGCAGGTCCTGGACGACGCCGGACACCCGGATGGCGAAGACCCGAGAACGTCCGCCGGCTCCAACTACGCGCTTCACGCGCCGAGCTCCCCCGTTGTCCGGCCGGTCGGCGAATGGAACGAAGTCCGCATCCTCGTGGAAAGAGGCCACGTCGAGCACTGGCTCAACGGATTGAAGATCGTGGAGTACGAGCTCGGCTCGGAGGAGTGGACGCGTCTCGTTGCTGACAGCAAGTTCGGCGCGTGGCCCGAGTACGGGCGGCACCCCGTGGGTCACGTCGGGCTCCAGGATCACGGGGACCCGGTGTGGTACCGGAATATCCGGATCCGTCCGATCGAACCGTGAGCACGACGAGCGAGTTCGATGTCCACCTGCTGGACGGCACGTATGAGCTGTTCCGGCACTTCTACGCGCTTCCGAGTCGGCAAAACGCGCTCGGAGAGGAGGTCGCGGCCGCAGCCGGAGTGGTGGGCTCGGTGTTGGCCCTCCTCGCCGACGGTGCGACGCACGTGGCGGTGGCCACCGATCACGTGATCGAGTCGTTCCGGAATGAGCTGTGGCCCGGCTACAAGGACGGGTCGGGGATCGACCCCGAGCTTCGATCGCAATTCGGGCTGCTCGAGGAGGCGCTCGTCGCCGCGGGCATCGTCGTATGGGCCATGACCGATTTCGAGGCCGATGACGCGCTCGCGTCGGGGGCGCGAGTCGCCGAGGCCGACCCGCGTGTGCGCCGCGTCCTCATCTGCACCCCGGACAAGGAT
>JBDHHV010000135.1:0-18131 GCA_039589195.1 Gemmatimonadota bacterium | reverse complement strand
CGTCGTCGCGCTCCTCCGGGTCCAAGTCCTCGGCATCGATCGCGCCTTGCTTGGCATCTTCCATGTCCAGGGCTGCGATCTGATCGATACCGTCGAGTACTTCCTGCGGTAGGGTGCTGCGAAACTCCGTCTTGAGCTTCAGGTCACTCTCCATGGCTAACTCCTTCGTTCGCGCCTCCGGCAACAAGTTGGCTCAGGGCTTCATCTGTCTCGACCGCCATCCATGATCTCCTCCGTCGCGGCCGGCGGAAGGAGCGCTTGTGTGCGCGCTTACGTCACAACGCCCACGAAAGCCCTGCGAAACCCGATCCGGGCTGGTGGATGGGCAGGTGGGGTCCGTAACGGCATTGGACACGGCCTCATAGGGCGGAGGAGCAGCGGTTGGACAATCGCACCTCAATGATCGCCCTGCGAACGCTAAACAGCAAGAGTGGAGCCTCGCGCGGGCTGGTCTCTGCATCTCGTCGAGATCGAACGCCGAGGACCCCGTTCAGGCTTCCACCCTGAAGACAGTGTCGATGACGGTCCCGTCGACCCACTTGATGGCGGCCACGGGCTCGTCGGTGAGGCGGGGGCTGGCCGGTTTCCCGCCGCAGATGCGCTCGACTTCGTCGCGGATGTCCTCGATGCGACGGATCGGGAGGTCCGATCCTTTGAGGGCATCGAGCAGGTCTTGACGCCGGGGGTTGATCGCGATCCCCCGTTCGGTCGCGACCACGTCGATCAACTCCCCGGGGCCCGTGATGGTGGTCACCTCGTCGACGATCACGGGGATCCGGTCGCGGAACGAAGGGACTGCCAGGATCGTGCACCCGGAGAACAGGCAGTTCTGCCACCCGCCGATCCCGTGCAGGAGCCGGCCGTCGGAGTGGGTGACCACGTTCCCGTTGAAGTTCACGTCCACCTCGGTGGCCCCGAGGACGACCGCATCCACCATCGAGGCGAAGTTACCCTTGCCGTGGTAGTTGTACGAGGTGAACGGCGAGGTGGCGACGTGCCGCGGGTTCTCGGCGATCGAGCGGACGCCGTCCAGGTCGAAGGTTTGCCCGTCCAGGATGTAGCCGGTCAGTCCTTCCTCCAGGAGCTCGACCAGGTAACGTGTGGATCCTCCGCGTACGAACGAAGCGGTCACCCCCGCCTCTCGCATCATGTCGGCCAGGTAACCGACGAACGCGAGCGCGATTCCACCTGCTCCGGCCTGAAACGAGAATCCGTCCCGCATGATCCCGGCATCCCGTAGCAGCTTCGCTACGTTGCGGGCGATCATCTGGCGCTCGGGGCTTCGGGTGATCCGGGTCGTGCCCGACACGATGAGGGACGGGTCTCCGATCGAGTCCGCCTCGACCACGTAATCGACATTGTTCCCCTGGATCTGCCACGGGGTGCACGGGAACGGGACGAGATTGTCCGTCACGGCGATCACGTGCTCGGCATACGTCGAGTCCGCCAGGGCGAAGCCGAGCGAGCCGCAGGCGGAGGGCCCATGTGACCCGTCGGCGTTCCCGAACGGGTCGGCGGTCGGGGCGGCGATCACCGCGATGTCGATGTGGACCTCGCCGTCCTGGATCGCTTGCCAACGACCTCCGTGCGATCGCAACACCCCCAACCCTCGCATGCGGCCCTGCGAGCAGTAGTCCCCCAGCGGTCCGTTCATGCTGCCTTCGATGTGGCGGACGACGCCATCCTCCATGAGCTCGATCACCGGCTCGTGACATGGGAAGGAGGCGCTCGGGAACCACATCAGGTCCTTCACACCCAGCTTCGCCGCCGCCCTCAACGCGAGGAGCGCCACGTAATCACCATTTCGCAGGTGGTGGTGGGTGGAGATCACCATCCCGTCGCGCAGTCCACAGCGCTCGAACGCCGCTTCCAGGCTCGCGACGAGCTTGTCGCCGTCGGCCGGGAAATCCCGACAGCTACGGATCGGCGGAGAGGCTTTCACGCCGTCGGTCGAGTAGGCGCCCACACCCTGGAACGGCGTTTGTGGGAGGCCGTTCACTTCGACCGGTACGCGTCGACCGACGGCATTGTCCACGAGGTGGCCGTATTTGCTCAAGATCGGGAGTCCTCCGTGCGCCCGAGACTCGCTCCGGGCCGCGGGTCGTCCTCGCCACCCGCGAGCGGCTCGAGACCCGCGGCCCGCGCGCGATCCACGACCCGAAGCGCCTGCCGTACCACCGGGGGATCGATCATCTTCGACCCGAGGCTGACCACGCCCAGCCCCTCCGCTCGAGCCTCCTCGAAGGCGGCGACGATTCTCCGCGCCCGCTCCACCTCCGACGGCGTCGGCGCGAACGCATCGTGGATGACGGGGATCTGGCGCGGGTGTACGCACCCCATGCCCTCGAAGCCCAACCGGCGTCCACCCTCTCCCCACTCCCTGAGGCCCTCCAGATCGTCGACCTGCCCGTAGACCGAATCGATCGCCTGCACGCCTGCCGCCTTCGCGGCGTTGATCAACCGCGTTCGGGCATACATCGACTCCGCTCCGTCGGCGCTGCGTGGCACGCCGAGATCCGCGGCGTAGTCTTCCAGCCCGATCGTGAGCGCGACGACGCGCTCGCTCGCACGCGCGATCTCGAACGCGCCCTCGATCCCCAGCGCCGTTTCGAGGATCGGCATCAGCCACACCGGTCGGTCGTCCGACGCGAGCCCGCTCTCCGACGCGAGCAGCTGGGTGACTCGTGCGTCCACCTCTCGCACCTGTTCCGCCGCCTCGGTCTTGGGGATCAGGATGAGATCGGGCCTCTCGGGCACGATAGCCTCGAGGTCCTCGAGGCCGAGCGGGAGCTGGTTGATGCGTACCATACGTTCGGCGGTCTTGAAATCGACCGCGCGCAGCGCGTTCCGAACCAGGGTGCGCGCCGCGTCTTTCTCATCCGGGTGGACCGAGTCCTCGAGGTCGAGGATAATCCCGTCCGGCTCGTACAGACCGGCGCTCACGAAGAACTTCGGCTCGTTTCCGGGAAGGTAGAGGCGGGAGCGGCGTAGCCGGTCCCGCGCGGAGGCGTCGGGCAGGTCGACGCCGAGCGCGGGTCGCCCATCTCCGCTCAGCTCGACGCCGGATCGCTGGACCGCGGTTTCCACCCGCGCAGCGATCACGAACGGGAGCGCCCCGGTGTCGTCCACCTCTACGACAGCGCCGGTGACACCGAGCGTTTCCAGGAGGGCGATGATCTGCCCCCGAATTGCCTCGCCGTAGTAGGGCTCTACACGCGACTCGAGACTGATCTCGATCCCATCGGTCTCGCGAGGCTGGACCGAGACCCACAGATCGGAGCGGACCCCTTCACCACGCCGGCCGGCCGCACCGACCCGCCGTGCGGTGGCCCCGACCCGGCCCTTTGCCGGCAACTCGCCCTCGTCGCTCGCCTTGGTCATGGTCCCGCTTCCATGGGGTGTCGGGGCTACAATCTCTCGATGATGGCGTCGGCGATCTGCGGTGTGGCCGCCGCACCCTTCGCGATCACGTCGGGGCCGCCCGGGAGCTTCATCATGTCGTACGAGCGGATCCTCCCCTCGCGCACGACCGCTGCGACCGCATCGCGCACGCGACGGGCTCGATCGGTTTCGCCGACGTGGTCGAGCAGCATGGCACCCGTGAGGATCATGGCGATCGGATTGACGATCGGCGGGTCAAGGTCCGCGTACTTGGGCGCCGAGCCATGCGTCGGCTCGAACACGGCGACCTCATCACCGATGTTGCCCGACGCCGCGAATCCGAGCCCCCCGACCAGCCCCGCGAACGCGTCGGACACGATGTCGCCGAACATGTTGCCGGCGACGACCACTCCATAATCCTCGGGGTCTTTGGTCAGCCACATCATTTGCGCGTCGATGTTGGTCGACCAATGCTCGATCCCGGGGTAGTCCTGTTTCACGTCGCGCGCGACCTCCTCCATCATCCCCGAGGTCTCGCGCAGCACGTTCGGCTTTTCGCAGATCGTCACCGAGCCGTAATCGTGCTTCTCCGCGTAGGCGAACGCGGCCCCGACGATCCGGCGGCAATTACGCCGGGTGAACACGCGCGTGCTGATCGCCAGGTCTTCACCGGGCACATCGGCGAAGACCTTGTACCGGGGGTGCGTCGCGAGCGCGTCGCGCACCTGCTCCGGGGGGTTCGTCCACTCGATGCCGGCGTACAGGCCTTCGGTGTTCTGGCGGAAGATGACCACGTCTACGGCCGGCTCCTCGAAGCCCCCGTCCGCCGTGCGTCGGATGAAGTTGAGCGGGTTGCCCGGGAACGAACGGCACGGCCGAATGCAAACGTTCAGATCGAACAGCTGCCGCATGGTGACGATCGGGCTGTAGTACACGTGGCCCTGTCCCTGGAGCTCGGGCGAGAGCTCGGCGGCGGCCTTGTCCTTGGGCTTCGAGGTGATGGCCCCGAACAGACCGAGCTTGTACTCGGCGAGCAGATCGATCGTCCTTTGGGGCAGCGCGTTCCCGTCCCGGATCCAGAACTCCCACCCGATGTCGGCGTGCACGTACTCGGCGTCGAACCCGACGGCGTCCAGCACGCGGAGGGCCTCCCCCAGCACGGTCTGGCCGATCCCGTCGCCCGGCATGCTCACTACGGTGTGTTCAGCCATCGCTCGTTATCCGGACCCTGGTCCGGTCCCTTTCGCGTTAGATGTCGGCGGCACACCCGGCCCCGCTACTCCACACGCACCGTTCCGGCCCGGTGTCGAGCACCCGGGGCGCTGTCCTGGTCGAGTCCCAGCCGTCGGCGTACCTGGTTCTCCACCCCGCCGGCCACCACGAGCGCCTGCGGCACCGCGCTCAGCGGCGGGAAGCGGAACGCTTCGGCCCCGTACGTGACCGTGCTCGCTGCGAAGTCCACCTCCAGCTCGTCCCCGGGCACGATCGTCCTGACTCCGGCATCCATCTCCTCGGACACCAGCGCACGCACCCGCGCGACTAGATCAGGACAAGCGATGCACACGAACCCGTTGTTGAACGCGTTGCGCAGATACGTCTGCGAGAAGCTGCCGGAGATGATCAGCGCGATCCCCTTGGCCTGGAGCGAGGTCACGGCCTGCTCGCGGCTCGACCCGGTACCGAAGTTCCACCCACCCAGGATCACATCCCCCTTCGCGAGGATGCCGACCAGGTCGGGGTCGTAGTTCTCGAACACCACGTCGGCCATCATCTCGGGCGTCATGTCGTCCCGGTAGGTGTAGTCCTTCCCGTAGATTCCATCGGTGTTGAGGTTGTCCTGGGTCAGGAGGACCAGCCGGCCGCGAACCCGCTCGGGGAATCCCTCGAGGATCTCGATCTTCTCGCCCGCGGCGCTCACACCTGCAGCGCTCGAGCCGTCCTCGGATGACGGTCTGAGCTCGATGAAGGTGCGCGAAGGCGCTCGTGCCTCCGGACGGTCCGGGCCGGTGATGAACCCGGCGGCCGCGGACGCTGCCACGACGGCCGGGCTCCCCAGGTAGCACTCGGCGTCGCGGGAGCCCATGCGTCCCTTGAAGTTCCGGTTGGTGGCCGAGATCCCGGCCTCACCCGGCTCCAGCAACCCCGCGCCCAGGCCGATGCAGGGTCCACAACCGGGGGGCAGCGGTCGCGCGCCGGCATCCAACAGTGCCTGCCAGTCACCCCTCCGCTCGGACTCCTCCTGCACCTCGCGGCTGGCCGCCGCCATGTAAAGCTCGACACCATCGGCGACCCTCCGGCCTCGGATCACGTCGGCGGCCGCGGCGATGTCCTCGACGCGCGAGTTGACGCAGGAGACCAGATACGCCTTCTGGATGGGCACGCGCCTGGCTGCCATCTCCGCGATCGGCGTCGCGACTTGAACCGTGTCCGGCCCGGACACGTGCGGCGTCACGTCGGAGAGGTCCAGCTCGATACGCGCCGCGTAGTAGGCATCGGGGTCCGGGACGAGCGGGTCACGCTCCCAGGAAGCGATCTGCTCAGGGCTCACGCGCTCCACACCGCGCTCGGCCAGGATCGCGCGGCGACGGCTCACGTACTCGAGCGTGGTCTCGTCCGCCGGGAACCAGCCACTCAGAGCACCCCACTCGGTCGTCATGTTGGAGATCGTGAGGCGCTCCTCCAGGGACAATCCGGCCACGCCTGGCCCGTCGAACTCGACCGCGGCGTTCAGCACCTCGCCTTCGTTGTACAGGCCGCACAGGGTGACGATCACATCCTTGCCGGTGGAGCCGGACGGCAGACGCCCGGTGAGGTTCACCTGTACGGTGCGCGGGACCTGCCACCAGAACGTGCCCGCTGCCCAGATCGCGGCGGCATCGGTGCGCACGACCGGGGTCCCGACCGCTCCCATCGCCCCGTACATGTTCGAGTGCGAGTCGGAGGCGACGACGAACGACCCCGGCACGACATACTGCTGCTCGATCATCACCTGGTGACCGATCCCGGTCCCGGCGGGATAGAAGTCCACCCCCTGCTCGCTCGCGAACACCTCGATGGCCTCGTACTTGGCCAGGTTCTCGGGCGATCGGTTCTGGATGTCGTGGTCCAGGGCGAACACGGGCTGACGAGGGTCGTAGATGCGCGCCGCACCGATGGTCCGGAACTTCGCCATCACCGGGGATGTGTTGTCGTGCGTCATCACGTGGTGGGGCCGAACCGACAGGTAGTCGCCTGCCGCCAGGGGCCGCGACGGACCCTCGGCCATGTGCCGCCGGGCAATCTTCTCGACGACGGTCTGTGGCGCAGCGGGCTGACCCATCACCGCCTCCTTCGAGTGACTCCGACCCCCAAAGCTCGGACTTGGGCTAGTCGCCCACCGCCAGGAGCTCCATGAGACCCGTGATCGATTCCAGCTCGTCCAGGTTCCAGGTGGCATCCTTGATCTGCTGCCGTCGATCGCCGTTCAGGATCGGCTCGGCCAGCGCGTCGAACTTCTCTTCGATCTCGGCGTCGGTCAGCGGATTCCGGGGGTCCCCCTTCGGGTAATCGATTTGCTTCGTGAACTCGCGACCGTCGGTCGTTTGGATCGTCACGATCACGCGCTGGAGCTCGGGGAACAGCGCTTCGATCTCGGGATCCGCCACTACCTCGACCTTCTTCAGCTGAGCTCGAATGCCCGGGTCCATGATCTTCTCTTCCGTGAACTGGAGAGGGGTCACCTGACGCTCGGCGACCGCTGCCGCGATCACGTACGGCAGGGAGTGATCGGCGGTCTCCTTGGTCCGCGGGTCGTATTTGGAGGGGTCCGCCAAAATATCCGCGGCCCGAGCCAGCGAGCGGATGTGCACCTTTTCCACCTGCTCGGAATCGAGGTCGTTCTCCTTGATCAGGTCCAGCGTGCAAGAGATCGGCGCGTGCGTGAGCGCCTCCGTCGGGAACGCCTTCATCCCGCACCGGGTGATGCGGAAGTCGTCCCCGAGCCCGTCCTCGAGCAACTCGAGCCTCCACTCGGGTCCCATGCAGTGCGCCAGTCCCTCCTTGCCGTCGATCACGTGCTCGGGGCCGGTGTAGCCGCGCTCTGCCAGCAGGGCGGCCAGCACGCCGCTCTGCGTCGCCATCGGGTCCACGGTGTTCTTCATCATCGTGAGCTTCCCGGCTGTCACCGCGCCGAGCGTCGCCATCCGGGAGCCGGAGATCCCGATCGCGTGCTGCATCTGCTCCCAATCGAGATCGAGGAGCTTCGCGGCGACCATCGGCGACACGAAAGCGGTCAGCGTGGCATGGTGCCAGCCGCGCTCGCGGATGCCTGGGATCGCCGCCTCGCACAGACGCATCTCGAACTCGTGTCCGAGCACGATGCCGACGATGAGGTCGCGACCCGACTTCCCCGCCCGCTCGCCGCAGGCCAGCGCGGCCGGGATGATGTCCGACGGGTGTGAGGGATCCTGCTTCCAGTAGATATCGTTGTAGTCCATCACGCGGACCATCAACGCGTTCAGCAGCGAGGCCGACACGGGGTCCATCCGTCGGCCGGTGCCGATCACCGTGGCGGGCCCGTCGGCGCCGATCTCGTCCATGACCTGCAGGGCCAACGTCACATCGTGCTGCTGGTAACCTCCCAGCGCACACCCCAGCGAGTCCAGCATGTAGCGCTTGGCCTCGCGGATCGCGTCGTCGGTGAGATCTTCATACCGGAGGTCCGTGGCCCAGCGTGAGATTCGGGCCGTGATCGTCTCGCTCATGCTATCCCCATGGGTCCATTGCATCCGGTCCTGAGACCACGGCCCGCCCCCGGCGCCGATCCCTGGGCGACCGGGCGACGATCACCGTGACCGGTAGTGGTGTGGTTCAGGTCTTGAACGGTTCGAAGCTCATGAAGTCGGCATGGTGGACGATCCACGCTTCGGTGCTCCGCTTGACCAGATCGCCCTCCGACGAGTGGGTGGCCACGATGTGACATACCGAGTCGGGCACCCCGCACTCCATGGCCAGGTGCACACCCGTGAAGGGATGACGCAGGGCTTTGACTCGAGCAGCTTGCCCACATCGGCCAGGATGGCACCCGCGACCACCACGTCCATATCGATTCGAAGGGCACGGCCGAGGAACTCCAGCATCGCCTCGGCCGATTTCTTCGCGATGTGGACGACGCATCGCTTGTGCTCCATGAAGGTGGCCGGACAGTTGGGCACCAACAGCGTGAACGGGATTTTCTGTAGGTCGGCGGGCCTGAGCGGGCTACACTCGAGGGCGCGCATCCACGTCATCAGGGTCGACTCGCGCAACTCCTCGTTCCCGATCCACTCCAACTCGGGCCACAGGGCCTTCGCTTCCTCGCGCATCGGGCTCTCCTGATCTGCGTCGTGGTGGATCCCAACGGTGACCGGGGGGCGAGGTCGGCAGGAACTGCGCCTGTGGGACGCGTTGTCCCGGACGCGGTGTCAGACGCTGTAAGTTTGCATATGAGCATATGTTACAGCTTGGCGTGCCCGGAGCGCGAAACGGACGGCATCGGCTGCTCGGGACGAATTGGCCCTACCTTGGGTCGCAGCGCTCACCCCCAGCGGTCGGCCGAGGGTCCAGCAAGCGAATCGCTAGTCGATCGAGCCTTCCACACGATCCGGTTTGCGACTGAACTCACCACACCAATCGTGCGGATGCGTGATCGGCCACGCGGCCACCGCCTTGGTGGCATCCATTCTTCGCTTGGCGTGGGGGGCGTACCGCCTACACTCGCCCGCCGGCTCCTCGTCCAGATCCTGCCAATACTCGCAGTCCTCGCAACTCTTCTCCATCACGGTCCCACCTCCACGAGCTTCGGTGCCGCGGTCGCGCAGACCGCGGTGGCGGCCATCGACCCAACGTACCGGGGCGCTCAGCTCACGGCCATGAGGACCCACGCGCAGCTTTTCAGGGGAGATCGCGGAGGGGGCGGCCCACGGTGGTGTCGTCTCCGTCATCCTGCCACCAGGAAGGCACCGCGTTGGTTACAGCGCCGCCCCTCCGCGAAAGATCAGATCGATGTGGTCCGGAACCGAGGCGCGACAACTGCGGCAGCACCGTTCTGCGAGACCACAGCATCACTAACGGTCGCGTGATGCTCCTGGTTCCCAGGGGCGAACGAATGCGTCCGCCCCCTACGGTTTGGGCCCCATGGGCGCACGGGCTCAGCCGAGCACGCGGCTGATCACGTGGATGACGCCGTTCTCGGTCTGGATGCTCTCGCCGACGATCCACGCTTCTCCCCCGATCACGATCCGATCCCCAGCGCGCTCGACGGAGAGTGCCGTGGAGGACCGGTGCTCGGAGATCGAGTTCACGTGATCCCGGTCAGTCAGGTCACCGACATCGTACCGCCCGCGGACCAGGTGCCGTAGAACGAGTCGTCGCACATCCTCCCTAGCCCGCCTGCCCAGCAGCTGATCCGTGGCGAACGCCGCGTTGTGGGGAGCGAAGACCGTCAGCGGGCCGTCACTCTCCAAAAGCTCGTCCAGCTCGGCAGCCTCGATAAGCGCGAGGAACGCGGAGATCCCTCGCTCGTCCCGCGCGGCCTCGAGGAGGTTGTCGTCCTCGGCGCGTACCGTCGTTGCTCCGGTCGGCACGGTGACCTCCGACTGCGCGGTGCGACCCGTCACGTCCGCGGAAAGTGCCTCCGTCCCCAGACCGATCCCGAACACCGAGACCACTGCGGCCAGTGCGGTCCGAACCCGGCGAGGCGCAGATGATGGCCGAGTGTGACTCTCGTGCGTCGAATATGTCGCATCCATTTCGAGACTCCTCTTATGTATCCGTCCTTGTTCGATTCGCTTCGTCGTCAGGCGGCGGAGACCGAAGGCGATCCCACCCGTCCGTCATCGGAGTGAGTGCAGGTGGAGGACGAATTCTTACAGCGGCGACAACAGCTCGCCGATCTTTGCCCGTCCCGGCTCCCGTGACCCGCCCGAATCGCGGCTGAGGAACCCGGGACCGGCAACCATCCTTATCGGAGCATGGGACGAGCTCTCGAGTCGGGCCTGACGGCCGAGGAGTCCGCGGCACCTTCCAACGACGAGCCTACCGCTCCGAGTCGGGAGGACTCCATACATCCGGAGAGGATCCGCGCCGGAGATCCGGCCGCGCTTCGTGCGGTGGTGAGTGCCTACCTCGGGCAGGTGCTGCGCGCCGCGCGCGGCGCCGGCCTCACGCCGGAGCAGGCGGAAGACGTCACGCAGGCGACATTCTCGACCTTCATCGAGCGGGCCCCCCGGTTCGAGGGCAGATCACACGTACGCACATGGCTCTTCGGGATTCTGTACAAGAAGATCGCCGAGAAACGCAGAGCGCGTGACCGGGATCGAAGGCTGGATGACATCGACCAGGTCTTCGATGCCCGCTTCGATTACGATGGAGGGTGGGCCCTGCCGCCCCGGCCGGCGGACGCCGACCTGGAAGACCAGGAGATCGGAGACGCGATCTCGGATTGCCTGGACGCGGCTCCTACTCAGCAGAGAATGGCTTTTGTGCTCCGCGAGGTGGAGGGACTGTCGACGGAAGAGATCTGTAAGATCCTGGACGTGACCGTCACCAACCTGGGTGTGATCATGTATCGAATCCGGAATCGCCTGCGGGAATGTCTCGAGGCGAAAGGGATCGATCCCCTGAGGAACTGAGTAAGTAAGGGCTCTGAGCTCGATGCTCACCTGCAAGCAGGTCACGAGGGCGATCGCCAGCGACGAGCTGGCGGTGGCATCCTGGCGCCACCGCGTGGTCGTGCGATTCCATTTGATTCGCTGTAGACACTGCCGTCGCTACGCGGCGCAGTTGCGTGCGATCGGGAGCGCTACACGGGATATCTTCCAGCCGCCCCACGACGAAGACGAGACGCTAAGACGACTCGAACAGGGCCTCGAGGGCGACCTCCCGGACGCCTAGCGCACCTTACCGGGCGCCTTCACACCTGCGGCCCTGATCAATTCTATCTCCGCCGCCCGATTTCCCCTGTCGTCGAACCGGACCCGCCCGGTGACGCCTCGCACGTAGTCAATGTCCGCCAGAGCATCTCGAATCCGCAGCCGGTCGAGCCCGGCCCGCCGGACGGCTTCGACGATGACCATCAGGCCGTCGTGGGCGTACGCCGACACAGCGGTCGGCTCGTCGTCGTAGGCTGCCCGAAAGGCCTGCTCGAACGACCGGCCTTCGGCGGTCAACCAGTGACCGGGGGCGACGACGACCAGCTCCTCGACGCCCGAGCGGTCCGAGCCCGGGAGAGCCACATCGGCACCGGAAAGCGGGGCGAAGAGCGGTAGCCGCATTCCTCGGCCACGCAATCTCCGCATCAGCGCTCCGGTCTTGGAGCCGGAGCTGAACAGCGCCACGCCCTGGATCTCCTCATCCTCCAGTCGGTTCAGCAATGAGTCGAGACCCTCGGCCGTTTCGGGGAGCGGCCAGCGCGCCAGAAGGGTTGGCCCGGCTATTCTCTCGAGGTTGTCCGCGGCCGCCAAGTTGTCCGCTGCCGCCGCGAACGCATCCGCGGCCATTCGGGCATCGTAGGAATCCGCGACGACGGCCACGACCCGGTCGAGGCGTCGGGTGCCGAAGATCTCGCGAACGAGCGCCGCCGCCTGTTGCCGGTCGTCCGGTACGCAGCGGAAGAACCAGGGCACGTTCGCCTGCGTCAGTGTGGGGTCGGACGCCCACGGCGAGACCAGCGCGACATGACCCTTCGCGGCCACCTGCTCGGCGAGATGTGCGCTGCGACCATGCAACGGGCCGAGGATGGCCCACACCGACTCGTCGAAGACGAGGGCCGTTATCTCGTTCGTGCCCGACCCCCAGAGCCCCTCGACCGACCGCACAACCAGCTCGAAAGGACGGCCGCGAAAACCCCCGCCCCGGTTGGCCGACTCTACGGCCATCACGGCACCTCGCTTCGCGGCCAACCCCAGCTCTCCACTCGGTATGAGGAGGCCAAGCCGGACGGGCTCCGGGTGTCGCATCCCCAGAGCGATGGGCACGATGAGGGGCCACAACCGCCACGCGGCCCGTACCGTCATGAGCTACGCCGGTGCGCCGGTCGCGCGCGGAGCGGTCAGCCGTCGGCCCAGGACACCGCAGAGGGCGCGCAGATCATCCATCATCGCCCGGAAGTCCTCGAGCGTGAGCGACTGGACCCCGTCACACAGGGCGGCGTCGACATCGCAGTGCACCTCGACCAGAAGGCCGTCCGCCCCAGCCGCCAGTGCCGCCTTGCTCATGGCCGGGACCATCCACCGGTGTCCCGTTCCGTGGCTGGGATCCACGATGACCGGCAGGTGGGTGTGGCGCTTCAGGAACGGTATGGCGTTGAGGTCCAGCGTGTTGCGGGTCGATGGCTCGAACGTGCGGATCCCGCGTTCACACAGCACCACCTGATCGTTGCCCTTGTTGAGGACGTACTCGGCCGCGAGCAGCAGCTCGTCGAGCGTGGCGCTCCAGCCCCGCTTGAGCAGGACCGGAACCCCGGCTCGCCCGACCTCCTCGAGGAGGGCGTAGTCGTGCATGTGCCGGGAGCCGACCTGGAGGATGTCGGCGTGGTCGCTTACGAAATCGACCTTCCGCGTCTCCATCACCTCGGTAACAACCGGCAATCCCGTCTCCTGTCTGACCCAAGCCAGTAGCTCGAGGCCCTCCTCCTTGAGTCCCTGGAAGCTGTACGGAGACGTGCGGGGCTTGAACGCTCCTCCCCGCAGGACCCTGGCGCCACCGTCCTGAACCGCCCGGGCCGTCGACAGCAGCTGCTCCCTGCTCTCCACCGCGCACGGACCCGCCATTACGATCACCTCCGGGCCGCCGATCTCGACGCCCCCTGCGACCACGGTGGTCCCCTCCGGCTTCGACTCGGCTGCTACCAGCCTGGCCCGCCCTGCGGCCCCGCTATTGGTTTTACCGCTGTGAGGTTTCATGTCTCGCATTTTCCAGAGGCGATGGGAAGAAGTGAAACCCTCCATCCCGGACCTCGGCCATCCAGATCGGCCCGATGTCGTCCCACCTCTCATCCAGGATGATCTCGCCGGTGACACCACTATGGTGTGTGAAACCGGTCAACTCGTCACGAATTCGGACGCGGTTCAGGCCTGCGCGTCGAACCGCCTCGATCATGATCTTCATGCCGTCGTACGCATGCGCCGCGAAGCTCTCGGGCTCCTCGTCGAACATCTCCCGGTATCGGCGGTTGAAGTCCCGCAGAATCGGGTCGGCACGCGTCGGATCGTACAGGTATGTCGCGACGACTCCCTCGGCCGCCGGCCCGGCGATCCTCAGGAACTCATCCGAGACGAGCCGATCCGATCCGAAGACGGGCTGCCGCATCCCCATCTCCCGCATCTGCCGCACGGCTATCCCGGCTTCCTCGGCGTCTCCCCAGACGAGAACCGCATCCGGGTCGGCCCGACGAACGCGCTCCAGTTGGGCTGTGAACGTGGTATCGCCGCGCTCGAATCGCATCTCGAGCACTATGGGGGCGCCGAGACGCTTCATCGCGTCCTTGAACTCCGCGGTCCCGACGCGGCCGTACCGATTGTTCGCGCGGAGCACGGCGACCCGCGAGTGGCCCATCACGTCGTGGATCTGGAGCGCCAGCGAGTAGCTGCTCTGACGGTCGTCGCCGTTCACGCGGATAGCCCACGGAATCCGCGTCTCCGTGAACGTGGGATCGGTGTCCCCGGTCACGACCAACGGCATATCGAGCTTGAGGGCGAGGCGTAGCATGATGTGTGTGTTCGCCCCGTCAATGGACCCCAGCATGCCCCACACTCCGGCATCGTGAAGCGCCACGATCTCGTTGCTGGAGGCGCCCCAGAGCCCGAGGTCGTTCCGGACGATCAGCGTGAAGGGGAGTCCGTTGAATCCGCCGGCCGCGTTCGCCTCCTCGACCGCGAGCGTGGCACCCTGGAGCATCCGTCGGCCCAGGCGCGCATCGCGGGATCCCTGGATGGGCCCGACGAATCCGAGCCTGACCTCCGTGAGCTCGGAGAGTGGCGCCTTGTCACGCCCCGGCCCGAGATACTCCAGGCGTTCGTCGAAGAAGAACACGTAGGGGCTCTGGTACTCCCGGAAGGGAGCCAGCTTCGGTGGCGTGCCCGCGTAGCGCATCCAGCCCACCTGGCCTTCCTGCTCGTCCTGGCCAGACAGAGTCCCTGCGAGGCCGGCGAGCGCGACGGTGGCGGCCAACACCGCCGATCGGGCCGGAGGCGGCGACACGGTCACTCGGCCCCCTCGCGTCGCGCGATCGCGATCGCCTCGATTTCCACGAGCAGGTCCTCCCGACACAGCCGTGCCTGGATGCCCGTGCTGGCCGGGAGTGGGTCGAGCTCCAGCCACTCGAAGAAGGCCGTCCGCACCTCGTTGAAGTCCTTGTAGTCGCGCTCGATGTCACGCAGATAGCACGTCGTTCGAACGATGTCGTGCCAGGTCATGCCTTCCGCCTCGAGGAGCCCGGTGATGTTCCGGTACGTTCTCCAGCATTGTGCCCGGAAGTCCCCCTCGTGGACCGAATATCCCTGTTCGTCGACGCTCGCGGTGCCCGAGATGAGCAATACGCGGTAGTCGCCGAACTGCATGGCCAGAGCGCGCGAGAAGGACGAAGGCCGGGTGTACTTGAACGCCTCGTTCAGCATGTCGGGGGCGGAGACGGCGCGCTTCTCGAGCGGGGGCCGCGTGCGGTACACGTCAGGCGTCCGATAGGGCTGCACGCCCCCATCCTCTCCGAGCACACCGAGCTTCCGGAGCTCCCGCTCCTCGCCCGGGCTCAGCCGCGCCATATCGATCCGGGGACCCCTCGCAAGCGTACTCGTGCTATCGCTCATCCTCGTATCCCTCGCTTCGTGTCAACGCGCTGCCAGCAGATCGGAGCCATCGTGGACCCCGGAACCCAGACTCAAGCCCTGGGCGGTCGCCACCCAGACGCGGTCATCCTCGACGTCGACGCCGAGGATGTAGTTGTGCGCGATGCTGGAGGCGGTGCTCCGGCGGACCGTCGTAGTGCCGTCGGAGATCAATAGCCCGCCTGCCCCCGTCTCTTCGTCCCGCCGATACGTGACCCACGTCGTCCCGTCGAAGGCGTTCAGCCCTTGATCCGTGCACACCCAGACCACCGGACCTCGGGCTCGAACGAAGTTGATGAAATTGCTCGCCAGACCGCTGTCGTGGTCGAAGTAGCCGCGCCAGCGGACCCCGTCGTATCGGCTGAGACCGAAGTAGGTGCCGACCCAAAGAACACCATCAGCGCGCGAAACGGCGGTCGTGATGTCGTGGACCAGCCCATCATCCGGGAACAGATCGATCTCCATCTCGCCATCGGGGTCAACGTGATCGCGCCAGCGCCCGGTCTCCGAGTCGTGCTCGAGCACGCCTCCCCCCCAGGCGGCGATATACGCCACCCCCTCGTGGACATCGACCCCGTAGGTCCAGGGCTCATGCATGGGCGCGTTCTGCTCGTTGAAGATGTCCCAACGCCCCGTGTAGGTGTTCAGACGGCCGGCACCCGCCGCCGTGGCCGCCCACAGGTATTCCCCTTCCGTGGACACGGCGTATACCACGTTGTTGGCCAGGCCGCTGTTGAGCTGATCGAAGGTCTCGAGACGGCCGGCGGACCAGCGGGTCAACCCACCCGCCGTCCCGACCCACACATCGCCCGTCCGCTCGTTCAGGTCGATGGAGAGCACGACGTCGTGCGCCAAACCGTCCGCGACCGTGAGGGTGTGCCAGCGATCGTCTTCGTAGTACGCGAGCCCGGCATCGGTGCCGACCCAGACGCGATCCTCCCCCACCCTCACCGCATAGATCTTGTCGGACGGCAAACCGTCCTTCTTGGTGAAGGTTCGCCACTCACGGACGATGGGCACGAAGCCTTTCGCGGGCGCGGGCGGCGGCGCAGTCGGCTCCGGGGTCACCTGCGCGTGGGTCCCGGCGGTCGCCTCCGTCACCATCTGCGCGTGGGTCCCGGCGGCCGCCTCCGGAGCCGATGGCGTGAGGCCGGGGGTGGCCGACCTCGCTCCGCCGACCGTCAGCCACACGAGTCCGAGCGCGAGGCCCCCGACAAGCATCGTGCCGGTCGGAGAGCGATCCACGAGTCTTCGCATCGAGCGCATGACCTACTCCCGCGAGGGGTCCCGGGCGGCACCCAGGACCCTCAGGTATTCGACCAGATCGTTCAACTGGGCCTTCGTCAGATCGTTGGCGACGCCGTGGAGGTCGTCGGGGCTGTACTTGGTCCAGATCTCCTCGAGCGTCGCGGCGCGCCCGTCGTGCAGATACGGCCCGTGGTCGTACAGATTGCTCAGCGCCGGCGTGTCGAACTCCGTCTCGGTGTCCGTCGGACCGCGACTGCCCACATCGGCCTTCATCTTGTTGGTGAACAGCGGCGGAGGATGACAGGTCATGCACCGGTTCTCCGGCGGGATCGGCTCACGCTCGTTGGTGACCGTCCGCTCGAAGACCGCCTGACCCCGCCGCTGAGCCTCCGTCAGCTCACCCGAGGCCGTTCGATATCGGCTCGGCGCGGGTGAGAGCGAGAGAATGTAGCCCACGAGAGAGTAGAGCTCCTCTTCGGAGAACGGCTCGGTTCTCGTGAGCCACTTCGCGAATCGAAAGCCGCATTGCCGGTACAGGCTCGCGTTCTTGCCCGTCCACTTGTACGGGGCCGTCTCCGCCAGTCCGCGGAGCGAGATGTTGTTCACGATATTGCGCCCCAGCCCGTCCGGCTCGAGGTCGTACGTGAGGGCGTCGTGGTGTCCTTCGGGGTGGCAGGAGCGGCAGCTGAACTGTCCCTGGAACGAGTGACCGGCATTGTGGAAGAGTTTCTGGCCCCGACGCAGGAAGGTCTCCCCGTCGCTTCCGAGGTCGATGGCATCGACGATCTCGAGCCGCTCCACGTCGATGACGGAGATGCGGTCGTCGAGCCGCTCGGCGACGTAGAGACGCCGCCCGTCGGGAGAGAGCGCGAGACCCTTCGGGTTCGCGCCGGTCGCGATCCGCTTCACGACGTAGCGGTCGCTCAGGCCCAGGTGGTTCGCGTACACCGCCAGGCTCTCCGCGGGCAGACCGTCAATGAGCTCGCGGAGGGCGTGAAGGTCCACGACGCTGATAACGTCCGCCCCCGCGTGGCTCACGAACGCTCGTTGACCGTCCGGTGTGACGACGATGTCGTACGGGTCGGCGTAGAACGCGTTGACGTCGTCGAGCGGCAGCTGGATGACTCTCCCATCGTGCGTCCGGTCGACGATGCCGATGCCGAAGGTGAGCATCCAGCCTCTCCCGATCTGCGTAGCCGGGATGAGGTTCTTCGGTCGGACAAGCGTCACCACCGCCCAGTTGCCATCCGGTGTGAAGTCGATGCCTTCGATGAGGTGCGCCGACCGGAAGGAGAGCCGCTCCGCTACCCGTTCCGAGCCCGCATCGACGACCGTCAGCTCGGCGACCGGCGGCTCGCGGAACGCGAGATCGCTAGAGAGCCGGCTGGTCACATAGACCGCCTCGCCATCCCGAGACAGCGACACGGCGTAGGGGGCGTTGCCCGCTGACATTCTCTTCCGCTCTCGACCGCTTGCCAGGTCGACCAGCGAGATGTCGTTCGAGACGGTGTTCGCTACGTACAGCTTGGAACCGTCCGGCGTCAGAGCCAGCCCCGAAGGTCCGGTGCCGACCGGCAGATCACCGGTCACTTCACCCGCCGCCAGGTCGACGATCGAGACCGAGCTCGACCAGCGGTTGCTCACGTAGGCCGCCTTGCCGTC
>JBDHHV010000134.1:0-9793 GCA_039589195.1 Gemmatimonadota bacterium | reverse complement strand
ACCCGTGCCTCGATGATCCCGAGAACCTCGAGCTTCTCCTCGGGGGTCGCTCGCCGTAGGAAGGCCAGAAGCGTACGCTCAGCGGCAACCCAGAATTCGCCACGGTGACGTGCGGTGTCGGCGGTGACCCAGAGCTCGAACTCGTCTCCTTCGGAATGCCGGTCCGTCTCGAGCAGCTCGAGGATCGAATCCAACCTGTCCGGGAGGAGGTTTCGAGAAAGAGTCTCCTCCAGGTATGTGAACGCAGCACCTCGATCGGCGATCAGGCGCCGTGCCGTGCTGGAAGCCAGGAGGTCCACCGCCTCTTCTCGAAGGTCATACGCCTCCCAGTATTTGCGGTGAGCTTCTTCGTCCAGAGCCGCTGCCTCCGGGTTTTCAGGCTCGGCGAGGAGCTCGCCGAGCGTCCGGAACCGCATCGCGCCGTTGTCGCCCCGCTTGTCGTCCCGGCTGCGGAGTCGGTCGGCCTCGCGCCCCAGACGAGCGACCTCGGCGTCCAGTTGATCCGCCCTGGAGAGGAGCTCACGAGCTTGCTCCTCCTCCCTTTCAGCGACCAACCGTTCCAGCTCGTCGCCGAAGCCGGTCCGCTGGCCGCCCTCATCATCGGCCCGCCCACCTTGGAACTTGGAGTCCGTGATCTTCTTCACCCTGGTTCCTCCCCTCGTCGTCGTGTTGGTCTTCCGGGGCGCCAAGAGCCGGCGAGGCATCCTTGGTGGCCGCGTTCGCGCTCTAACGACGTCGCACCCTCGATCGGGTGCCTCCAGTACCTGCAGACCGTGGCATGACGACCTGTTCTTCGTCGCCGTACGGACCGTGTTAGGTACTGTGTCGTGCCAACTGCTTTGGCGCGGCGTAATTGACATGCGGCCAGAGAGTTACAGTGGTCGTGCCATTCATGCATATGATGTGGGGACGGAGTGAACCCACTCAGCCTCGCGCACACGCGCTCGCTCGTGCCAGGCCTTCTTGGCACAATCCGATCTGGCATGACCACACAACTCCTCGCGCCCTGTCGTAGCCGAGGCTCCGCTCGCTCTGCCTGGTGACACCTAGGAGGAAGACGAGGGGCGAGGGAACGAGTCCCTCCCCAGAGGTGGGTAGCCGCCCTGTCTCATCTTCCCCCGACGTGCCTGCTGTCAGGGCCGGATTTGGCACCTTACCCACACTGGGCAGGTTGCCGGGCGGTCATAGGGCCGGTTCCCTCGCGCCACTCTCGATAAGCCGCCAAGGCGGCCAGAGGATGTTAGCCGGGCGGGCATCGCGCTCCGGTGAAAACCGCAGTCAGTACTCTCGGCGGGTTCTGCCGGTCTGAACGCGTGGCACCGGAGCAGGTAAGTCTTGATGCCTACCCCCTCACCCTGTTGGGGTAGTTGGGCGAAGAAACACCGAAACCGCTGGCTCTCGGTCGCGCCATAACCTTCTCAGGAATGGCCATTTATGAGATCGGGCGAGCATATGTCCACTTGATTAACAGTTTATTGGACAATTGACTGCTACAGTTTAGGGTGTAGGAACAATCCTCATAAGATGCCGTGGGGAAACGGCTTAGACGAGATCAGTACGCTAGACAAAGGGCCGTGAGGCGGCAGGTCCGGCAGCCCTCGGCTGGCGGACGAGCGTCCATTGCCTCGCTCGCTTGGCTCGCCTCACACTCAAAAAAAAACCAAGCGAAAAAAAAGAAGACCGGGCTGATGATGCCGCGCATACGGCTCCGCCGCCGTTCCACTGGCCCGGGTGACGAGGCTCCAAGAGGGGGGGCTCAACACGATTCCGGCGGACGCCACGGGCCGGAGCTCGAAGCCTGGGCAGGCCCGCCCCCGGGATCGGGACGAGGTCCGGGACGGAGTTCGACCACTCCGCGGCCGTCGCTCCATCCGCTGGACCCACCCGGCCCCGTTCGGGCTCGAGCTGCTCCGCCTCCGCCCGGGAACCCTACTCCACGATGCCCGAGAAGGCCCCTGAGAGGCCCCAGGACGGCCGATCGCAACGTCCCGGATGTCGGGATATCCCCCCCTTCCGTCGATCATGAGCGTCGGTGAGCCGCTAATTGGTTGTGTCGTAAAGACATAGCAGGGAGGCGGCAGAGGAGCGTCGCGCGCGCCCGCGCGAGACCGGGTTCACGCGCGCGAGGGGGTCGCGAGAGTGGCATAAAGACCGGCCCCAACTTGGGGGGCACCTCACTCAGCGATACTGAGCCAGAAGCGTCTGGAAGTCCGATCGTTCGCGAAGGGGGTCCCAGAGCGGATCGAGCTCGAGGATCTGCACGGAGAGAAGACCCGGATGGGAGAGAAGTTGCTCGAGCGCCGCCATGGCCGCCTCGTGCTCACCGGTCCGGACACGCACTTCGGCCAGGCTCTCGAGACCGTGGTAGGCGGAAAGGGCCTCCCTCGACAGTGTCCGACCGGACGCCAGGGCCGTCGCCAAGGATGAATCCTGGTACCGGCTCGCTTCTTCAATCCGCCCCAACCCCGCGGCAGCCAGAGCCGCGTAACGGTAGTTAGTAGGTCTCGCACCTGCCTCCGGAACCATTCTCTGGAAAAGGCTGTCGTAGTAGATGCGGGCCACATCCGGCTCGCCTTCCCGTTCGGCAACTTGCGCCCGAAGGTGCCAGAAGCAGCCCTCGCACTGTGAGCGAACGTGGCGCGCGACCGCGCTGTCCGCGAGTCCCGCGTGGAACCAGTCGACGAGGATGCGGATGAACGGGTAGTGAGCACCCGGCTGGGCGAAGCGCCAGATCAGCTCTCCCGGATCGACACTTCTGCTCGCATCCTCCAGCACCCTGGTGGCACCGCGGACATCTCCGTCTCGCTTGAGGCGCGCGATCGCCTGGTTAATGTACGCCTCGGCATAGCTCGGAGCCGCCGCGCGAACGCGGTCGTATAGTCGCTCCGCCTCGTCGTACCTGCGGAGGTGAGCGTACGTTTGGCCGAGAAGCACGGCCCGCCAATGACTGCCCGGATCGAGTCGCAGAGCCCTTTCCAGATTCGCCAGCCCCTCATCCCACCGGCCCTGGCTGATCCGGATCTGGCCGATCGCTCCCACAAGATCGGGATCGGTGGGACGCATCCCCAGGACGTCCTCGAAGTGTCGGAGGGCGGAATCCTGATCACGCTCGACGTTGAACAGGTACCACCCCTGGGCCTTGATCGTCTCCGGGAGCTCCGGTCCGTAGGTGACGGCCTTGTCGAGCGCGACGTCGGCCGTCAACTGCCCGGCACCGGCTCGTGTCGGGACGCGGTTCACCGATTGGGACGGCGCGTTCACCCCGGAAGCGGCGGAGCTGTGCCACTCCGCGAGCGCTGCCCACGCCAGCGCGAACGTCGAGTCCAGCCGCACCGCTTGCCTGAACATCCACTCGGCATCGCGGGTCGCACCGGGTGGCGACAAGAGGTCGGTCAGGAGCGCCTTTCCCCGCACGTAGTACTCGTAAGCGTCAGGGTTCTGTGTCGGTGGGGCGTCGACAGGCACGCCCTGGTCAGCCGACCTCGCCAGGCTGAGGGCGTCGGCGATCCGCTGTCCGATGTCTACCTGGATGGCGAACAGGCTCTCGGTCGTCAGCTCCCGCTGATAGAGATCCGCCCACAGTTGCTCCCCCGTGGTTCCGTCGATAAGCCGGGCGCTGAAGAGGGCGCGGTCGCCGTCGCGCTGCAAGCTCCCCACCAGCACGGTGCTCACGTCCAGTTCCCCGGCGATCTCGGTCACCGACTTCGTGTCGTGCTCGTCGCCCGGGAGCGAGAACGTGGAGACCGGAGTGAGATCGGCGACGGAGTGGAGCTGGGTCAGGAGCACCGAGTTGAGACCGGTCACCAGCTGCTCGTTCTCGGGGTCGTCAGTGAGATCCCTGAACGGGAGAACGGCGATGGATCGCGGCTCCAGGCCGTCGGCCATCTCCCGCCCACTCGACAGCCTGTCGCCCCAGGACCAAATGCCCACGGACGATAGCAACGCCGCGCCGAGCAACCCGGCCACGACCAGAATCCGCCGGCGAGTGCGTGTCTCAGCGGTGCCCTTTGCCGCACCCCGCCGCAGCCTTCGCACCTCCTCCTCGAGCTTGGCCGCAGAGGGGATGCGGTCCGACGGGTGCTTTTGAAGGAGCGATCCAACGAGAGCGGCGGTCGCTGGAGAGACACCTGGCTGTACTCGTGCCAGTGGATTGACCTCTTCCTCGATGATGGCTCGCTTCACCGCCTCGAACGTCCGGCCCTCTATGGGACGGCGCCCGGCAAGCATCTCGTAAAGAACGACACCCAGCGACCACAGATCGGTGCGCGCATCGATCTGTCCGCCCGCTACCTGCTCTGGCGACATGTAGAGGGCGGTGCCGGGAGTCTGCCCGGTCTGTCTCGCGGCACCTTCGATCTGGGCGATTCCGAAATCGAGGACCTTGAGCGTACCGTCATGGGTGATCATGAGGTTGTCAGGCTTGACGTCACGGTGGATGACCCCACTCGCGTGCGCCCTCGCGAGACCCCTCGCCGCTTGCAGAGCGAGCAGGAGAGCTTCCTCCTCGGATAACGGACCGGAGTCGAGCTTCGCCCGGACCGTCGAGCCCTCGTACAGGGGCATCGCGATGAACATCCGACCGTCCTCGGTTTCCCCGATTTCATGAATGGTGCAGATGTTGGGATGCTCGAGGCCCGCGGCTACCTGGGCCTCGACCAGGAAACGCTCTCGACTGGTCCTGTCCGCACTGAGGAGGACCGGCAAGAATTTCAGTGCTACGTCTCGCTCCAACCTGGAATCCCAAGCCCGGTATACCAGGCTCATCCCGCCCCTTCTGAGCCGCTCACGGATCTCGTAATGGCCGATGGTCTCGCCTTCGAGACCCCTGCCCTCTATGAACTCCGTGAGCACACGAGCGCCTAGTGTGTCGGCCAGTCGGTCCACAGGACCGGAGACCGAGTGAGCATGAAGGAGCGACTCGACCTCACGCCTGAGCGCTTCGTCACCGCCACAGGCCTTGGAGAGGAAGCCGGCGCGCTCGTCTTCTGAGATCTCCAGCGCACCAAGCAGCAGATCCTGGATCTTCTCCAACCGTTCGGCCGTCAGCGGGTCGCTCCCGGGTCCCACTCCCGTTTCGGGGCCCCTGTCAGCCGTATCGCCGGTCAAGCGCTCAGCTCCCGGTTGAGCCATGCTCTTGCCATCACCCAGTCCCGCTTCACGGTGGCAGGAGATATGGAGAGCGCCTCGGCGGTCTCCGCGATGCTCATGCCCCCGAAGAACCGGCACTCCACGATGCGCGCGTGCCGGCCGTTGATGTTTCCGAGGCTCTCCAACGCTTGATGAAGCGCCAAAACCTCCTCCGCGGGCTCACCCGCCGTGACGGCTGCCGACTCGGACGCCTTGAACTCGACCCGCTTGTGCTCGCCGCCACGACGCACGGTGCGTCGGCTGCGGGCGTAGTCGACCAGGATCTGCCGCATGAGCCGAGAAGCGATCGCCATGAACTGCGCGCGGTTTTGCCAATTCAGGCGCTCCAAGTTCATCAACTTCAGGTAGGCTTCGTGAACGAGTGCCGTCGTACTAAGCGTGTGGTCCGCTCGCTCACCACGCAGGCGACGGTGCGCGACGCGATGAAGCTCGGTGTAGACGATCGGCATCAAGCGCTCAAGGGCGGAGCTGTCGCCGTCGGCAGCTGCGAGCAGGAGCTCGGTCACGTCTGATTGGGGTGGCATCTCGACACTGCCACGCATCACGGGCCCTCTAATGTCTTTCACCCTCCGAAGAACGCCAGCCGTGAGCCACATTACACCGTTTTCTCGCTTCTCGATCAAGAGCGGGGCCTGGATTCGAGACCGGGCGCTCTGGACAAGGGGCGCGGAGGCCCGCGATGAACCGGAAACCGGAGGTGCACTATGGAACGCAGTATTCCCACCCGATTCTCGGCAGTCTGCCTGGTGTCCACGGGCCTGGCGCTTGCGGGCTGCTCAGAGGCCGGCGAGACCCCTCTGGGACCGCAGGAGATCCCGGTCCAGGCAAGCTACGCCCCGGAGAACGTGGACGTCATCGCGTTCGCCGGCGGTGCAGTGGTCGGTTCGTCACAGCTCGTCCGGACGTCCAACGGCGTCAACTATCGGGTCCAGACGAGCGGGCTCATCCCCGGTGATGCGTACACGCTGTGGCTCGTCATCTTCAACGATCCGGGCGAGTGCATCGCTGGGTGCGACGGAGCCGACCTCGCCGTGGATGCCGCGAAGCCCGACATGATGTATGCGGCGGGCGGCGTAGTCGGGAGCTCCGGCTCGGCGACCTTCTCGGGAAGCCGTCACGTGGGGGATGACAGTGGCTCTCTCAACGAGCCCGTCGGTCTCCCCGCCTACGGCCTGGAGGACCCCTCCGGAGCCGAGATCTGGCTTATCGTTCACGATCACGGTCCGGTGATTCCGACGCTCCTGCCGGACATGATTCAGACCGTCGACGGCGGGTGCGTCAACGCCGGCATCGCCCCGCCGTGGAACAATCACCAGTACGGCAGGCGCGGACCGAACACGTGTCAGAGCGTACAGGGCGCCTTCCATCTGCCGTAGAGTGAGTGGCAACAGGGACCGCGCGCGCAGGTGCCCGGTGCCGAGCCGCGCGCGGTCTTCACGCCCCTCACGCACGAGTAGGTCTCCTTCACCGTTCGCTCGTACAACAATGACGCGCTCGCCAGCAGGCCATATTTGCCCGTTTCGAAGCCAGTGCGGGGCCGAGCGCGCCGACGTGATGTCCGTCGGGTGCGGCTCGCTTGATCGGCTGTCGTCCGTCAGGGTGCGAGATTGCGGAGAGCTCGCGACGAGCGAGGACCTCGTTAGCGGCCGGCGCTTGGTTCGATCCCGCCTCCGGGGTGACTACCTCGTGACGCCAACGTGACCCCGTCTTGGTACGCATTGACTCAGTACAGCGCTGGCCCGGCACCGTCGAGACGCCGGCCGGCGCGAGGGGACCTGCCTGGTAAGAGCCGGGGGGGGGCAGGACCATGACGGCCAAGACCAGGACCATGAGGACCAAAGCTGGGGCCATGAGGGCCAAAGCTAGGACGGAGAGCGGCCCGACCCGAGACTCACCATCGAGGACGAACACCCTCCGTCATCGCGCTGCGTGGGGCTGTGGCATGCTCGTCTCAGTTCTGTTTCACGTCCTCGTCTTTCTCGGGTGGCCGGCCGCCACGATCCATCTGGTGAGCGTCGCCGGGAGCGATACAGACGCGGCGTACGAGAGGCCCGATGCGGTCCGGCTCGTCCGGCTTGCGGCTCCGGCCCATCCGGCAGCCCCGAAGACAGCCCCGCAGACATTCACTCCGCACCTCGCGCGGCGGGTACCGACCGTCGCCGTCCGGGAGATGGCAGGCTCGCGCACGGCGCTAGATCTGACCCCGGCCAGCCCGCTCCCCGGGGGCTCCGGGATCACTCTCTCGATGCCGGGGGGCGCCTCTGGCTCACTCGAGGGCGAACTCGAGAGCGCAGAGGACCGATACGTCGAGCCTATTGCCCAGGACATCCTGTCCGATTGGAGGCCCTCGGGATCTCTATACGGCGTGGTGGTTACCGCTCGCGCTCACCTCGACGCGGCCGGCCAGCCCACCGGGCTCGTGGAGCTCGTGCCGCCCACTGAGAATCAGCAGGTGAACCGTCAGATCGTGTCCCGGGTCCGGACGCTCGAGTACCAGCCGGCGCGCCGAGGCGGAGAGCCGGTCGCGGCGTGGGCGGAGATCACCTTCGTCTTTTGTGGCATGCTTGTCACGGCGACCAGCCCTGCACCGCCCACAATCCCCGAGGGTCCCTGCGGAACGGTGGTTGCCGACGAGGCAGCGGCGGAGGAGCCCGGCCACTGATCCCTGCCGGTCGTGGTGATTCCTGCCGGGCAGCAGCTAGATGATCCAAATCACAGGATGGTTGTTCACCGGATTTCGGTGTCGGCCATCCAGGGAGCCCACCCAGGAGGGGAGAGTTCACATGGCCGCCTCAGTGGCCAAATCAGAGGAGAAACGAAGAGACCCACGATGCATAAAAGCCCGCATGGTTGCGGGCTTTCGGCTAATCGGGGCGGCGAGATTTGATCTCGCGACCTCCTGAATCCTATTCAGCGACGCTGCAGACCTGCGGCACACCCCGATGTGGGCGGGAAGCTACCATCTCGTGACCTCACTAACGCACGAGATATCGGGGACAAGTCCTCACAATCCGGTCGCCTCTAACCACAACCGCCGTACCTCGCTCGCGCCTAGCGCAGAGGGCTCGATGATCAGGTGTCGCCAGTACCAGCGGGCGTCCACATCCGGTTCGGTGAGGCCGTGGCCAAGGAAGTGGTCGTGGATCGGCACGAGGATCGCGCCGGTCGAACTCGCTATCTCGCGCGCGCGCTCGTTGAACGCATGGAGCATGCGGAGCGCCCCTTCGCGGATCACGCCGTCTCCTAGGTCGGCCGTCCCGTCTGACGGGTCGTAGACGGTTCCCACTAGGATGGTCGGTTCCGAGATGCGGGACCGAAGTTCGGCTAGAATCCGAGCGAGCCGGTCGGCGATCTCCTCGACCGGGTCCTCCCCGGCGGCCGGAGTCGCAGTAGCCGGTCTGTACATGTTCACATCTAGAAGCCCCACTAGATCGTTCCCCCCGGCGGTCAGTGTCACCAGGGTGGGGCCGACAAGATCCGGCGGTATCCGGAGGATTTGCATGTGCAGCGTGCTCCACGTGGTCGCGCCATCGGCCGTGAAGTCGACGTGCCGGATCCCAGGAAAGGCCGAGACGAGATCGCGGCCCGCGAAGGCGGGCCAACGATCGTCATTGTTTCGGTAGAAGAGGGAGGCTGTGCCGAGCCCCTCGGGGGCGCGCGGAAGCCCGTCCCGTTCCTGGACATCGAGACCCGGATAGAGGTCGATCGATATCGAGTCCCCCACGGACACGTAACTACGGAACCGACAGGTCATCACATGTCACTCGTCCCTTCCACCAGCCCTTTGCTGATGAGCCATTCTTCGACCAGGGCCTCGAAGTAGGCCTCGAGATCCGGATAGAAGGGTGAGCTCACCGTGACAAAGGCCCGCGCCTCTCTTACGCGTCGATGAGCCCCGGAGTGAGGGCGCCCGAAGTTGTACTCCAGCGGAGCCCGTACGAGACCCAAGCGCGGCTCTGCGTCGGACCGGAGGAGACCGTCGCATTGGTCGATCAGGGAGATCAGCTGCCCCATGGTGACGGGGGCTTCCGAAGCGTCGAAGGGCATGCCGATCTCCGTGTCGTATTCGTCAACGATCCGGTAACGGATCAGCCGCCCCCCGGGGCGCGCGCGCACCTCGCTCACGTCGCCCGTTACACTCCTGAGCGAAACCCGGGCGATTGTCGTTTCGCCGGGCAAGTCGGGCGGAAGGTACTCACCTCCCATGAGGAAAGGGTGGAGCGCCCCCCAGTCCTGTCGGACGGGCCCTTCCAGGAGCGAGTCGAGCAAACCTTCGGGAATCTCCTTCCCGGCCTCGAGGGCTGCCTTCACCTGCTTTCTTCGTGCCTCGCCCTTGATCCCGGCGAGGATCACCGCGATCGGGTCACCTTGCTCCCAGTAGGTGTCGGGGCGGAACGAGAGGTCAAAGTCTCGCGTGGTCTTCATGCGTGTCTCCTTGCCGGCTTGACCGACGTCGGATCCGCAAGAAGCGCAGGAGGGAGACGGTCCCGTCTGGGGCGACGGGAACCGTTCGTCCGCGCTTTAGAAGGAGGTGTCCTCTTCGGGCCGGCGCGCCTTCAAGCTGCGGAAGTCAAATCCGCGCCGACCGACCAGCCTCGTGCTGGTTGGACTGAGGAAAAACGGTAGGAACTGGACCGCTCGCGGT
>JBDHHV010000133.1:0-12719 GCA_039589195.1 Gemmatimonadota bacterium | reverse complement strand
CGCTCATTCAGCAGCGCGAGGGCGCTGGCGACCTTTGGCAGGAGTTCGACGGCCGTGGGGTCGGAGAGGTAGGGCCCCTCTCGAATCAGGGTCCCGTCTCGATCGACGAAGGCCGCGGAATACTGCGTCATAGGGCTGCCAGTGCACGCTCGAGGGACTCGGCGACGGACGCCTCGTCGCCGGGCGTCACCGTCCGGAAGTCCAGCCGGAACGCATCCCCCTGGATGCGCCCGATCAGAGGAGGACGGCCCCCACGGCACGCGGCCGCCAGGCGATCCAGATCGACTCCCCGCACGCTCCACGCGGCCGAAGGGATCTCGAAGCCGGGAAACGAACCTCCTCCCACCACGGCTGCGGAGGCCTCCACCTCGATCTCAGCCGGAGGATGGACGGTGAGAGGGTCCAACGTCGCACGAGCCCGCCGCTCGACCGATTCGGCGGGCTCGCGCAGCATGCGCAACGCCGGAACGCGCTTGACCGCGCGCTCGGGATCGCGATAGAGCGCGATCGTGGCCTCGAGCGCGGCAAGGGTCATCTTGTCGACTCGGAAGGTGCGGAGAAGAGGGTTACGGCGCAGACGCCCGACGAGCTCGGCGGCACCCAGGATGATCCCGGCCTGCGGCCCACCGAACAGTTTGTCGCCGGACCAGGTGACCAGGTCGGCGCCCGCCCGGAGAGAGTCGGCCACCGACGGCTCTTCGGGAAACTCCGGCAGGAGCGCGCGCTCGAGGAGCCCCGAGCCGATGTCGTGCAGCACCGGGATCGACGCCGCGTGCCCGATCTCCACGAGCTGCTCCAGGGGTACCGAAGCGGCGAACCCTTCGACCCGGTAGTTGGAGGGATGCACCTTGAGGACGGCGCCGGACTCCGGACCCAGAACGCGCCGGTAATCTTCTGCCCGCGTCCGATTCGTCGTGCCGACCTCGACCAGGCGGGCGCCACTACGCGCGACGACGTCGGGAATACGAAACGAGCCTCCGATCTCCACAAGCTCTCCTCGGGACACGATCACGTCGCGCCCGAGCGCCAGCTCGTTCACCGCGAGCGCGACCGCCGCTGCGTTGTTGTTCACAACGAGGGCGGCCTCGCAACCGGTCAGCTCACAGAGGGCCTGCGCGCAATGGTCGTAGCGCGAGCCCCGCTCGCCGCGCTCCAGATCGAATTCCACATTGCCGTATCCGGCCGCCGCGGCGAACGCGACCTCCGCCTCGGGAGCCAGCGGGGCCCGCCCGAGGTTCGTGTGCAGCACGACCCCGGTGCAGTTCAGGATCCGCCGCAGGGAGCGCTCGTTCAACTGGGCGAGCTTGCGACGAACTTGCCCGAGCAACGAGTCGACGTCAGGGGAGCCCGGTGACCCGGACGCGCCCAGCCGGTCGCGCGCCTCATCGAGGGTCTCCTGAACGGCCTTCTTCACCGGCGCCCTTCCCAGCGCATCGATCCATTCCCGGGGAATCGGGAGGGCGAGGAGCGCATCCACCGATGGGAGCGACCGACGCGGGTCGCCTGGGGGTCTCACGGGTCGTCTCTCCGCGCCGGAGCGCGCGGGAGTCCTCGGCTCGCTCGCGCCGTGTCCGGAGCGGGCGGCTCGCCGGTCTCCCCGGGGCCGGCGGCCACGGAATCGGGCGCGGGGGCCTCGTAGACGAGCGTGGTATCGCCGCCGCCCACGAGCTCGCGCAGGTTCACGAATCCGCTGGCCTGCACCCGATAGGTCCCGAACTCGAGTGCCGCGGCCAACCGGACGCTCACCGCCTGCGAGGGAAGCTCGGCTGACCCGGCAGACACCGTCTCGAACCCCCGTCCGGGGGACGGCTCCGGCTGTTGTTCGGGCTCTTCTTCCGGCGTCTCCTCTCCGGGCAGCGCGGGAAACCTGACCTGGGACGGTTCGCCGACCAGTGCCGCGACCACGTCGACCGTCACACCGGTCTCGGCCTGGGTGACCGTCACCGATGGCCGGCCCGGCTGCGTGTGGCGTAGCGGATCGTCGAATTCGAGCCGCAACGTGAGGCTGTCCACCACTTCGGCCTGCACGAGCCGTGCGGGGGTCGTATCCGGATCGGTCAGTCGGAACTCGAGATCCGCCGATCCATCGGGGCGCAGATCGAGTCGGAGACTGTCGTGCGGTTCCAGACGTCGATCGAGGAGTAGGTTCCGATTCTGGTCCACGAAGCCGAACGCCCAGTACGTACCGGGCGGCAATGCACGTCGCTCGAAGGCTCCTTCTCCGTCCACCAGGGCCGCGTATCGCGTCGAATCCTCCGGAAGCGCCAGGAAATGGACACGAGCCTGGGCCTGCGGCTGGCCGGTGACCGCGTTGAGAATCAGGCCCGTCACACGAGTGGAGGGGATGGGCGGCCCGGTGGAAAAGCAGAACTCGATCGGCTCCCGGGTGGGATTGTTCATCAGATCCCTGATCCCGTCCGGAAGCTCCAGACAGTAGATGACGCCGTCGCGCCAGCCATCCCGTGGCCGCATGCGAACATCGGAGAAGCCGATCTTGATCTCGTAGCTCTCGGCAGGCGAGACGACGAGGTCCCGCTCGATGTTGGTCAGACTCGCCGGCTCGTCGAAGCTCACACGCGCGTCGTCGTCAAATCCCGGGACGACCGTATCTCTCCCGGGGACGATCCGCTCGACCTGCGGAGGCCTCGCGTCGGGGAGCGAGCCGGGAGGCGGGCTCTCGTTCGCGCACGCGGTCCAGCCGAGGGCGAAGAGCGGCAGAATGGCGCGTAGGCTCGAACACCAGCCGGAGGATGAGGGCATCTCCGGTGTCCGTACGCGCGGGCTGCTGGAGTGATTCAGCGGCCTGCTAGATGTCCGAGCGCAGCGCCCGGTACTTCTCCTCGAGCCGGTCATGTTGCTCGAAACGCGCTCGACCTCCACGCGAATCCGCTCACCCTCGCGATCCAGATCGATGACACCACTGAGCGGGACGAATAGCTCGGTGCCCGAGCGCAGTACGGCATGGGCGCCGGGCTCGCGCTCCCCGGTGCCCTCCAGGGTCTCGATCGTCTCCACGCCAGCAAGACGCCGGACGTTCTCCCCATCGTTCTCGAGCGCCAGCTTCAATTGGTCCGTGTGCGCTCCGATGCGAGCCACGATCTTGGCCTTCTGATCGACGCCGTACTCCGCCCGCAGGGTACGCACGGTACCGATCAATTCCTGAAGCTCGCCCATCGTCTCTTCGGCCTCGGAGTCCTCCCAGTCTGCATGTGAGTCCGGCCACGGGCCGCGAACGATGCTGAACGAGTCAGGCACTCCCGGCATGCGCCCGGCGATCGCATCGCTGATGAACGGCATGATGGGGTGAAGCAGCTTGAGCCACGCCAGCATCACGTGGGCGAGTGTGTGAGCAGCGCCGCGACGGCTGTCTTCTCCGTCCGAGCCCTCGAGCCGCGACTTGACGAGCTCGAGGTACCAGTCACAAAACTCGCCCCACACGAATCCGTGGCAGAGTTCCGCCGCCTCGTGCAGCCGGAAGCCTTCGAGCGCCTCGGTCACAGCGGTCTCGGTGCGCCGCAACCGGCTTCGGATCCACCGGTCGGCGAGCTCCTCGGAAAACGGGCCGTCGTCGGTGACATCCACGTCGCCCAGGTGGGGTAGCGCGAACCGGGCCGCGTTCCAGATCTTGTTCGCGAAGTTGCGTCCGGGTCGGAACGCGGTGTCCAGGTCCTCGTAGTTCAGATGCAGGTCCGTTCCCAGCGGTGCGCCTCGAATAAGGGTGAAGCGCATCGCATCAGCTCCGTACATGTCAACGACTTCCATCGGGTCGATGCCGTTGCCGAGCGATTTGGACATCCGTCGTCCGAGGTGGTCCCGCACGGTGCCGTTCAGCAGGACGTCGGTGAACGGAAGGCCGTCCATGAACTCGCAGCCAGCCATTACCATCCGGGCCACCCAAAAGAAGAGGATCTCGTCGGCCGTGACGAGCGTATCGCCGGGGTAGAACCGCTCCAGGTCTTCGGTCTGGTCGGGCCACCCGAGCGTCGAAAAGGGCCACAGCCATGAGCTGAACCAGGTGTCCAGCACGTCGGTGTCTTGCTCGATGCTCCCCCCGCAACCCGGACAAGCCTCGGGGTCGTCCCGTGCGACGATCATCTCGCCGCACTCATCGGCCTGACAGTACCACACCGGTATCCGGTGGCCCCACCAGAGCTGACGACTGATGCACCAATCCCGGATGTTCTCCATCCAGTTCGCGTAGACCCGGCCGTACCGTTCCGGGTGGAAGCGCAGCCTCCCATCGCGATACACGGCCAGTGCCGGCTCCGCCAGAGGCTGCATCTTCACGAACCATTGCAGGCTCAGACGCGGCTCGACGATCGTGGCGCAGCGATAACAGTGCCCTACCGAGTGCGGATGGTCTTCGACCCGGACCAGCAGGCCCTCGCTCTCCAGATCCTCGAGCACGCGCTCGCGGGCTTCGAAGCGATCGAGCCCACGATATGCCTCGGGGACCGCACCGCTCATCTCGGCCGCGTCGGTCATGGCGTCGACGGTGTCCAGGTCGTGACGCTGCCCGATCTCGAAGTCGTTCGGGTCATGCGCGGGCGTCACTTTCACGACCCCGGAACCGAACTCCGGGTCGACGTATACATCCGCCACGATGGGCAGGTCTCGCCCCACGAGCGGCAGGATCGCGTCCTGGCCGACGAACTCGGTGTACCGCTCGTCATCCGGGTGCACCGCGAGCCCGGTGTCACCCAGCATCGTCTCGGGACGCGTCGTCGCGACTTCGAGGAATCGCCCAGCGTCCTTCGCAAGCGGGTACCGGATGTGGTACAGCTTGCCGGCGTGCTCCCGGTGCTCCGCCTCCTCGTTGGAGAGTGCCGTGCGGCAGCGCGGGCACCAGTTGATGATGTAGCGACCCCGGTACACGAGGCCCTTCTCGTACAGCCGCACGAAGACCTCGCGGACAGCGCGGGAGAGGCCCTCATCCAGCGTGAACCGGGTCCTCCCCCAGTCACATGAGCACCCGATCACCTCGAGTTGGTGGAGGATCCTCGCTTCGTACTTGCGAACCCATTCCCAGACGCGCTCGACGAAGGCTTCGCGCCCCAGGTCGAATCGTGTCTCGCCTTCCGCCGCCAGGTGGCGCTCCACGACGTTCTGCGTGGCGATCCCGGCGTGATCCGTCCCCGGCAGGTAGAGCGCCTCTCGCCCCTGCATCCGCCGCCAACGGATCAGGACATCCTGGATCGTGTTGTTGAGGCCATGGCCCATGTGAAGGGCAGCGGTGACGTTCGGCGGCGGGATCACGATCACGTACGGGTCCTCGGGGGCATCGACGTGCGCGTGGAAGGCTCCAGCCTCCTTCCAGGCGTCGTACAACGCCCCCTCCAGACCGGACGGGTCGTACCGGCTGGCCAACTCGGCCTGCTCGGCGGCGCGTGCAGGGTTCACGTTCGAGTCGTTTCTCGCTTCCTGGTCGAGGGATCGGGTGTATCGGGCCGTCGGGACGTCAGCGCCCGTGGCGCGGGTCAGTTTAACGGCAGGGCTGCGGGAAGGAAACGACGCGGGACGGGCCTGGAGGCTGCTGAGACTCCTGCGCCGTTCATCAAGCATGGCGCGGTCACACAAGTAGGACGGTTACGGCGGGACAGCCCGTAACGCGACCCGCCAGGGTTTTTCAGCAGCCTCCTAGGGGCGTTACGGATCCCGGCCCATCGGAGAGCGCACGGTCGTGGTGTCCCTCTGGCGCCGCCGCTCGACCTCTTCCTCCGAGCGGCGTCTCATCTCCTCCATGCGCTCCCTGCGCACCCTCTCGATGTCGTCTCGGATATCCTGACTCTGGATCTCCTGCAGATCGCGAAGCGCCTGCTCGAATTCGCGCCGCTGTGGTCCGCTCGGCATGAGCTGGAAAGGGATCGGTATGGTAATATCTCCAAGATGAATCCCCTCGGGTGAGACCCCCCACCTCTTCCCGTCCTTCTCGTACGTCCAGTCGAGAGCCCGGCGTCGCTGTTCCTCGGTCAGCCGAAGGCTGTCGAGCCATTCGCGAAGGATCGCGCGCACTGCGCTGTCGGCCCGGGCGAAACGCTCGAGCCGCTCGCCAAACAGCAACGGGTCACGGGGATCCACCCAAAGACGCGCGTCGCTGAAGCGGGGGCGTAGCCGCTCGGCGTTCGTGAGTTGTCCGCCGGGTTCCTCACGCGGCTCATCGGTAGCGGGCTCGCCCTCGGCTTCGGGCACGGGGGCCGGAACGATCTGGACGACTTCCGTCTCCTCGGGTTGCCGTGGTCGCGGTTCCTCGGGCTCCGGACGCGGGGTCTCAGGCTCGGGCTCCGCGGGTGAATCGGCAACCTCGACCACCACCAATCCCTCCGGCGCGGGCTCGGTCTCGAGAGCTGGACGGAAGAACGGGGCCGGCTCGGGCAGGAAGCGCCCCGTAGCGAGCAGGACGGCCAGATGCACCAGGGCCGAGACAACGAGCCCGGCAGCGAGCCTGCGGCGGTATGCGCGCTCGCGACGTCGGCGAGTCGAACGGGAGTGAGTGATCGGCATGGTCGGGGCGGAGCGGCCGCTCAGGCGAGGCGGAGCGCGTGTTCGGCAGCCTCCGCGTACCTGTCAACCGTCGCCGTGAAGGCGGCGCGCACGTACCCTTCGCCCGCGTCGCCAAGAGCCGATCCCGGTAACAGAAGGACCGCCTCCGACTCGAGCAGTCGCGTACAGAAGTCGACCGAGCTCTCCGCCTTGGGGACCGGCATCCACAGGTCCAGGGTCGCCCGGGGGGTGGTGACCTCGAAGCCTGCCTCCTCGAAAGCCGTCACCGCGGCCTGCCGACGAGCCGCCAGGCGGGTCACGTTGCGCTCCAGGAACGCTTCCGGGTCCCGGAGTACGGCAGCGCCGGCAGCCTGGATTGGCAGATACGGGCCCGTGTCGAAGAAGCTCTTCACGCAGGCGAGCCTTTCGATCCACGCCGCCCCTCCGCAAGCCCAGCCAAGCCGCCAGCCGGTCATGTTGAAGCTCTTCGAAAAGGAATGGAACTCGAGCCCATTCTCCAAACCGCCATCGACCTCCAGCAGACTCGGCGGGCGAAACCCATCGAACGCGATCTCCGCATAGGCGTTGTCATACACCAGGAGCGCGCCCCGGTCCGCGGTGACCGTGACCATCTCCTGCACGTAATCCAGCTCGGCCACAGCCGCGGTCGGGTTGTTGGGATAATTGAGGTACACGAGCCGCAGATCCCCGGGGCAGGTCCGGACGCGGTCGGGGGGCACGAGGAATCCCTCTTCGGGGCGCAGGGGACAGCGCTCGAGAAGAGCCCCGGCCATGTGGGGTCCACCGAAATAGGGGGCGTATCCCGGGTCCGGCGCGAGGACGGAGTCCCCTGCATCGAGATCGATGACGTCCCGGTCCTCGGCATGAAGTCGGGCTTTCATCTCGGGGATCCCGGCCAAAGGGTACGCGGGGAGACCCCTCAGCCGTCGAGTTTCCACCCGGTCAGGCCCGGTGCCCGAGGAACTCATGTCTTCAGCTTCTTCTTCTTCGCGGCCGGGAACAACACGTTGTTCAGGATGAGGCGATATCCGGGCGAGTGGGGGTGAAGGTCCAGATCCGTGGGCGCATCGCCGATCAAGTGCCGAGGGTCGTCAGGATCGTGCCCGCCCAGATAGGTGAACGTCCCCTCGCCGAAGTTGCCGTGCAGGTACTTGACCCACGCCTGGCCGGGCTCCTCTCCCAGGATGGTCACTCCGGGCTTGATGCGCTCTCGGGAGAAGGTGGTCGTCAGACCGTAGAAGTCGGGCAGAACGCGCTCGTGGCTCTGTGTCAGCATGGCGGGGACCGGATCGAACTTCGCGCTGAAGTCGAACAACGTGAAGCTGCCGAGATCCTTCCTCCATGGAGTGTTGACCTGATGGCCATCGATGTCGCTGAAGGCGCTCAGCGTGGGATCCGTGACCAACACCGCGCCGGTGAACGCCAACGTCTGCTCCCAATCGAGCTTTTGCGTTGCGGTCAGATCAGGAGGCGACCCGTCCGCAAACGAAGCCGCGATGTCCGTCGATCCCGCTGCCAGGGCGAGCTCCAAGGTTTCGGTCGCGGTGCACATCGCGAATAGAAAACCGCCCGCCTCCACGTATTCCTGCAGTCGTTTCGCGACCTCCTTCTTGAGCGCCGGCACCGTGCGAAAGCCCAGGTCCTCGGCCACCCCCTCGTTACGCGCGACCTCCTCCTGCAGCCAGGCGGCCGAGGCATACGTCAGATAGAACTTCGAATACTGACCGGTGAAGTCCTCATGGTGCAGGTGTAGCCAATCGAAGTTCTCGAGTGTGCCCGCCAGCACGTCGCGATCCCATACCTGCTCGTACGGGATCTCGGCGTAGGACAGCGCAAGCGTGACCGCGTCATCCCATGGAGAACTGTTCGGAGGGGTGTACACCGCAATGCGCGGCGCCTTCTCGAGAGGTACAGACTCCATGTTGCTGCCCTCGATCTCCCGCCGGATGCGAGAAACGCCGGCCACTCCCAGCTCTTCGATGGTGACGCCCATCAAGGCGGCCCTGCGCCGATTCTCGAGGTTGTCGGGGATGAGGAATGCCCCTGCCCGATAGTTGAGCAACCACTCCGCGGTCTGACCTTCGATGAGAACCCCATACGCGAGGCCGTATGCCTTCAGGTGATTCGCCTGGTCTCGATCCATCGGGATGAGGAGCTGCCCGGAGAGCGGTGTCGCGGAAACGGCCGCGACCAGGCCCAGGAAGCTGGACCGCGCGGCGGCACGCCATCCGTGGAGCATGGTATTCCCCCTCACCCCGGAGGCTCGGTCGCGTCGAGCTCGGCCAGCAGGCGGCGTGCGAGCGGGGCCAGAGCACTCTCGGGGTAGGTGGTGATCAGGCGCTCGAGCCAGGTTCGGGCGGAACCGGGTCGTGTCAGGGTCGCTCTCTGGGCGAGACTCAGCAGCGCGTCCGGGCTCTGCGCACTCCCGGGAAACTCATCGACGATGCGGTGCAGTACAGCCGTGCCCTGCTCCGCGCGCCCGGCCGACTCGAGCTCGTCCGCCAGCAGGGCCAGCAGAGCGGGTCGCGACGCACTGGCAGGGAGAGCAGCGAATCTGCCGAGCCAGTCCGTGGGGTCCCATTCTCCAGGGCTTCCCAGCAGTTCTTGAAGCGCCTCGCCCAGTAGCTCGATCTCCAGCGCATCCGCACCTTCGAGCACGGCGAGCAGACCCAGATTGCGCGTGTGCTCGACCACCTCGTCTCCCGGGTCGGTCGTGGCTCGGGCCAGCCTCGCGAGTGCGCTGTCGGGCGCACCGCGGAGGATGGCAAGCCGAGCTCCTGCCGCGTCGATCACGGCCCGCGCCTCTGCGGACGGCAGGCTCGCCCGGGCATCCTGAAGGCCTCGCTCCGCCTCTCGTAGTGCACCCGCGCGCGCCCGACCTCGTGACAGCTCGGCTGCCATCCTCGCGAGATCGAGTGCGGAATCGGAATAGGTGCCTCGATGCGACGCCCATAGTCCGGCAGCCTCCGACAGGTCACGCGGTGACGAGGCAAGGACAGAGAACAAGCGCCGGCTGGCCAACCGATGCGCCGCCTCGCCGGGCTCGGATTCGTCGAGCAGGGCTTGGAATGTGCGCCGGGCCGCCAGAGTGTCTCCGGCCATCAGCGCCATGTCCGCTGAGACGGCCTGCCAGCGCTGACGGTCGACCGGACGTGTGCTGAGTCGAGCGAGCTCATCCGCCGCCCAAGCCACCTCTTCCGGAAGCCCAGCGTCCGTGGCCTCGCCGACGTAGCTCCGCAGAAAACGCGACCGGTCCGCTCCCTCCCCTGGCTCCGCTGCGCGTGCAAGCCGTCGAGAGACCTCGCCGGTACCCAGCCGCAGCGCGGCATGCGCCCCGTTCCGGATTGACGGCGCCGGCGCCCGTCGGAGAAGTGCGTCCCACAGGTCCCCGGCGACTCCACGGGGCCAAGCGCCGGACCGAGCATCCTCGACCATGGCGACGATCCCGGGCTCGCCAAGCAAAAGGAGGGCCTCCCAACTCTCGAGAAGCCCGCTGCGATCGCCGGAGGCGGCGTACAGGTCTGCCAGGCGCTCGAGGACCGCGCGCTCGTCCTCCACGGAACCTCGGGCCTCCGCGAGGACACGGATCGCGGTCGAGGTGTCGGCACCCGCGAGCGCAGCGTCGGTGACGGCAAGGTGCGCCTCTGCGAGGCTCGGGGCCGACTGCACCCACCTGCGCGCTACCGTACGTGCCGAATCCCCAAAGCCCGCGCGCACCAGACTGGAGACCCAGAGCCGCTGAATGCGTGGCTCGCTCGCGTCCCGACTGGCGGCTCGCTCGAGCCAGGGCAGGACGGGGGCGATGTCGCCTTCGCTCCCGTGAAGGTCGACCAGCAGCGCGAGCGCGGTCGGCGAGATCGGCTCCCGGGCGAGGAAGTCCTGGAGCGCCCGGCTGGCATCGGTCGCTCTGCCGGCCTCGATCAGGCGGGTCGCTTGCTCCACGGCTCGCCGCTCGGCCGGTGACGCCGCCGCCTGCGCTCCCTGCCCCGCGAGCGCGCCGCTGCACGTAAGCAGCAAGGCGGTGACCGCGAGGCAGCCGCGTAGCCGACTAGCCACCCGCCCCATCGTCTCCCGAGCCTGTGTCCGTGGGTGGGACCGCTCCGCTCGAGCCCCGGTTGAGCCGATCGAAGTAGTCGAAGATCAATCGACGGTAGAAGAGCGGGAGATCTCGGAGTAGCGCCTCGCTGGGGAGCGGGAAGCGGACCCCGCGCAGAAGAGCCGGGTCGATCTCAGGAGGTGGCCGGGGAGCGGCCCGCCCTGTCTCGGACTCGCGCCGGTTGGGATCCAGGTCCTCGTCCTCCAGCGATCGACCCGCGTCCAGCATGCGTCGGAAGAGTGTCCGCTGACGCTCGACCGTTTCCGGGCTGGCTCGACCCGACTCGATGCGGCGCGCGATTTCCTCCGCCTCCGTCGCCAGGTCCTCGGGGCGCCCGAGCAGATCGTTCTGGGGGTCATCCAACTCACGGAGCTGCTCGGCGATCTCCTGCTGCTGACGCGCGATCTCGGAGGTTCGCTCCTCACCGCTCGGTTTCGGGCCGGGTACGAGCAGGCTGGTCGTGCGTTGTGTGACACCCTGTTGTTGCTGGGCCAAGGACGTCATCTGCTCGGCGGCCGCCTCCTGCCCGGCCTGTTCCTGCGCCGTCTGCGCCGCCCGCTCGCTGGCGATCAGACGGGCCGCGAGCTCGTTCAGCGCATCCGCGATCCCTTCGGCTTCGGAACGCGAGGGGAGTCGCCTCCCGCCGTCGCTCGTCATTCGCTCGAGCAACTGGTCCATCTGCTCTGCCGCCTCGCCGGCCGCGGTCCCGATCTCCCGATCGAGCACGGAACTGCGGCTGCCATCCTCGGTCAGCGTCGAGAGTAGGTTGTCGAGTCCCTGGCGGACGGCGGCCTGGCGGGCTCTCCACGTCTCGGGCGCGATCGACTCTACCCCACGGGCGGCTTCGGCCAGGTCGCTTTCCGCGTCCGCGAGGGACAACGCCTCCGCGCGAGCCCGCCCCAACGATTCGACCGCGTCATCGCGTCCACTCAGCTGGTCCGTAGCGCCGTCGAGCGCAGAGGCGGCCTGCTCCAACGCCTGTGCCGCATCCTCGGCCGCCTCGCGGGCCGCATCCCGGGCGCGCTCGGCCTCGGCCTCCCCAGCGGACGCTCCGCTGGTCGCTGCCGCCGCCGCGGCCTCTCGCATGGCCTCCGCTGCCTGATCGGCTCGGGCCCCTGCCATGTCGGCCGAGTCACCGGCCGCTGCCTGATCCGCCGCGGCGAGTCGCTCCGCAAGCTCGTCGAGGAATTCGGCCAATGAGTCCGCGTCATCGGCCAGCCGCTCCTCGTTAGCCGCCCATTCGCCCGGAGGCGCATCCTGATCCTGCGAGGCCTCCCGCTGAGCTTCGGCCAGCTCATCGGTCTCGGCGCGTGCCGCCTCTACGGCCTGGTCGAGCGCCGCTTGCTCCAGAAGACTCAAGGTCTGCCCGATCTGCTCACGCAGCCACTCCGCCTGGCCCGCCATGTTCTCGAGCGCCTCTCGGACGGCGTCCGAGTCCAGGTCGCGAAGGGCCTGCGACAGATTCTCGATACGTTCGGCCAGACCCGCATCCAGCAGCTCCTGATACCGCTCCGCCAGTTCCGCCAGCTGCTCCTCGAGAGCCGGGTCGGCGAGCACGGACTCCTGAATGTCCTCCTGGAGTGTCTGGAGATCCTCCTCGAGCTCATGGATCGCGTCCTGCACGCCCTCGGCCTGCTCGAGAACGCCCCGGGCCTCCTCCGTTTCCTCGAACCCCAACTCGCCGGGCCGGGCACTCGCCTCGGTCTGACCTTCCGACAGTGCCCGGCGCTCTGCGTCCGCAGCCGCCCGCTCGAGCTCCTCCGCTGCCTGCGCAAGCTGCCGCGCATCTTCGGAAATAGCCTCGCTCTCGTCCGCGCGGGCCGTGCGCAGCTCAGCGAGAGTCGGTATACGGAGCAGGAAGGCTTCCGATTGGGCCGGGCCCCGTTTCGGATGACCGTCATGGGCTAGGACCCGATAGAAGATCGTATCCCCCGGGAGCAAGTCTTCCTCGCGTAGGTCGAGGATCGGACGGAAGATGGCCCGCTTCTGCCCATCCGGATCCGGCGACAAGGTGGTCCCCCGTTGACTCGGTGGTCCTCCGCCGGGTACCGACCGCCACCAGACGAGCTCGGCCCGCAGCAGGCCGAGGTCGTCCTCGATGTCGAGGACGAGGGGCATTATC
>JBDHHV010000132.1:0-9958 GCA_039589195.1 Gemmatimonadota bacterium | reverse complement strand
GGCGGGTCTGGATGCGCTCCAGATTTCGGTCGACCGGATGACGCCTATCCAGAGCACGCGGAAATCCCTCAAGTCCGTTCGCCACAAGCTGGCGTGGTTCGACGACTCTCCCGTCAGACTCCACGTCGCCGGTGTGCTGTTTCACGACAGCCTGGACGAGGCCGCGCAGGTCATCGACGAATGTTTGAAAGCCGATGTCCGGGTGCATTGCCGCGTCATTCACGATGACCTGGTGAACGACCGGAAGCTGCGCCTCGACCCCGCGGTGGAGGGCATGAATCGCCTTCTGGAGCACCAGGAGGAACTGAAGCGGCGTGGGGAGAGGATCCACACGAGCTGGCGGCTCTTGGAGTACCAGAAGGACATGCTGGCCGGCACGCCGAAGGAGTGGTCGTGCGTGGCGGGATACAAATACTTCTTCGTGTCGGCGCGGGGCCAGTTCTGGCTTTGCAGCCAGGTGCGGACCGAGCGTCACATCCTCGACATTACCCCCGACGACCTGCTCGCCTACGACCACCCCAAGGAGTGCCAGCCCGGGTGTGGAGTGTATTGTACGGTCGACATGTCGCTCGCGGTGAGCGACCCCCGCGGGTACCTGATGGGGGAAGCCGTCGGTCTCGCGCGGAACGCGCTGGTCCAGCTCAAGCCCAACGGCGGGCGAAACGGGCGACCGATACGGGACGCCGATGCGATGGCGGACGCGGAAGCGACGGCGGGGGGGGATCGACGGCGGAGGGGCCGGGGAAGGTGACGGTCCCGGAGGCACGCTAGCCCTTGGAGTCTAGCTTCTCGGCTAGCCCTTGGGGTCCAGCCTCTCGGCTGGCCCCCGGGGAGTCAGACTTCCTGCGTTGTGGGTTCGGTAGCGGCCTCGGCCGGGGCGGCGGTGACTCGAGCGCCGCTCAAAACGAGAGGTCCCGCCGCCCGGACAGGCGCCTTGTCGAGCGTCCGCACGGAGGGCCCGACCGGGACTTTGACCCGCGGTTGACGGGAGCGCGCCAGGATCTTGATCGTGATCGGAATTAGAACGATGACGCTCAGAACGCCGGGAATAACGAGCCCGTAGAGCATGTAGCCCGAGATCCCGGCGACCATGGCACCGTACGAGAACATCTCGCGCGTGCCCAGGTAGTGGACCTTCCGCAGGAACCAGGTCAGGAGCCCCGCCTTCTGCGGCTTCTGATACCCGTACCGGACCGTGCGCGCGCTCCCCGATTCCCCCTGTTTGGAGAGGTATAGCGCGATGTTGATCAACCCGAGAGTGCACGCGACTGTCGCCGCGACTCCGTTCCAGAAGAGGAGATCGGGGACCGGGGCGCGGTAGGCCGCAACGGTCAGGCCTGCCAGGAACGCCACGTAGGCGATGCTGTCGCACACGGTGTCGACGTACTCACCCTGTCTGCTGCTCTGGAACTTGAGCCTGGCCACCTCGCCGTCCACACCGTCGAGGACCGAGGCGAAATGAAACAGCATGCCTCCCAACAAGAGCGTTGGGTACGTGGCTCCCGTGACCACGACCGCCGCGATCAGGCTGACGAGGAGTGTCGCGAAACTCACCTGATTCGGTGTCATCGAGGTCTTGACGACGTGGGCGGAGATCCTCGTGGAGATCGGTCGGTTCAGGAGGGTCGCGATCGGTCCGTCCTTCGCCGTCCGAAGCCCGGCGAGCAGCTTGCCATGGGCCACGCGGGCGTCCTCGGGCTCGTCGATGTCGTGCCAGAACAGCTCGCCGCCATCCACCGCCCTGGCTCGCCCGGATGCCGCGAGCTTCTGCACGCCGTCCGACAGGCTCTCCTCACCCTCGGCGCCCGCCTCGCGAAGCGCCTCGAAAATCTCCGGAGAAGCCAGGAACAGCCCGGTGTCGAGCCCGTCGAACGGATCGAGCGACTTCCCGATCTCGACGATCCGGTCGCCGTCCAGCCGTACCTTCGTCGCCTCGGCCAGGTCGTGCTCGCCATTCAGGTGCTGCCGATCCACCAGGAGGTCGATCCCCTGTAGTGATCCCGCGCCGTCGGTGAGCACCTCGATCGAGGCGGCTTCGAACAGATGGTCGCCCATCGCGAGAACGAACGGCTGGTCCAGCAGCGATTCCGCCGTGAGGACGGACAGACCGTTGGCCCGCTCCCAATCCGGGTTGTAGAGCCAATGGATGCGGATCTTCAGCCGATCGATTCCGTCGATTGCCGCTCGCACCTCGTCGGCATTGTGCCCCAGGACGACATAGGCATCGGTGATGCCCGCCGCCTCGAGGGTGAAGAGCGATCGCGCCAGCAACGGCACGCCCAGGAGCGGGAACAGCGGCTTCGGTTGATCGTGGTTCAGTCGACGGCCACGGCCGGCCGCGAGAACGAGAGCCTGCGTGATGTCGCGTGCGTGTTCTGTCATGCGTTATCGCGCGCCTGGGACGGTTCAGATCCGCTCGCCGGTGTCGCTGCAGCGGTGGCACGGTCCTCCAGGACCTGCAGCAGCGCCGGGAACAACACGGCCGCGCTGATCAGCGTCGTGGCGAGCCCGACGATCGCCAGCTGACCGATCGACACCAGTCCCGGGTGACTGGCGAACAGCAAGCCTGAATAGCCGACCATTGTCGTGAGCGTGGCCATCGTCACTGCCAGCCCAGCTCTCCTCAGGACCAGCGGCAGCGACCCCGTGCCCTCGCTCAAATACCGATGATAACCGTGCACCCCGCTATCGACTCCAATGCCCACGATGCTGGGCAGTACGACCAGGTTGAAGATGTTGAGCTTTGTTCCGAACGCCGTCATCGCGCCACCCCTTCCCAGCAGGCCGATGACGAGGGGCAATACCACCAGGGCCCCCTTCTCAGGCTCCGAAACTGAAGCGTTACAACGAAAAGCACAACGAGGAGCGATAGTCCGACCGCCACCCGGCCTTCACGGGTGAGCATCGTAAGCATCTCCCCCACGATGATATTGGAGCTTCGCCGCGTCCGCCGTCTTGCCGGAGCCCGCTTTCCTTACGAGTCCTCTTCCAGCCTGTCGAGCAACTTCGCGTACATGGCCTCGTACGAGCCACGGGAGATCTCTTTGTTGAACGAATCGCGGTACGTGCGGACGGTGCTGGAACCATCGACCACGACGTCGTATGCCTTCCACTCGCCCCCCACCTCGTGTATCTCGTACACGATCTCGGCCGACTTGCCATCCTTGTAGGCGACCGTGGTGACCGTGACGCCTTCATCGGAAGCCTCGGGGGGGTGGTAGGTTACGCTGTCCGCGCGATACACCCCCAGCTTCTTCACCGAGGAGTTCCGGATCAACTGCCGGAAGACGTCCGTGAAATCCGCCTTCTCCTGGTCGGTGCGCGCGTCCCAGTGCCGGCTCAGAGCCCGCCGCGACAGCTCCTGGAAATCGAGGAGGTCGTTGATGACGTCCTTCAGCTGCTCTCTTTCCTGCGCATCCACCGAGTCGCCGGCCGCGTCCAGTACATCCGTCACCGCCTGGTTCCGTGCGCGTATCACGTCGACAGGGGACTGTGACGCCGTCTGCGCGTGAGCTGGGGGTACTCCCGTCCCACCCAGAGCCACGAGCCACGCACCGGTCGCGAACACTCCTCCGCGAGCCCAATGTCTTGTCCGGGCGCCCGTCATACGCGCCCGTCTCGTGTATTCCATTATCCGCGTCTCAATTCGGGTACAGGTCACGACCGACCGCGCGACTCAGATCGGCGAGGGTCGTGTTGAACTGAAAGATGCTCTGCAGATGCTCCCTCTCCATGTCGATCTTTGCCTGGAACGCATCCACGAGATCCTGAACCTCGCCCAGACCCAGGTCGAACGTCTGCGACTCGGCACGAAACCAGTTATCGGCAGCAGTCAACGCTCGCTCGCTGTCTTCGACATCGGCCGCAGCCCGGACGAGCCCCATGTAGGCCTCGCGGACGTCGAGCTGGACCTTTTCGCCCAATGGGTCCATCTGCGCACTCAACTTCGCGGCCTCGCGCTCGGCGATCCTGACGCGGTCGCGAGTTTGGAAGAGGTTCACGTTCCAATTGAAGCCCACGACCACGCCCGGGCGGAAGAAATTCGTCGGGTTGTAGATGAAGGGGTTCTTCGGGTCGAAGCGCCCCGGCGCATGGTTCCACTCCACCTTTCCGGCGAGGAACAGCTGCGGGTAATACTCGCTGCGTCGCGCGCGCGCGAGCGAGGATTGTGCGGCGATGCCCGCCCTCAACTGAGCCAGCTCCGGTCTGGCTTCACGTGCCAACTGGAGGTACCCGTCGAGGCTGTCCAGGCTGACGTCGAGCAGCGTGAGTTCTCGAGTCTCCGCCTGGATCGGAACCCCATCCGATACCCCCGTCGCAGCGCGCAACGCGGCCCTGGCCATCTCCAGCCCATCGATCGCTTCACGCCTGCCCTTCTGAGCCCGAAACCGGTAGATCTCGAACTCGAACAAGTCGTTCTGGCTGACGGAGCCGTCCTCATAGCGCTCCTGTAACTGCACGTCGGCTTCCGCGATCTCTCTCAGGATCTCGTCAGCGATGTCCACGAGCGCCTCACCGAGCACCATCGCCCAGTACACCTTGCGGACCTGGAGCCGGATCTCGTCGCTGGTCGCCTCGACACCCGCCTCAGACGCCTCGACACCGGCATTGGCCGCGTTGACCAGTCGGTCGATCCGCCCGAATGTGTAGAGTGGCTGCACCAACTCGAGGCTGGCCTGTGTGAACCACCCGAGGTTGTTGACCCCGCTTGTCGAATCGGGAGAGACCAGGATCCCGTCGTCGGTAACCACCCCTCGGGCGTCCGGTATAGGACCCCAAAAGTTGGAGAGCTGGAGCTCGGGCGCCCAGCGTGAGTGACGCGCCTGCGTCCGCCTCGCCTCGGCAAGCTGGAGGTCGGCCCGGGCGCGGCTGACGAATGGATGATTGTCGAGGGCGAGCGTCTCGGCGCGGGAAAGGCTCAGGACGAGCGTATCGGCCGACTGGGCCACACCCGGTCCGGCCGGCCACGCGCACAACATCAGACCCGACAGAATCAGCTTGCGAGCCATGGCTCGGCTACCGCGCTCGAGATTCAGTTGCGCCTCAGCGGCCTCAACCGCTGCTCGACGCCCCCATCCGTCCCTGCTGGGGCGTGTCTCAGGACCTTGAAGTCGTCGTAGTCGGCGAACGCGTAGGTCTTCATGTTGTTCGCATCCGAAAGCACGCCAACTCCCGCCGGCTTGGACCCGGGATTCCCTCCGAACGTTCTCCGGTACGCATCACGAACGTCGAACACGTACGTGCGCCATTCGCCCAGCCCTTCCGTACCCGACCCGAGAACGACCTGCCAGGGTCTGCCGATCCCCTCGCGCCGGGTCGCCGCCCCCACGGGGAGGGTGGCGCTCCACACATACTTGACGGACTCCGGGATCTTGCCGAAGGCCACTTTCTTGACCGTGACATACACCCCAGCCGCGCTGTCGACTCGATCATCGGTACGCTCATCGGCACCTTCGGGGATCCGGTTTACGCGCAAGCGGAACGAGATGTAGGGGTACTCGTCCAGGTTCCACGGGGTCTCGAGCCCGATGATGACCGACTCGCCTTGATCGGTGGCCTCCAGGTACCGGTTCCCGCCCTCTTCGCGGATACGGTACGGGGGTTCGTCATCGTCCTCCCTCTGTGCCCACCCGACCGGAAACTGACCTAGCGGCGACGACTCGAAGTCGTCGAGGATCATCTCATCGCGGTTACCGAGCTTGGCGATCATGTACGGGAACGAATAGTCGTCGACCAGATCTTCCACCCAATCGCGGTAATCCTTCAGCAGCCGGTCCCCGCGGTATTCGACATCGACGACCTTACACGCCTCACTACCGACCGTCGCGAGACTCAGGGTGAGCTCCTGGGCTCTCCCGCCGGGTATCTCGAGCGAGTATTCGACGGTCCCACGGTCGTCGCGGCCTCCGGTTGCCGTGAAGGTAGGAACGGTGCCCCGCATCTCATCATCCAGGAACGAGACCAGTCCATCCCGCAGGGAGGTCCTCAGCACGTCCAGAAACTCGGCCCGCTGGCTTGACGAGAATTGTGCCCAGTCACCTTGGAAGATCTCCTCGGCGATGACGCCGAGCGCGACGGTCCGGTCGAGCAGATCCGCAGCGCGAGCAGCGAATTCAGAGGACGAGATGGAGCCACGCCCGCCCAGGAGGCCACGCCACTGTCCAACAACCGATTCAGCTGCGCCGCCGGCGGCTTCGCACGCGTCCCAGGATAGTTGGGCGGACAGGGTGCTCCCGCCGGTGAGGAACGGGGCGAGCGCCAGGGCCCATAGCTCCCTTCGACGCGTCCGGGAACGCGGCGGCATAGCGGGCCGAGAGGCTTCCCGACCCACCGGAGCTTCGCCGTTCCGGCCGCGGCGCGGCCGAGAAGGACGCAATGAACCCATATATACCTCCGTCATGACACCGGTGCGGGAGATATCGCCACGAGGCGTGTCCCGGCCCGACTCGATGCCGTCGTCGCAGAATGGTCGGATCGTACCGAAACACGGACCCCCGGTGCGCGCTCGGGTTCCATCCGAACCGGTTCGAGCGTAGCAACATCCAAGCCTCTGAGTGGGTTCCGCCCTGCACTCGCCGCCGGACCCCCCATCGGACCCCGAGAGAGGGAAACCGCCGGCAACCAGGCCGAGGACCGATGCTGGGAGCACGCGGCTCGGCGACACGCGAGCATCCTTTTCTCACTTCATCGCATCCAACGGTTGGATCGAATCCATGAGGCGGAGCCAGCCGTACTGCACTCGGGGTCGAACATCATCGGGCCGGGCTTCGTTCATGGTCGAGGAGTCGAGGCCAAGCGCCGTTCACGTAGAGGAGCTCAGATGAAGACCGGACGAAGATCCGCGTATGTCGCTCTCGCCCTGGCGTGGCTCGTCAGCGGTGTCGCTCTCGCCCAGTCGGCCGGGGCGGTGCGCTCGGCCCCCATCTCCGACGTGGGATATGAGATCACTTTCGATCAGACGACCGCTCCGTTCCGCCAGATTTCCGTGGCCATGTCCTTCCGGGCGGCAGGCGCGGAGCCCGTGATCCTGTCTCTCCCAGCCTGGACGCCGGGGTCGTACGAGCTGGACGACTATGCCCAAAACGTCCTCGACTTCGATGCGCACTCGGGCGAGACCGCACTGCGTTGGGACAAGGTCGATTGGGACACGTGGCGGGTGTTTCCCGTGGGCAGCGGTGAGGTGACGGTCACGTTCGACTACCGGGCCGACGCCCTCGATACGGGCAGCGCCTGGACGGCGCCCGACTTCGCCTTCTTCAACGGAACGAACCTGTTTCTGTACCCGGAGGGGCAGGGGTACGGGTTCTCCTCCCGCGTGACGTTTCAGACCGAGCCGGACTGGCAGGTAGCGACCGGCATGACGCCCGGCTCGGGAGCGCGCGAGTACGTGGCAGCGGATTTCCACGAGTTGGTCGACATGCCGACGTTCATCGGCCGCTTCGACATGGACAGCGCCGAGATCGACGGCGTGCGGCACCGGCTGGCCACCTATCCGGCGGGATTCGTGGTCGAGGGACGTCGCGAGGGGATCTGGGACCAGCTGCGCGGGATGATGCCTCCGATGGCGGCGGTTTTTGACGACACGCCGTTCGACACCTACACCACGCTGATGGTCTTTCCCGAGGACTTCGGCGGCGCCTCTGCGCTCGAGCACCGCAACTCGCACCTGGGGATCTACGTGCCGCAACTCGTCGGGAACCCCGTGCTCGCCTCCGTGGTGGCGCACGAGATCTTCCACGCGTGGAACGTGAAGCGACTGCGGCCCGCCCCGCTGGTGCCATACGACTACGGTCGTCCGCAGCCGACCACGCTCCTGTGGGTGAGCGAGGGGATCACCAGCTACTACGATGACCTGTCGCTTGTGCGCGGCGGCGTCTTCGGGCCCGAGTACTTCTACCAGTCGGCCTCCGGCGAGATCGGGACGACCGAGGGGGCGGGCGCCGTGGCCCTCGAGGACGCGTCACTCACGGCGTGGATCGGCACCCGTGACGGTACCGGCGGGATCTACTATCCCAAGGGCGCGATGGCCGGTTTCCTCCTGGACATCCTGATCCGCGACGCGACCGACAACGAGGCCTCGCTCGATGACGTGATGCGGGAGCTGTACTGGGGCACCTACAAGGAGAGCTTCACGGGCTTCAGCGAGGCGGCGTGGTGGGCGGCGGTCGGCCGCACGGCGGCGGGTGCCTCGTTCGACGACTTCTACGCCCGCTATGTGGATGGCCGCGAGCCGTATCCATGGGACGAGGTCCTGCCGCTTGCCGGTCTGACACTGCGCGAGGAGACGACCGTGCGCCCGCTCGTGGGGATCTTCGCCGAGTATGACAGCCTCGGCGTGCGGGTCGGCGGTCTCTCACCGGGTGGCGCTGCGGCGGACGCCGGGGTGCGAGAGGGCGACTACCTGCTCCGGGCCGGTCCCGTGGAGCTGGGCACGCCGGAGAACTTCAACGAGTTTCGCGCCCACTTCTCGAGTCTTCCCGAGGGCACGGCCTACGAGGTCGTGGTCCGGCGGGGTGCGGAGGAAGTCACGCTGGAGCTGGATCTGCGGCTCTCCGAGGACACCCAGTACACGTTGGCCGAGGACCCGAACGCCTCGCCGCGAGCCGTGCGGATCAGAGAGAGCCTGCTCACGGGCAGCTAGTCAATGGTCCGGCTGAATCGAGGGTCCGGGTGAGCCGATGATCTGGCTGAAGCGGCTCCGGTTGCTGCTCGCGTGGGGGGTCGCGGTGTGGCTCGCTCTGAAGTTCATCCCGAACGGTTGGGACAAGTTCGACCCGGCCGGCTTCTGGAGCGAGCCCTTCGCCCGGTGGGGATACCCCGTGTGGCTCCGCTGGCTCGTCGGGGCGCTCGAGGTGGGTGGCGGGACCGCCATCCTGCTTCCATGGCTCGCGACATACGGGGGAATCGCGCTGGCCGTCGTCATGGCCGGCGCCTTCTATACGAGGTTCGGGGCCGGCTTCCCGGACGATCTGTTCTGGATCGCCGTCTACGGCATCGCCGGCCTGTGGATCGCGTTCGAGTGGAGGGCGTGGCGCGTCTTGAAGAAGCCCAGGGTGGAGTCGTCCGCGGCGGGCAGCGACCTGACAAACCCCTAGCAGCCTGCTAGCGCTAGACTCGACTTCCCTCGCGGCCACGCCCTGCCACACGCCGGAGCTCGCCACCGCTCACACCCGGCGGTGCGCCCTCCTGAGCCTTGTACGGGCGGGACCGGCTTCCGATAGTCAGGCATCCGCCAAACGGAATCCGACCGAAGGACCGAGTCCGAGGAGGACCCATGTGTGCCTCGATCTTCGCGAACGGCGTACGTCGTCGTCGCCGCTGCGACCGCCTCGTCGCAAGTGCCGCGATCGCGGCGACCCTATCCATATTCGGTTTCGGGGCCGCCTCGAGTCAGGAAAGGCCCACTCTCGCGCCGGAGGACTACCTGCGCTGGGAGAACCTGGGCCGGGCGGCGCTCTCACCCGATGGTGCGTGGGTCGCGTACGGGGTCGAGACCGTGGACGAACAGGCCGAGCTTCGCATCCGATCTCTCGAGCGGGACTCCGTGCGATCCGTGCCGTGGGGCAGGAATCCGTCCTTCGCTCCAACCGGCCGTTGGCTGGCCTGGGCGGTCGGCGTCTCTCCCGACGAAGAGGAGCGTCTCGAAGAGGCCGAAGAGCCGGTTCAGCTCGGCGCCGGGCTGCTCGATCTGGCGAGCGGCGAAGAGCGGAGCTTCGACGAGGTACGAGCGTTCGGTTTCGACTCGAGCGGTCGATTCCTGGCGCTCCACGGTTACGCGCCGGACGAACCGAAGGGCAAAGGCGCCGATTTGTGGGTGGTGGACCTCGCTTCGGGCACGACCACCACGTTAGCAACTGTGTTGCAGACGGAGCTGCTCGAGCGGGATCGAGGGATTCCACTTCCTCCCGTCGCGAGCCATGGCATTGAGGATGACGAGTAGCTTTCTCATGCAGGCCAC
>JBDHHV010000131.1:0-10011 GCA_039589195.1 Gemmatimonadota bacterium | reverse complement strand
GAGTCGCGCGAACCCGCGTGCGCTCGTGCAGGGGACCACGGAGGCCGGCCCGCCGATCCCGTGGGAAAGCTCGGCCGAGTATCCATCCATCGGCCACATCGACCAGACCGACGACATGCGACGCGGCATGGGGTACGAGGGCCTCATCCACCTGCGTGACTTTCTCCAGCGCGGGGGGGTGTTCCTCACCGCGGGCGCCACGACGGCGTTGCCGATCGACATGGCGCTCACGCGACGCGTCAGCATCGAGACGACGCGGCAGCTGACCGCGCGCGGCACGGTGCTCAAGACGGTCGTGGACGATGACGCGAGCCCGATCGCGTACGGGTATCCGGAGTCGTTCGCCTCCTACTTCAACCAGCGACCCGTGCTCGAGGTGAACGACGAGGTGGGGAGCAACGCGGTGCCGGACTGGCTCAAGAACGAGACGTGGGAGAAAGAGGTTCCGCGCGTCGTCGTGCGCTTCGCGGAGAAGGACGTGCTGATGAGCGGCATGCTGAGAGGCGAGAGCGATATCGCGGGCACGCCCGCGGTGGTCGACGTCCCGGTGGGCGACGGACACGTGGTGCTGTTCGCCACCAATCCGTTCTGGCGTCTCGAGACGTCCGGGAGCCACGCGCTCGTGTTCAACACCATGCTCCATTGGAACGACCTGCGGGCCGGGTGGCCCGAGCGGCCCTCAGAGGAAGAGGAGGCCGTCGCGCAGGAAGCGGCGGCGGGCTCGTAGGGCGTGCTCGATCAAGATCGCGGGCGCCCTCTCACCCCTGTAACTGCGACATGAGCAGCGAGACACCCCCGACTCTTCCGGAGCACGCAGGCGAGCGGGTCTACACGCGGCTGGGCCCCCGCGTGTGGTTCTTCGGGAGCCTGATGGTGGTGCTCGGGCTCGTGACCGCGTTCCTGCTGTTCCGGGACTTCGAGTCCAGCAGCTACTTCTACCTGGCCTTCTATTGCATCCCCTCGAATACGGCGGTCACGATCTTCCCGCACGAGCCCGTGCTCATCCTGTTCGGGAAGTTCGCGAACCTGTGGATCACCGCGGCCGCGGCCACGCTGGGTACGGTGGCGGCGGGGCTCCTGGACTACGCCGTCTTCGTGCCCGTCGTCAACCTGCAGGGCATCCAGGGCTACAAGGACAAGAGGATCTACAAGCTGGCCACCCGCTACTTCATGCGCTGGCCGTTCGTCACGTTGACGGCGGCGGGTCTGCTGCCTGTCCCGTTCTTTCTGTTCAAGTTCCTGAGCTTCTCGATCCACTACCCGCTGTGGAAGTACCTCGGGACGATCGTCGTATCCAAATTCCCGCGGTACTTCCTGCTCGCCCTGCTCGGCGCGACGGTCCCCATCCCCACGTGGATCCTGATCGCCAGCGTCGCGGTCGTCCTCGGGCTGTACGCCGTGAAGGGGATCCCCGAGCTCTGGAAACGCCGGCGCGCGAGCGGCCCACCCGGTCAGGGCCGCGACGCCGTGGATACTCCGGTAGATGCTCCCGTAGACGCGCCGATGGACGCGCCGTAAGCCGCACGCGTGAGGACCTCGATCAGATCGTCGATGGTCGCCAACTCCTCGATCGATTCCAGAAGATCGAGGGCGTCATCGATCGAGGACCCTGACATCACGAGGCTGGCGCAGTCGCGGAATTTCCCGTGCAATTCATCGCGGGTCAGAGGGCGCTCCGGTCCCCCCCGATAGGTGTCCGCGTCGATCGAAAGACCACGTCCGCCCCCGAGCCGCACGTCGATCCGACTCCGCATCCGGTCGTAGCCCAGCGCGTCGATCTCCTCGTCGAACACGACGTCGACGCGCTCCATCAGGGTGCGGACCTCGTCTGAGTTCACGAACTCGTCGGTGAACTCGCGGACCCCGGCTCGGCGACGCAGGGCGATGCTCGACAGGATGAACGGGATCGAGAACTTCGCCTCGAGCTCGTTCGTGGGATTCGAGTAGCGGAGCGGCTTCAGGATGTTGTGACCGGCCCTGAACGTGATCCGATCGATCTCCTCCGGCTTCACGTCGTGCTCGCTCACCAGTCTCAGCATCGCGTCCATGCTGGGGTGTCCCAGGCTTCCGCACGGGTACGGCTTCACGGAGACCCCCGGATCAAGGAGGGAGAACGGGTTGCCGAGCGCGCCGACTATGCGGTCCTCGTCGAACCCGCCCCCGAAGACCTCGAAGAACCCCCACGGAGCTTCGAGCGCATTCCGGTCGGCGGTGAATCCACGGGTTGCGAGATCCACGGCCACGATCCCGTTCTCGGCGGCGCGGCCCGCATGAAGCGGCTTGGTCATGGTCCCGAACCCGAGGCGGATGCCGGAGGCGAGGCTCGCGGTGATTCCCAGCGCCATCTCGAGCCGCTCGCGGTCCAGACCGACCAGCTTTGCGGCGCACACCGCCGCGCCGAAGGTGCCCAGCGTCGCGGTGGAGTGAAATCCCTCCGTGTAGTGCCGCGGATCGATCGCCTCCGCCAGCTTGCACTCCACCTCGGACCCCGTCAGAAACGCCTCGAGGAGCGCGGCTCCCGACGCGCGTTCGCGCTCCGCGACGGCAAGGCCCGCCGAGAGCGGTGCCACGGTGGGGTGAGTCAGAAGACCGAAGACGCGGTCCGGCGTGCTCGAGAGCTGGGTATCGTCGAAATCCAGCGCGTGCCCCGCGGTCCCGTTGGCTCGCGCCGCGAGGGCGGAGGGGACGCAAGCGGTCCGGGCCCCGAGAATCGTCGCCTCGGTCGCGCCACCCTGGGCCGATGCATAGTCGCGCACGATGCTCGCGCCGGGTGCGGCCGACCCCGCCAGGATCACGCCGATCCCGTCGATGAGGCATCGACGTCCCTCATCGGCCACCTCGTCCGGGAAGTCCGCGAGAGAGGCATCCATCACGAAGTCGATCACGGCGCCCGTGGCACCCCGCGTGGCACCCATCGTGGCGCTCATGTTCGTCTTTCCCTCCACCGGGTGACGTGACCCCGAAGCACGGGCACGGCGAAGCTCGCCGCCGCCAGCACCAGGAGCAGCAGACTGATCGGGCTCTCCACGAAGGTCGTGTGCGAGCCCGAAGACAACGTCAGCGCCCTCCGATAGTTGGTCTCGACCATCGGCCCGAGGATAAGCCCCAGCACGGCGGGGACGAGCGGGTATCCGCGACGGAGCATAGCGAACCCGAGCGCGCCGAAGAAGAGCGCGACCCACGCATCGAACGGATTTCCGCGGAGCGCGTAGGTCCCGATGAGCGAGATGCCCACGACCAGCGGCATGAGCATGCTCGACCGCAATCCGACGACCCTGGTCCATAGAGGGATTCCCAGGATGCCGACGACCAGCATGCAGAACACGGCGACGAGGAATCCCGCGAAGAGCGAGTAAACGAGCGGAGCTTGCTCGTCGAGAAGCAGGGGCCCGGGGCTGATCCCCTGCACCCTCAGTCCGCCGAGAAGAACCGCCGCGCTCGCGGAACCCGGGATCCCCAGGGCGAGTAGCGGGATCATTGCCGCGCCGACGCAAGCGTTGTTCGCCGCCTCGGGGGCCGCGATTCCCTCGGGCGCACCGCGTCCGAAGGTCTCAGGACGACTCGAAGCACGCTTCTCCTCGTTCCATGCGACGAGCGAGGCTATGGTCGCGCCCGCCCCCGGAATCGCGCCGATCGCTCCACCGATCGCGGAGCCGCGAGCGATCGATGGCCACAGCCCGGCGAGCTCGCGGGCGCGGGGAGGCCTTCCACGGATCCTGCCGAGCGGATTCGGATCGGCGCGGCTGACGATAGCGTTGAAGGCCTCGGCAATCGCGAAGAAGCCGATCAGCATGGGCACCAATTCGAGCCCATCCATCAGCGCGTCGATTCCGAACGTCAGACGCGGGGATCCCGTGAGAACATCGAGTCCGACGACGAAGAACACGAGGCCAAGCACCGCGCTGACGGCACCCTTGACCGGACTCTTCCCGACGAGGCTCGCGACGATCGATAGTCCGAACACGCCGAGCGCGAACGACTCGGCCGGGCCGAACGCGAGCGCCACGCGGGACAGGGGCACCAGGGCGATCATCAGCAGGATCGCGCCGATCACTCCGCCGGTCGCGGACGCGAACAGCGAGATCCCCAGCGCGCGGCCGGCTTCGCCCCGTTTGCACATCGGGTATCCATCGAAGGTAGTGGCGAGGGCCGGCGAGCTACCGGGTACCCCGATGGCGATCGCGGTGATCGAGCCGCCGTACTGAGCGGCCATGTACAGGGACACCATCATCAGAAGTGCAGGGACCGGGCTCAGCGAGAACGTGATCGGCAGGACAAGGGCGAGACCGACCGTCGAGCTCAGCCCGGGTATGGCGCCGGCAACGACCCCGAGCGCGGTTCCCGCGAGGATGAACCCCAAGTTTGCTGGCTGGAGCGTGGTCGCGAACCCCTCGAAGATGGCCACGGCCGGCTAGTCTTCGGCAGCCGGCTAGGACAGGCGAGCGGGAAGTGGGACGCCCAATGCCTGAACGAAGACCAGGTACACGAACAGGGTGAAGAGGATCGGGATCCCCGCCAGGGCCGGAACTCTTCGCTCCCCCATGATCGCCATCAAACCGCCAACCAACAGCGGTAGGAGGACGTACGTATCCAGACGCGACGCGAGAAGGAGGAACCCGGCGATCAGAACGATCGCGCTGCCAAAGCGGATCGAGCCGCCGGTCGAATCGGACCCGCCGAGGCTCAGTCCGGCCGCACCCGGCGGACGCCAGGCCAGCCAGCCCGCGCACGCGGCGAGGACCAGAGACAACAGACGTGGGAAGAATGCCGGACCCGGGGCTCCCGGCACCACCGCGGACGGGTAGGAGAGCGAGTCGACGAAGATCCCGACCGCGATCGTGACGAGCAGTAGCGGCTCGACCCACCGGCCCAGGTGACGGCTCATTGAGGACCGGGCTCCAGCAGCCCAAGCGTTTCCAGGAGCATGCGGCTCGCCTGGACCTCGGACGCCATCCAGCCTCCGAACGCCTCCGCGTCCTCCATCACGGCGTATTCCATCGCCACATCTCGCATGAACTGGCGGAACTCGGGATCCTGAACGGTCGACGCGAGTCGCGCTCGAATGTCCGCGGCGATCTCGGGGCCAAGACCCGGCGGCCCGACTACACCCCGCCAGTGGACCGGCGTGACGTCGAGCCCCTGCTCAGCGTACGTGCGCGTCCCCGCCAGCGCAGCCACGGGGAGCGACACGCCGAGAACCCGCATCGTGCCCGCCCGCAGGTGCTCCCTCACGGTGGCGTAGTTGGTGTGCACGGCATCCGTGTGCCCTCCGAGCGCCGCCGCCACGGCGTCCGCGGAGCCCTCGTACGCGATCCAGCGCACGTCCGGGTCGCCGGCCGCGGCGCTGAGGCGCGCGAAGCCGAGAAAGTGAGCGGATGCCGCGCCGAACCCCGAGACGGACAGATCACCCGGTCGAGCCTGCGCCGCCTGGAAGAACGTCGTCAGGTCTCGATGCGGACTGTCCGCCCGCACGGCGATCAGGAACGGGTCCAGCTGGATGCGCAGGAGCGGGGTGAAGTCGGCGGGGCCGAACGGGATCCGCCCCGTCGCCATGTTCACGGTCCCGCTGGCCGTGAATACGGCGAGCACGTGGCCATCCCCCGCTCGTCCGGTCAGGTACTGCATCGTCGACGCGCCCGCCCCACCCTGGCGCGTAACGACCGTGAGGCGCTGTCCGTCGAAATACCCCGATCCCACGCGCGCCAGCGCCCGGGCGAGCAGATCGGTGGGTCCGCCCGGCGTGGCCCACGATACGATCTCGATCGGGCGGCTCGGGTAAGCGACCTCGTTGCCTCCGCCCTCCCCCTCCGACCGGCCGCACGCCGACCCGAGTGCCATCCCGCCGAGTGCGGCGCAAATCGCTGCGCCGTCACCGAGGCGGCCTCTTCGGGGTCCGCGGATCCGCGCGCTCATGCGCGCCTTGTCGCCCGATTCTCCTCTTTTCGAGGCCTTCGGCGTGTCAGTCCGTGCTTGATCAGCTCCATCGTTCGACTCACGGCAGGCCTGAGGTCGTCACGAGCGAAGTACGCGTAGCTCTTCGCGGTCAGCACGGATCGTACCCATGCGAAGAACCCCAGCCGCCCCATCTGGTACTGCGCCGTGAACGATCCCAGGTCCTGACCGAAATCGATCCACTTCACATCCTCCCGATACGAATCGACCGGAGCGACGGGTTTGCCTGCCGTGTCGGAATAGGCGATGAAAGGAATGTCGACCCCCGCGTCCACGGCGAGAGCGATCTGAGAAGCACTCCTGACGTTGAACTCGATCAGCTTCAGCTGCCCATCCCTGGGATCCTTCATGAACTCGATGTTCGCCAGCCCCCGGTAGCGGGTCCCGCGCAGGAGCTCGAGCCCCAGAGCGAGCACGGATGGCTCACGAGCCGCGGTCGAGTAGCATCCGTTGCCGTACAGGATCGGCCACTGCCTCAGCTTTCGTCGAATGAACAACGCCAGTGGTTCGCACTTCGCGCTCACGTACGTGTACAACGCGTAAAGCCCGTCGACCTCCCCTTCGATCAGCTCCTGGACGATCAGCTCGACGCCGCTCCCCGACATGCGGCCGTAGTAATCGATCAGCTCGTTGCGAGAGTCCACCCGGGCCAGCTTGCTCACGTCACGGAGCCCCGTGCTGGCGCGATACTGCCGCCAGAGGTGGGAGTACGCGGGTTTGATGAGACAGGGGAACCCGACCGCGTCAGCCACCTCGTCAGCCACCTCGTCGATGCGGCCGGCGGTATCCAATACGTGCGTTTCGGGAATCGGGATCCCCAGGCTGCGGGCGTGCTCGTACTGATACTTCTTGTTTGCCAGCTTTTCGAGCGTCGGCGAATCGGCCACGACGAAGTCGAAGTAGCGGTTCAGTGCCGATCGGTTTCGAGACACGAACAGCACGTATGCGTCGTCGGCGGGGAGCAGCACCCCCCGGCTCGGCAGGTTCCTTCCGAGATCGTCGAGAAGACCGAGCAACTCCGCGTCGTCACCTGGAACGGCAAAGTGGACTGGGTAGCTGTACCGGGAACGCATGCCGGGGCTCCCCGCGGCGCCCACGGCCACGACCGGGACTCCTTTCCGACCGAGGCTTCGTGCGAACGCGAGGCCGTGAGCCCGTTCGCACCCGAGGATGAATGCCGCCGGCGTCCCAGCAACGATCTTCGCGAGGAATCTTTCGTATCCGGCGTGAGTCGCGGTCATGCTTCTGTGATAAGGGCTGCCGGCCCTGGACCGCAACAGAAGCCCGTGTGCAGAGCGTACCCGCTTGTAAGCCGCCCTCGCTTCGGACCGTGCACCGGTTTCCATAGCCGGCACACAGCCCTCGAGTCCGGGTCTTGAGAAGACCTTCGTAGTAAGGCGAGGGGTCGCTGAGCCGCACCGCTGTGGGAAATACCTGGGGGAGGAGGAGCATGGGTACGTCTGCTCCACCTGCCGTCAGTGGTTCGGGCGCGAATCCCTGTGCCCTCTCCCTCGTGCAGGGAGCGGGTAGGTCTAAGTCACGGGAAGGTTGTTCACCGGATTCCGGCGTCGGCCAGCCAGGCGGGAGGGGTCACGGAGTCGCCCCGGTGGTGCGGAGGCGGTTGTGCCGCGCGAGCGCCGCCACGGGATCACCCGGACCACCAGACAGCCGCGGCGCTGGTCTCTCTCGCCCCGCCATGTGGACCGATCCCCCGGGGAGCGCGAAACGCCGCTCGGCCCGCCCCCCACCATTCGAAGCGCCAACCGTCCTCGTGCACGAGCCGGTGATGGTAGCGATACGGGAGCAGCGTGTTGTCCAGGCTCGTCTCGCCGCCGTCGGCCCAATGGACGACGTGGTGCGCCTCCGTGAAGCGGAGACCGCAGCCCGGGAAACCGACATCCCCGGTCCCGGACCTCGAGGGCCCGGCGTAGCGCGGGCGAAACCGTTCGAGTCCGGCGCCAACCGTTCAGCACGCGACCCCCGCGCTCGGGTGAGGAGGAGGCCGGTGTCGCGGGACAACCGGCGAGAAGTTTCAGCTGAAACGCGCGTCCCATCCTCCGCCGCGTATGCCATCGCGTTCCTCTCTCCCTGGTCGAAAAGGAGCTTCCCATCCCCTCGAAGATACGGGACGCTATCAACTGACTCTGAACACACCGGGTGGCCAGGATGCCCTGGTGCGCCGGGTGCCGCCGCTCAGGGTGACCCACGTCCTCGCGACACGCAGCTAGACCGCCCCGCTTCCGAATAGCCCCGCCAGCCAGTCGGCAACCACCTTCAGCTCGCGCTCATCGCGCCCGCGAGGGCATTGCGGCGGTCGAAGTCCAGATCTAGCTGGCCGAAGACCTCTTCGGACTCGGGGTCGCGGACCAAGACCGGCAGCTCGGACGCGATCTCGAGGCAACAGGCCAGGTAGTTCGAGATGGCGTGGACTTCGGAGACCCGTCATTGGGTGAGCGGGGCCGGCTGGAGAAAGAGACTGGTGATGAACACGACCGCCATCAGCACGATGAGAACCGCGAGAAGGCCGTGATACCACGGCTTTCTCGTCGTGGCTCCGATCAGGAACAGCACGACGAACGTTCCCTGGCCCAACCGAAGACGGTTCAGGAAGGGCTGGCCCAACACCCACCAGTTGGCGAGTCCGGCCGCTAGCATCCAGCATGCGTAGAGGGAGAAGAAGCGAGCTCGCACGCGATAGAAGTGATCGCGCCATGACCCGACCGCGCCCGGATCCCGAGGTACGAGCGTGATCGCGAGGGAGTAGAGCAACAACGGAGAGGCGAGGACGAGCACGAACCTCGGGTAGTTCCAGGCCACGCCGGCATTGTACGACCACAGAACCCACCAGTACTGGACGTGCAACCAGAGGACGGTGACCAGCCACGTCGTGTGGAGCCAGTACCTGTGACCTCGCGTCACCGCGGGCGGCAGGCCATCCAGCAGCCGAATCACGCCGAACGACAATACGATCGAGACAAAGACGGCGAGATACTCGAAGAGAGTCACGATTCAGCTCCTGCCCGCTAATGACGAGGCCACCTACGGACACGCGAGACTACCGCGGACCAGGGTGTTGGACGCGTGTTCGGCGGGCAAGGGTGATCGGCTATCAGATCCTTGGAGCTTTCGAACTGCCCCTACGCAACCTCATTCCCTGAACAACCGGGCCAGCCAGTCGGCGACCGCCTTCAGCTCGCGCTCATCGCGCTCCGTGAAGGCTTTACGGCGGTCGGAATCCAGATCCAGCTGGCCGAAGATCTCCCCCGACTCGGGGTCGCGGATCAGGACCACCAGCTCGGACACGGTCTCGAGGCTACAGGCCAGGTAGTTCGAGATTGCGTGCACGTCGGGGACGTTGATGTCCCGGCCCTCGGCCACGGCCGTGCCACACACTCCCTGCCCTATCGGGATCCGGGTGTGGTCGGTGGCTTTGCCGAGGTAGTTGTGCAGCACGAGGACATCGTCCTCCAGGAGGTAGATCCCGACCCAATCGTAATGATCCTCCGCGGCCTGGATCTGCTGCACGGACTCCCTCAGCAGGTGATCGCGCGAGGCACCCGCCTCCCGCTCTTCGATCAGCTCGCGGACGACCCGTTCTCCCTCGATCATGCGGTCACGACCTCCTGGTTACGCCTGGCGTCGAGTGAGGCGGTGCCCGATCCCCCGAACACCAGCATCAAGAGCGACGCGATCAGGATCACGCTGAACTCCACGCCACCCTGACCCCTCTCGATCACGTACCACCCGTTGGACGCGTGAACGAGGATGATTCCCAGCAACATGTGTCCTGCCAGCAGTAGCGCGGCGGGGGTCACCAGGAATCCGATGATGAGACACAGCCCCCCCACCGTCTCGAGCAGCGCGACGAGCCACGCCGCCAGCACCGGAGCCGGGATTCCGAGCCCCTCGAACATTCCAGTCGTCATTGCGATTCCGCCCGTCAGCTTCGGCAACCCGTGCGCGATAAAGGTCACGCCGAGCGCGACGCGCAGGATCGCCAGTCCCAACCCCGGATTCAGTCCTCTGTCCATTTCCACGCTCCTCTGTATCCCTACCACC
>JBDHHV010000130.1:0-10200 GCA_039589195.1 Gemmatimonadota bacterium | reverse complement strand
CGAGCACGAGGTTCGCGACGTTCACGCACGCGATCAGCAGAACTACGATCACGGAACCGAGCATCACGACCATCGCCGGCCGGATCGACCCGAGCACCTGGTTTTCGAACGGGACGACGGTCACGCCGATCTCGGCGTTGGTGTCGGGGAATTCGTCAGACAGCTCGGTTCCGATGAGATCCATCTCGGCCCGCGCTTCGGCGAGCGTAACGCCCGGGGCCAGCCGCGCGACGGCCTGATAGTAATTTGCGGCCCGTGCCTGCCGGGCGTCCTCCGAAAAGACACGCGGGATCCACACCTGTGCGCCGGCCGGATACTGGAAGTCGGGCGGCAGGACGCCCACAACGAGGAGCGGAGCATCGTCGAACACGACCGGCCCGCCCACCATCGTCGAGTCGGCCCCGAACCGGTCGCGCCACAGCGCGTGGCCCAGGACGACCGCTCCCGTTCCTCCGGCTCGATAGTCCTCGGGTCGGAGCGTCCGCCCCAGGTGAGCACGTATCCCCAGGATCTCGAAGAAGTCCTGGGTGACGAGCCACGCCCCGAGCTCCTCCGGCCCCTCCGGACCGATCCAGTCCACCGAAAACGGCTCGATCGCGGCCATGCGCTCGAGACGCGTCGAGCGGTCACGCCAGTCCAGATAGTTCGCGGACGACACGTCGTCGCGCTCGATCCCGCTCCCTCGATCGTTCTGCCACAGAGCGACTGCGCGATCCGCCTCCCGGTACGGAAGTGGCCGCAAGAGCACGCCATCCACCACGCTGAAGATCGCGGTACTCGCACCGATCCCGACGCTGAGGGTGGCGATGGCGGCGATCGCGAAGCCGGGTGTGCGGCGAAGGCCACGAAAGGCGAATCGGAGATCCTGGATCAGGCTGCTCATTGACGCCTCGGCATGGAGCTCGGGTGCGGGTGCACCAGCCGATCTGGCCGGGCACCCGTCTACGCGTTGGCGTCAGGCAACCGCCATGCCGACCGCGCCCAGGAGACTTAAAAGAGTACTTCGGAACCACTTATGGTGATATCGAGGTCCGCACGAGGGCCACCGCGGTGTTCGGAGGCGGGAATCTCCGTTCGAGAGCGGGCACCAGATGCGGCAGGTCACCCCTGGCACGGCGGACTCAGGGGATCCCCCTCGGGTGTGGTGCCGTCGTACTCGAACACGAAGAACTCGTCGAACGTCTGATTCGAGTCGTCGATCGCGGACACCTTGATCACATCCTCCACGATCTCGAGCCGGGTGTAATGGTACGTGCGTGCCCCCATGGCCAGGAACGGCGACCGCTCGAACGACCGGGCGAAGAAAGTCGCCCCGCCACCACCGGTCAGCACGTAGACGGGGCCGCACCCGGGCTCCTCGACTTCGTCATCCCGGATCGGCGGCGTGCGCTCGTAATGGTGATCGTGACCGGAGAGCACGAGATCGACGCCGTAGCGGTCGAAGAGCGGGAGGAGCGCCGCGCGGAGCTTCCGTGACGCGCCTTTGCCCGAGAACCCGACGGCGTGGCTGTAGAGCGGGTGGTGGAAGAACGTCACGATCCAGCGGACCGCCGGATCCTCGTGCGCGGCTTCGAGCCCGGCCGCCAGCCACTGGTACTGCGCGCCCTCGGTCACATCCTGTCCGTCGGGCCCCTCGGTGGACGTGTCGAGCGAAAAGAACTGGACGTTGCCCCACCGGAAGGTGTAGTACCGCGCCCCGGGCGCCGGGGCAGGCCACACGAAAGCCCCGTCGTACGATTCTCCCCCGTTCTCGATCACGTCGTGGTTCCCGATCGAGGGGAAGAACGGTACCCGGGCGAGCAGATTTCTGTAGATGGCGAAGTGGCGTTCGGAGTAGTCGGTCTCCGAGCCGGCGTGATACGCGATGTCGCCCACGTGCACGGCCAGATCCCACGGTTCGGACGCCATAAGCCGCGCGAGGCTTACCTGCCCGGGCGAGCCCCAGCCCGAATCGCCGAAAGCGAGCACTCGCACCGTGTCGGCCTGCCCCGGGGCCGGCGCGGTCCGGAACGTCGTGGGCCCCTCGAGGGCCTCGCCGGCCCACACCCGATACTCCACCTCCGTCCCGGCCGGCAGCTCCTCGAGGTGCACCGATCGCCGCCGAAGCTCGCCGTTGGCCCCGAAGATCGGGGTCGTATCGCGCTCGACGGAGGCCGGGCGCCATGCTTCCTCGCCGGGTAGCCGATACTCCGCGCGATCGGCCGCGTCGGAGCGCGCGAGCCATACGATCCATGCGCTCGTCGTGTCGACCGCCTGCACGTAGGGGACGCGTTCGAACGGTGCCAGGGTCGACCGGATGTCCACCGGCGAGCCGAGCGGGAGCTTGCAGCCGACCGCCGCTGCTCCGGCTACCACGACGGCCAGCCGAGACAGCCGAGACAGCCGATCGCGGCGCACCACGGTGGAGCCCCTCGTGCGGGATCGGGTACTCAGCGAAACGGGATGGCGCTCCGGGCGCCGGCGCGTTGACATGGCGAGCAGGTACCCGAGCGGGGGCCGGCTGGATCCCGCGTGGCCTGCACCGTGTTCACGGGAGGATCCACAGGGTAAAATTGTTGGGGCATCCACCCGCTTCCGGTTCCGATCATGCCGTGTTGGCGCAAGGAGGCGAGCGCGGTTACCGCGACGGCAGACCGACCGCGTTCCGGCGTGCCAATTCGGCCGGTTTTTCGCCCGGAGCGGCTCCGGAGCCGGGCGCGGTTCGTGCACGGTCCGGTGCCTTACGCAGATACCGCGGACCCGCGCTGCGAAACGCATAAACAGACGGCTGGCGGAGGCCCGCCTCGAATGGATCGACGCTGATGAGCGAAGAGAGCGGAAACGACACCCCGAGCGCCCCGGACTCTCCCGAGGAGTCCCTGGACGAAATGGCCGCCACCTCGATCGAAGAGTCGAGCGAGTCCTCCTCGACGGAGGCGAGTGGACACAACGGCGATCGGAGCGAGACGCGTCTGAAGTTGCCCGTCATCCCTCTGCGGGGGACGGTGGTGTTCCCTTCCGTCGCGGCGCCGATCGCGGCCGGGCGCGAAAAGACGATGAAGGCCATCGAATCGGCGGTCGACGGCGACAAGCTCCTGTTCGCGGTCGCCCAACTGGATGCCGAGACCGAGGACCCCGTGCCCGAGGCGCTTTACCGGGTCGGGACCATCTGTCGGATCGCCCAGGTGCAGAAGGTGCCCGGCGGCGTGCAGATGGTCATCCAGGGCTCCACCCGCGCCGCCGCGCTCGAGTACCGCGAGCACGAGGGACAGCTCGAGGTCATCGCCCGGCGCATGGAGGACATGGGACCGCTCGACCCCGAGGAGTCCGCGTTCGCGGCGCTCTACAAGGAAGTGTACGAGCGCGCCTCCGAGGTCAGCCGTCTGCGCGGCGTCCCGAAGGAGATCGTGGATCACCTCCTCGGCGGGGTCAGCAGGCCTGGTGAGCTCGCGGACCTGGTCGCGTTCTATACCGAGCTGGATGTAGAGGAGAAGCAGGAGCTGCTCGAAACGCTCTCCGTCGAGGACCGGCTCCGGAAGCTCCTCCTTCACCTGCAAAAACAGATCGGGCTGCTCGAGGCCCAAGAACAGATCCGCGAGAAGGTCCAGGAGGAGCTCGGCGAGCGTCAGCGCGAGATCTACATGCGCGAGCAGATGAAGGCGATCCAGAAGGAGCTCGGCGAGGACGTCGATTCCGCCGAGATCGAGGAGCTTCGTGAGCGGATCGAGGGTCTGAATCTCCCCGAGGCGGCACGCGTCGAGGTGGATCGCGAGCTGCGCCGGCTCGAGCGAATCCCGCGCGAGTCGGCGGAGGCGCAGGTCGTCCGCACCTATCTCGAGATCATCGCAGACCTTCCCTGGTCGGAGACCACCACGGAACAACTGGACCTCAAGCGGTCCGAGGGGATCCTCGACCGCGACCACTACGGACTCCAGGACGTGAAGGACCGGGTCCTCGATTTCCTCGCCGTCCGCAAGCTTCAGGAGGAGGCGCGCGAGGAGGAAGCCGAGGCGGAACCGACCGCCGCCGAGAGCGAGCCGAGCGCCGAGGCCGAGGCGGCGGCCGAGACCGAGGGGGGCGCCGAGGCCGAAGCGACACCTACTGATGAAGCGGACGACGCCGACGATTTGCCGTTGCCACCGGGCCAGGAGGACGACCGCAGCGGGACCACGATCCTGTTCGTCGGTCCCCCGGGCGTCGGAAAGACTTCGATCGCAAAGTCTATCGCCGACGCCATGGGCCGTAAGTATGTCCGCGTCTCGCTAGGCGGCGCGCGTGACGAGGCGGACATCCGTGGTCACCGGCGCACGTACGTCGGGGCGCTTCCGGGCCGCATCATCGATGGGCTCAAGCGGGCCGGCACCAAGAACCCCGTGTTCCTGCTCGACGAGGTGGACAAGCTCGGCGTCTCCTTCCAGGGAGACCCATCCGCAGCGCTCATGGAGGTGCTCGACCCGGCGCAGAACGACTCCTTCCAGGATCACTACCTGGGCGTGCCGTTCGACCTGTCGCAGGTGCTGTTCATCGCGACCGCGAACGTCTTCCAGCAGATCCCCGGACCGCTCCGGGACCGCATGGAGGCGATCGAGTTCCGCGGGTACACCGAAGCGGAAAAGCTGGAGATCGGCCGCCGGTACCTGTTGCCGCGCCAGATCCAGACCAACGGCCTCAAGCCCGAGCAGATCGAGGTCACCGCGGAAGCGATGACCGAGATCATCACGGCCTACACGCACGAGGCCGGCGTCCGGAACCTGGAGCGCGAGTTGGGCTCCGTGTGTCGGAAGTCCGCGCGTAAGATCGCCTCGGGTGAAGCCGCAGTCGTGAAGGTCGAGCCCAGGGACCTGCGCGACCTGCTCGGTCAGCCCAAGGTGTACCCCGAGAAGAAGATGGCGGAGGACACCGTGGGCGTCGCTACCGGGATGTTCTACACGCCCGCGGGCGGCGACATCATGCTGGTCGAGACGAGCGTGTTCGAGGGCAAGGAGGGGCTGGTCCTCACCGGTCAATTGGGTGATGTGATGAAGGAGAGCGCGCAGGCGGCGCTCACCTATGCGCGCACCCACGCCGCGAACCTGGCCATCCCGCCCGAGATGCTCCACAACCACGAGGTGCACGTGCACGTGCCGGCCGGTGCGATCCCGAAGGAGGGGCCGTCGGCGGGGATCGCGATGGCCGTCGCGCTCGTCAGCGCGCTCGGGAACCACCCCGTGCGTCACGATGTCGCGATGACCGGCGAGATCACGCTCACCGGACGGGTGCTCCCGATCGGGGGGCTGAAGGAAAAGATCCTGGGCGCCTGCCGTGCCGGGGTCCAGCGGATCATCCTCCCGGCCGAGAACGAGGGCGAGATCGAGGACCTGCCCGATCAGGTGTGCGACACGATGGAGTTCCACCTGGTGGGAACTCTACGCGAGGCGTTGGCGCACTCGCTCCGCGGTGCGGAGTTGCAAGAGGACAAGCTGCATTTCGCGAGCGCCGACGGGAAGCCGGGTGCGAGCGGGGAGACGGAGGCCGAGGCACCTGCTGAGGAGCCGGCGGACGAGATAGCCGCGGCTCCCAGTTCCTGAGCGCCGGTGCCGGCCGATGGCCTCGGTCCACGCGAGCACGAAGACGCAGGTACTCGATTCCCTGGGTATCCGGCGGGGTGACTTCGTCGTCGAGGTCGGCGGGGGCCACGAGCCGTTCCACCGCTCGGACCTGAACATCGACAAGTTCCCGTTCGACAACCTTCACCGTATCTACGGGATCGTGTACCACGCGCCCACCGTGATCGCGGATGCGGCGCGCCTTCCACTCCCATCCGCGGGCTGTGACTGGATCTTCGCGTCGCACCTGATCGAGCACCTCCCCCGGCCCGAGTCGTTCCTCGAGGAGATCCAGCGCTGCTCTGACAAAGTGTACCTCGAGTTTCCGGCCCTGAATCGCGAGCTCATGTTCGCGTGGGCGTGTCACGAGTGGCTCGTCGTGCCCGATGGATCGCACCTCGTCTTCTATCGGAACGACATCCCACAGCTCTTCGGGGATTTTCCACAGCAACTACGATTATCTGCTCGATTCTTGGGCGATGCAGCGTCACCGTGACCTGAACGCTCACGTGACGTGCGAGAGCGCGGCCTTGACCTGGGAGCTCGCCGGGATCGGGGCGTTCGAGTACGCCGTGAGCGCGAGCGCGACCGGACCGGACCGCGTGATCCGGGCGCCGGAGAGGCCGGTTCGATACACGGCCCGTCAGCTGGCGGTGCTTCTGGCGCAGCGCTCGTTGCCGGATGGGTTGCTCAGGCGGCTGGAGAGTGGCCTGCGGGGGCGTCGCGCCGGGGAGCCCAAGCCGGTGACGCAGGAGCTGATCGACCGCCTCGCTTGTGTGAGCTGCGGCGCCGGCGAGCTGCAGCTGACGCCGCGAGCGGAGGGCGTCGCGTGTCGCGCTTGCGCTACCCAGTACGGTCGCCGGGGTGGTCTGTTGGACTTCGACGTGTCTTCAGACGCCCCCACCCCGGCGGGCGAACCGTTGGAACCGAGCCTGGCAGGTCGCTGACCCGGTGCCTTCGGCAGACCCGGCCCCCTCGACCGCCCGCTAGTGGAACCCCAGGCCCAGGCTGATCAGGACCCCGGTCAGCGTCGTCTGCTCGAAGAACTGTACGAGCACGTCGACGTTTGGCGTGACGTAGAAGTTGGAGCCAAGACGGAAGTCGTAGCCCGTGCCGAACGTCAGGCCTAGCCCCGTGTCATCGCCCTCGCTGGCGGCCACACCGAAGCCCCCCTTCAAGAACCAATCCGATCCCGGTTGACCCGTTCGGACGTAAGCGGGATACCACAGCGCGGTGGCCGTGACGTTCACTTGCGAGCTCTCGTCCCTGATCCAGCCCAACACCTCGCCCCCGAACAGGACCTTCCGGTGTGGGGTCCCTCCGACACGGAGGTATACGGCTCCCCCGCGGTTACCCTCGAGCCAGCCTCCACCGCCGCCTCCGGAGAACCAGGCTCCGGCATGCGTGTTTGGAGGACGCTGACCGAACGCCGGGGTCGCGAACAATGCCAGGTACAACGCCAGGGCCGCCACGACTACGATCAGTCTGTTAGCGCTCATCGTCCTATCCCCCTCGACATCTATGCGTGAACGGTCGACGCCGGGACGCGGGACCTCGCTCCCCGAGGCTGCTGCAGCCTCCTACGTGGGAGACGATGTGCCGGGCGCGGTCGTCACGGCGCTCGGGTCTCGTGTGGACCGTGAGCCGGCCCAAAACCGGACCGCGAGCCGGTCGGCGTCAGCTCGGCGGGGGGCTCGGCAGGAGGTCCAGAAGATCCCGGATCCCGTCGAGCATGAAGTGGGGTCGCTCGGCCGCCAGCTCGCCGGATGAGAACGGCCCCCACAGCGCGGCTACGGTGCGCATCCCCGCCGCCCGGCCCGCCCGGATGTCCCACACGCTGTCACCGACGTACACCGCATCGCCCGCGTTCTCACCCAGCCGCTCCAGGGCGAGATTGAGGGGCGCGGGGTCCGGTTTGTGAGGGATCGGCTCGTCGGAAGTCACGAGCACATCGAACGACTCGGGCGCGAGACCGCACGCCGCGAGGCTCAGCTGTGTTCCGCGAAGCGCCTTGCTGGTGACAACGCCCAGGCGGTAGCCGCGTCTGCCCAGCTCGAGGAGCGTCCCGCTCGCTCCTTCGAACGGCCGGATCAGTCGCTCGTGCTCCCGGTGGTTGTGCTCGATGTATGTGTCGATCAGCGCTTGCACGTCCTCGTCGGTGTCCGCGACCTCCCGGAACTGGCTCCGCAGCGGCGTACCGAGTGTCCTCAGCCACATCTGGTCCGATGGGGCCTCGCCGAAGTGCACCAGCATCGTGTGCCGGAACGACTCCAGGATCAGGTCCATGGAGTCGACCAGGGTTCCATCCAGATCGAACAGGATCGTCCGCGCTTCGAGTCGGAGTAGCATTCGCGGACATTGAGGGCGGGCCCGCCGCGGCGCAAACCTGACGCCATGCGAGGGCCCGCCCGCCAGGACCTGTCGCCCCACACTGCTGGCCACCCGGCATCGCGTCTCTTGGCGACGGCGAGTGTCTATCGGCGGCGCCTGATCCTCCCGATACTTCCGCCAGGAAAGGTCCGTCACGCAGGGGCGGCGTTCGCAGAACCCCCGGTCGACGGCCCACGAGAAACGCGAACTAAGCATCTCGAAGGCGTGGCCCAATGCCCGAACAGCCGACCATTCGACGTATCGCGATCAATACCGGAGGAGGAGATGCACCCGGCCTGAACGCCGTCATTCGCGCCATCGTGCTCGCCGCGCTGAACCGCGGCTGGGAGGTATTCGGTATCGAGAACGGGTACGGAGGGCTCCTCGCGGACGAGCCGGGCGATGTGGTCCCGCTCGGGCGTGAGACCGTGCGCGGGATCACGCACATCGGGGGAACCATCCTCGGGACGACGAACCGAGGGAATCCGTTCGAATGGCCGACGGCGCAACCGGACGGTTCATTGCGGCACCGCGACCGGGGCGACGAGATCATCGAATCGTTCCGGCGGCATGAATTCGATGCTCTGATCGCGGTGGGGGGAGACGGGAGCCTTCACATCGCCCGGCAGATGGGTGAGAGAGGCCTTCCGGTGGTGGGCGTCCCGAAGACGATCGACAACGACCTCGGTCACACGAGCCTCACGTTCGGATTCCTCACGGCGGTGGAAACCGCCACCGAGGCGATCGACAAGCTCCATTCTACGGCCGAGAGCCACCACCGCGTGATGGTGGTCGAGGTCATGGGCAGGCACACGGGGTGGATCGCGCTGTTCAGCGGACTGGCCGGGACCGCGGATATCATCCTGATCCCCGAGATCCCGTACGACATCGAGAAGGTATGCGAGAAGATCCGGCTGCGTGAAGCGAGAGGGCGCAGCTTCAGCATCGTGTGCGCCGCGGAGGGCGCGATGCCCGTGGGGGGCGAGGTGGTCACGAAGACGGTGCCGCGCGGGACCGGCGAGCAGGTCCGCCTCGGTGGGATCGGGGAGCGTATCGCGCGCGAGATCGCGGATCGGACCGGGAAGGAGGCGCGCTCGCTCGTGCTCGGCCACCTGCAGCGTGGAGGCCGGCCGATCGCCTACGACAGAGTGATCGCGCTCCGCTTCGGGGCTGCCGCGGTCCGCTGCGTCGCCCGGGGCGGCTTCGGCATGATGGTCGCCCTCGACCCGCCCGACATACGACCCGTCCCACTCGAGGCTGCCCTGCGCGAGGCGAAGCGAGTACCCATCGATGGCGATGCGGTCCACACGGCGCGCTCTCTCGGGGTCTGTCTCGGCGACTGAGGCCGTTTCAGGCCTTCGTGCCTCCCGCGAGCGCGTCACGCCATTCATCGCTCTCGAGTCGCTCCCGGAGCAGCTTTCACGTCCCGCGAGCCATTGTCGGGCATATAGCGGGCGGGGAATCGCTCAGACGAGCGGGGATGCCGTCGGCGAAGCGCGTCGCCATGCGGCTCGGTGTGGCGACTGGATGGAGGGGCCTGGAACTACGCCGGCGCGAGCTTGCGAGCGCGAACCGCGCTTCAGACGGAGGGCGACCCCTGCGGCTGTAGATGCGCGGCGTTCCCGAACCTCGCCTTCAAGTCGGCCGCGGGTATTCCCGACGCCGAGGCCAACGCCGCGAGGGTCTCGGGATCGTCGAGATCGCTCTCCTCCAGCCGCAGCATGTAGTCGCGTGCCACGCGGTAGCCCTCCGACTGGATATCCACCCGACGCACCTTCGTGCGCCCGGTCTCCGGATCCCGAAACGCATGGAACGGCAGCACCTTGAGGTGACCCGCGCGGCCCAGGCAGACGACGCCTCCGAGCCTCAGTGACTCCTCCACCTCCTCCTGGAGCAGAAAGCGGGTCGCCCCGTATCCGAGCGTGCGCGTGTAGTCGATGTCGAACGGGACGGGTGGTGCGCATCGAAGCTCGTATCCCAGCGTCAGGTCCGTGATCGTGACCTTCTGGTTGCGCTCCTCGAAACGGCGCTGGACCTCGCGCTTGAGGATCGTCTCCAGCGGGATCTCGGCCAGCCGGATGTGACCGAAGGAATCGAACTCCACCTGCACGCCGGGAATCTGGCGAAGGGTGTGAGGATCCAGCTTCTCCCCGATTCCCTCCCCGATCACGGCGACGCCGTCGTCGCGACCCTGGGCGAGGCGCTTGATGATCGCACCCTCGAGGATATCGCACACCCGTGAGAGCTCGACCCTGTCCCCTTCGAA
>JBDHHV010000129.1:0-10289 GCA_039589195.1 Gemmatimonadota bacterium | reverse complement strand
GACGACGGTGCTGCTGATCACCAGCGACTCGCCCCCTGCCAGGGCGTTTTCCGCTTTCTTCACGCGCGGTGCCAGCCGACGGATCTCCTCATCGGAGAGCGTCGCCGCGGCCGATTGTGCCCGGGCGATGTCGATCCCGGCGGCTCCGGCGACCCGGCTGACCTCGGGCCGCATGAGAAATGATCGGAGCGCCGACCGGTCGGCCTCGACCGACGCAGAGCGGTCATTCACGAGGCCCCGCACTTCGTCCCGGCTCAACACGCTGGTTTCGACCTCCTGGCTTTCAGCGGGCATCGCGATTCCGAGCCCGATGAGGGTCGCGAGCAAAGCGAATCCGGTCCTTGAAGGCATCTTGCGGCTCCTTTCTGGGTTGAGTCGGACGCTCCCGGGCCGTTTGGGCCACGGTCCGCGGTCCGATCCACTCCTACGGGCATCGTCCGTGCCTTGGATCACCCACATGCCGGGCACGACCCGAACGCTATGTAGAGAAAAGACTTAGACGCTTCATCGTGTTGGCGCCGGAGAGTCGAGATCGACCGCGGCCCGGGGAGTATTCCCGATTGGAGTGCGAAAGGCGGGCGAGGGGTAGGCCAGGTATCGCGCTTTAGGCGGCGACCTGAGGCCTTCGCTCGTCTGGAGCGCTGGGGACGGAGGCCGTACTTGTGCACCGCTCGGGGAGGGTCACATTCTCAGGTTCTTCCCGTGGCAAGGAAGTTCGAGGGCGACCCCCGGTGGGAGGGCCCGTGGTCTTATTTCTCCGCCGCTTCCTTGCTCCCTACACATCCATGGCAGCGATTCTTCTCGCCAGCTGTGGACCTGTGATCATCTACGACACTCGCCTCCAACCGGTGGTCGATCCCGTTCGTGTCGCTTCCGTCGAGAACGGCCGGCTGGCGATCGATTCCACCCCGGCCGGTATCAGAGGGGTACTCGAGCTGTGGATCGAGACGGACGCCCGGACGTTGGACCACGATGCCGTCGACGTGCCAACGCTCCGATGCGAGGCCGAAGGGCTTCATCTGCCCATCCGGATCCGCAGGGAGGAGGCCGTTTGCTCACCTGTGCCCCCCTCGATGCAGGATTGTCAACGTGTCGGCGGCGACGGGGAGCCATGCGACGCCTACTTTGTGGCCGGGGCTGACAGGTGCGTCCAGATGCTGCGCGCCGAGTTCCAGTTTCGGCACGTCCCGAAACTCGACGGACGGCTTACCCTAGCCTTTGGCCAGAGGGCCACGCCGGTGCAGTGGGCCCGGCGGTGACTCGGGCGTGCACGAGCCTGGCTACATTCTCGGCGGTTCTTGTTACGCTCTCGCCCTCTCGCGCCAGAGCATCACCGCCACGAACCCGAAGACCAGAATGACCACCACGCTCGGCCACATGGGGACGACAGTCTCGTGGACGACGAATCCCCAACCGAAGATCAGCCGGAGCAGATGCCCCAGCGCGATCAACCCGATGATGAGCGCGGCGATTGTCGTATACGGCTTCATCGTTGACCTCCCCTTACGAGGGTTCCTCGGTGCCTTTCACGCCCGCTCCGCAACGATCTCGCTCGGCCGGCGCGTGCGTAGGGGGCAGGGATGGAGACAGGCCACAAACCGACAGTGACCGAACGGGAGATCCGGCCAACCGTCGGACTCGACGGGTTACTCGTACTGTGGGCACGGCGAACACCTCAGAAACGGATGAGAATACCCGTTTCCTGATCGGCGCAACCTAGACGGGATTCCGCGTCGGTGGCAAGACGCGTTTCCCCCCCGAGGGCCTTGCGCCATGCTCCCATCCGGCATCATAGCTTAACCGTCTGGCGTCGTCCCACACGACGGCCCCTACCGTGCGCCGGTGCATTAACAGCTCGTGGCGAGGGATTCGCTGCATGCATGACGTCGCCCTCGATCTGCTGATCCTCCTGCTCGGCATCTGGCTGGTCGCGGTCACGCTGCGCCCGCTGGGGCTGCCCACGATCATGGGCGAGCTCATCGTCGGGGTCCTGGTGGGTCCGGCTGTTCTCGGCCTGATCGAGCCCAGCGAGGCGATCACGCTCCTGGCCGAGATCGGGATCTTCTTCCTCATGTTCCACGCCGGGGTCGAGACCCAGCCCCTGGAATTCTTCGATGCGCTGAAGCGCTCGTTCGGCGTTGCTCTGGTGGGGGCGATCGTGCCGTTCGGGGTCAGCTTCGGCGTGGCGACGGCGTTCGGCCTGGACCCGATCGGTGCCGCCTTCGTCGGTCTCACCATGACCGCCACCGCGGTCGTGATCACGTTGAAGACCCTCAAGGACCTGGGGCTGGCAGATACGCGCGTGGCCCGGGTGATCATCGCGAGCTGCGTGATCGACGACCTGCTCACCCTCGTGTTCTTCGGCCTCTTGATCGGGGTGCTGTCCGGCGGCTCGTTCGAGCCCATGGACATCGTCGTCACGCTGTTGAAAGTGGTGGCCTTCTTCGGCCTGGCCGTGCTGCTCGGCCGGTTCGCGTATCCACGCTTCACGCTGCCCTTCCGAACAGAAGGGGGCAAAGGCTTCACCTTCGTGCTGCTCGTGGCGATCGCCGCAGGTCTCTTCGCCGAGGCCATCGGGCTACACATGATCCTGGGCGCCTATCTGGCTGGCTTGTTCCTCGAGGAAAAGGTGGCGCACCCGAATCTGGTCCGGGTCGTCGCGGATCGCTCCTACGGGATCGCCTATTCGTTCCTCGGACCGATCTTCTTCATCTCGCTGGGTTTCTCGATCACCTTCGACATCAGCCCGTCGGGCATGGCGTTCCTCGTACTGCTGACCGTGGCGGTGATCGTCGGTCAAATCACGAGCGCGGGGAGCATGGCGCTGCGCATGGGGTTGCCGGCGCGGGAAGCCCTGACCGTGGGGGTGGGCATGTGCGGACGCGCTGAGCTGGCCTTGATCCTCGCCTCGCTGGCCCTGACCCAGGGCGCCATCGGCCCGTCCATCTTCTCGGTGCTGATCTTCACCACCTTCGTTCTGAACCTGTTCACGCCAATGGCGCTGAAGGGCTGTTCGGTGCTGCTCAGCGGCAGTGCGGCACGCGAGGGAGGTGCCCTCGGCGCCTTGCTTGCGGACAAGTTCAGCGCTCCCCCTTTCGTGGGGCGCTATGAGGGACGGCTGCCGCTCGCGCTACCGAACGTGGACGGCGGTGTGGTGGTCTACGGGTACGGCCCGGAGGTGGAGTTCCTCTTGAGCGAGCTCGAGCGCCGGGGCATGCGGTCCGTCGTGATCGAGGAGGACCCCGCCTTGGCGCGCCGCCTGCACGACCGCGGGCAGCAGGTGGTGCACGCGAATCTGGCGGAGCAGGAGTTGGACCTCCAGCCCCTATGCGGCGCTCATGCGCTGGTCCTGAATGGTGCGGACGATGCCAATGGGCTGCTCGCGCTCAGCGCTCGCGACGTAGGGTACGAGGGTCCGATCGTCGCGATGATCGAGGACCCTCGCCGACGCACCCCGATGCTGCTGGCCGGGGCCAACGCCACCTTCGCCCCCACACACGTGCTCGCGGCCGTCCTGAGCTCCCGCGCCAGCGCCAGGATTGGCCCGCGAGTCACAGGAGTCCAACCCCTGAGCAGGCTCATGGATGTAGCGGAGCTGCGGGTCCACGAAACCAGCCCACTGGCCCATAGCACCCTTGCAGAGGTCGGGCTCGGCGCCCGCTTCGGAGTCAACGTCGTTGGCCAATGGCGGGATGCGGCGTTGCACTCGCCCCCGGCCGCTGATGAGATCGTTCACCCCGGCACGATCCTGATCGTCGCAGGCACTCCGGAGAGCGTAAAGAAGCTCAGCGAGATGGCCCGGCCCATCACCGAGGAGGGGACGATCGTGGTGATCGGCTTCGGGGACGTCGGGCGGAAGCTGGTGGAGATTCTCACCGCTGTGGAAGAGGAGGTGTGCGTCGTCGATCCCGTCGGACACCCGGGCGTGGACGTCGTGGGTGACATCCTGGATCGGGACGTGCTCGAGCGTGTGCCCCTCGCCGGGGCTCGGGTTATCGTCCTCGCCCTCGACACGGACAGCGCCACGGTCTTCGCGGCCGCCGTCCTCCGCGACTACGCTCCGGACCTTCCGATCATCGCCAGCGTCTCCCTGGCGGAGAATGTGGCGCGTGTCCAGCGTACCGGTGTGGACTTCGCACTTTCCCTGAGCCAGGTCGCGGGGGAGCTCCTCGCCCGCCACGTCCTGGGAGAGACCATCTCGCTGCAGCCCCGAATCAAGCTCGTGCGTCTCGGACCCGGGAGGCTCGTCGGGAAGAACCCTGTGGCGGAGGGAGTTCGCGAGCGGACGGGTTGCACAGTCGTGGCGGTGGAGCGAGACGGCCAGGTCGCCGCGGACTTCCCGGCCTCCTTCCGGCTCTCGCCCGACGACGCATTATACATCTGTGGGACCACGGACGCGGTCGCACGCTACCATGAGGAGTTCCCGGCGTCCGCTTGACTTGGATTCCATCAAAGGTGTGAAGCCACCAGCTCCTTCACGTGCCACCACTCCCGAAATCGTCGGCACACGCCGGCCTGAGTCAGCTCCGCAACGAGTATCCCATCGATCGCGACGTTGGTCCCTGTCGCGTGCCGGACGAACTCGCTTTGCCAGTGCGCGACACCCTGGTCGCCATCCACGCCAAGGACTCGATAACTGAAACGAACCTCTTCCTGCGTCGACGTCGCCTCGGCCCACGCCTGTGCGATGGCCTCTCGCCCGCGAAGAGGCTTGTCGAACGGAGTCCACTGGTAGGTGGCATCTTCGGTGAAGAGCCGCGCAGCTGCCGCCGCATCGCGCGCTTCCCACGCCTGGCCATACCGGTTCACCCACTGTTCGAACGCAGTCTGCTCCATGCCGGTAGACCTCGGGGTGGCGGTCATGGCGCTCTCCGCTCCATGTGACGCGCTAACCGAGTCTCGGCATGTAGACCGCAAAGCCCGCGATCTGCCAGGCCAACATCACGACCGCCATCGCTCCGTGCACCCGGACGTTCACGGTGCGCCAGCCAACCACGCAGACGGCCGCGGTGAACACGACGAACGCCGCGTAGCTGATCCCCGCGTCAGCCAGGTTCCCCGGGCCCTTCGACCACGTGTCGATCACGTCCCGACCATGACGTACTCGAACACTGTCATGTCAGCCAACCTCCTGTCGTCAGCCGTACCGCTACGCGCCTGCTACCGTCTGCTGAACCGCCCACCCCGAATCCGCCCTCGTCGGCCCGTCCGATGGTCCCGGGCTTGTGGCGGGTGTAGACGACGGTGGGGCGGCTGATCAGATCCGCCCCACCATTCAGATCACAACGAATCGAGCCGCGTGGGCGCGAATCAGCCGCCCGAGAATCCCGAAAACGTGAACCGGTAGGCGTCCTGCCCCGCAACGTACTCGGCCTGAAACAGCGTCGGCTGCCCCCCCTCGAGGCCCGGGATCGCGGGCACGGTGAGATCGAAGGACTGCCGCTCCATCAGGAACGCCTGTGAGATCATCGGCTCGATGAAGATGGGCGTTTCCTCGTAGTATCCGACGATCATGGTGCCGTCGAACGGTTCGGTGGTCTCCAATTCGACCGTCCTCAGGGCATGCATCCCCATCTCGGGGACGCATACGCCGACCAGGGTCTCGACGCCGGTGATCTCCACGAGCTCCGGCGGCAATTGCTCGTCGGGCAGGCTATAGCCCGCGGGTGGCTCCGATGGCTTGGAGAGGGTGCTGCAGTCGATCGCGAGACGCTCCTCGGCCGAGATCAGGTAGAAGTGAAAGTCGAAGTGCGGGACGAGGAAGGTGGCGGGCGGGTGGCCCATCGCCTCCCAGTACATGGTGAGGTGGGTCAAGCTCTTCTGCTCGACTGCGTGCTCGGGCAAACGGATCGACGCCCCGATCGTGGGTGGCCAGGTAAAGGGGGCGTCGGGGGGGGCCCCTTCGATGCTCGCCAGGGGAACAGTCGCGCCCACCTCGACCACCGCGTCGCCTTCCATCATGGCCCAGGTGCAGACATCGGCTCCGAAGGCGTCTGCACACTCACCGATGACCTCTGATATCGTGGGCTGAGAAGCGCATCCATACAGAACGACGGCCAGTCCGGCTAATACTCCTCGAGTCATGAAACGAGACATCCTCACCTCCTGGTCGGTTCGCTAGCGTGCGAGAGGCGGCAATAGAGTGTGTGTCTCGCGCCGTCGCAACGTCACCCTCCCGGGCCGGGGGTGTCGCGAGAGGCTCGCGGTCAAGCCGCTGCCGGCTTGCCAGGCTCAGAAACGCTGTAGCAGGCGCACGGTTCGCGGGCGGACGGCCCGCCGGAGCATGTCGGCATCTGTGAAGGAGCATGAGGAGCATGAGGAGCAGGAGGAGCAGGGGGAGGCCCCGTAGGCTCCGAGCCACCACAAGCGGCCGATGACGCCACGAGCCTCAAGGTAATCCCATGAGTGAGCACGGCCCTGCTCCGAGCTTCCTCAGCGGTGGGGCATCTCGTACGCTGGAGCCAATGGGCGGTGAGGCGATCTCACGTAGACAAGGCTTCACCGGAACCTCCAGGGTCTAGGGACGCTTGCAGGACCCTCCTTGGAGGCTGAGTGCACTCTTCATCATGGAATACGCGATTTATCCTCAGACAGCCTCACGACACGACGGCGACGAAGGCGCGACCGGTATTCACGAGTCTCCTCTTCGTCCGCTTGGAGGCGGCTTGGTGGGGAGTGACCGGGCCGTCGCCGCGTAGGTCGGACACCGTGGCCTGGTAGACGGAACCACCCAGGCGGTCCTGCCTACCCGGGTCTTTATCCCGCGGTTGCGTCAGCCGCCAGTCGGAATTCGATCTGGTCGAAGATCTCGTCCGAGTAGTCACCCTTCGCGGTTACGTTGATTGAAATCCGACGCTTGGATAGAACCCGTACGAGCGCACCACTCTCATCGGCTGGCTCCACGACGACTCGGACGACCTCCCCGGCGGTCCACTCCCTCGTGGTTCGCTTCCCGACGAGCATCCACGTGCCGGCCGCAACCTCGTCTACCTCGTCCAAGATGAGCCCAGCACCCAACATCGCGTCGTAAGCGGCGGCGCGGACTTCGCCGGGAGGCGCGTCGAAGTAACGAACGACACCACGATCCAGGGGTTCGGACATTATTCCCCCGACAGTGGCGCACCCAACCATGATTACTGTGAACGCCAGGCTGCAGACGCTGCGTTGCATCTCGACCCCCTCTTCTGAACTCACAGGGCATCACAGCTTCGCATCATCATGGAGACGGCTCCGCGGCGGCGCGCGTCACGCCCCGTGTAGGTTCCAAAGGGCGACGGGGTACGTACATGGCGGTTTGATGGACACGACGGTGCCCCGATCCCTTGAGTCGCGTAACCCGGCATCTTCGAACCGGCGCACGCGAGCCAACGAACCGGGACCTCGATAAGCTGGAAGTGACGGTCGACGGGGTTTGATGGGGAGACCATCTGATGCCTACATACCGGGCAGGCCTGATTCGCATCACGATCAAGCACTCGATCGGGCGGAAGTTCCGTAAGACCGAGCTCTCAGTCGCGGAATTGCGGAAGTTGGAAGACCTACTGGCTCGAAGCCAGCGTCCGCCGAAAGGGACAAAGGTCTCGCCGGTTACGGTGAGCGACCTTCCGGCGGAATGGGTACTCGGGCCCGGCGCCGGAACCGACGCAGCCATCCTTTACCTTCATGGCGGCGGGTTCGTCATGGGCTCGCCGGCGACACACCGGGAATTGGCCGCCCGTGTTTCGAGTGCCGGGGGGGCTCGCGTCCTTTGCCCGGGTTACCGGCTTGCCCCCGAGTTCCCATTCCCTGCCGCTTTGGACGATGCCAAGACAGCGTATCGTTGGCTCCTGGCAAGGGGCTACGCGCCCCGCCGCTTGATCATTGGTGGGGATTCGTCTGGAGCAGGCCTGGCGCTCCAGGCGCTGCTTTCTCTGAGAGATGAGGGCGCTCCTCTGCCACGTGCCGGCTTCTTCATGTCGCCGGTGACGGATTGGGTCGAGCCTGGAGGGGAATCCTTCGCGAAGCAGGCCGCTTTGGATCCGCTCGTCAGCCCGGCGCAGTGCCGGCATACCTCGTCCCTGTATGTCGGGAGCCACGCTGACAGTCCGCTCCTTCGCCCCGCGGAAATGGACCTTGAAGGGCTTCCGCCCCTGTGGATCCAGGTTGGTGACCACGAGATCCTCCTCAGTCACGCCGAACGACTGGCAGGCCGTGCCATCCAGGACGGAGTGGAGGTGAGCTTCAAGATCTGGCCCGGAATGTGGCATGTATTCCAGAGCGCTGCGCGGTACGTACCGGAGTCTCGCAAGTCCATCGAGGAGCTCGGTGCCTTCCTGAGGGAGAGGATCAGGACGTGAGAGGATCCGACGACGCAGGGGCGGTTTGCGCGCCTCTGCGCGCCTCACCATATCAGCCCTTGAATTCGCCACTGGCGTCAGCGGTACCCCGCGCGGTGGTCCGGGCAGGGTACCGCATATTCGCCGATCGTCAGGCGGCGGCTTCGCCTCCGCCTGCCATCTTCCCGCTTACCACAGCGAGCACCACACCTGCTACGCCCACCCACACGATGTTGGCGATGACCATCGCCCACGAGGCCGAATAGGTCCAGCCGCTGTCGTAGACCGACTGGAAGAGCCACATCGGGAAGCCCATCAGGACCCCGGTGGCGACCCCGAAGTAGAGTCCGCCCGTCACGCCGCTCCCGAACACGGATCCGACCTTGCCGTAGAACCAGGCCAAGACGAGACCCGCTACGAGATTACCGACGATGATCCATTGGAGAGCGGGTTCCTCGATCATTCCCTGGACGTTCGCCAGGAAGGATCCGAAGATCGGGAAGAAGAGGAACATGTCCCAGATCATGTACCAGACCGCCACCGCCACCGCACCCACGAGCATCTTGCTGTTCATGGACACCTCGCTGCGAGGGGAATGGAGTCGCCAATAGTAGCTTCTGTCACATGCCTCCGAAAAGACGCTTCCGCACGATTGCTCACGATTGCCCACCCATTGATGACAATGCACTGCGCCCAATGCAATGGCCTGTGGAGGGAGCGACCCGAGGCAAGGTCGCGACGGCGCAGTCGTGAAGGCCCACAACCTCCTTCCGCTCAAGGGGTTGCCCGCACTCCAGCGGGGAACGGTTAACCCCGGATGTACCGTGCCGGCCGTAGAGGGCACGCTATCTGCAACACCCCCCCGTGACGGAATCTGCTTCTTCGGGTCGCCCGTGACGCCGATTACACGGTATGTGCGTGTAATAGTGGCACATGTGTGGAAGAACCACGGATGACCCTTTTGGGAGGGGCTCGGACGTGTGTCAGGATTCGCCGGCTATGGTCCGGCCACTGACCCGATCGGGCCTTGCTGGGGGGAGATGATGGTACGCAGGCTCATCGCGGCGCTCGCAGCGCCGCTGGTCGTCGCAGGTGTAGTCATGAGTTGCGGCGGAGAGGATCCGCTCGCTCCTCCGCCCGCCGAACGGACCGCAACCGTGGCCCCGCCCGACAACCGGGTCGCGCCTCGGGGCAGCCAGACCCGGCCTCAGGTGGTGCCCGGCGAGTACATCATCACGTTCCGGCCCGAAGCCGATCTCCCGCCCGGAATTGTCAATGCGCTGACCACTCAGCACGGGCTGCGGGTACGTCATACCTTCGAGACCGTGCTCGAGGGCTTCTCGGCCATGGTACCGGGTGCGGCCCTGCAGGCGCTCCGCAACCACCCGTTCATCGCTTCGGTCGAACCGGTCGGGCTGTTCTATCTGGACGCTCCGACCGCGGTTCAGACGCCGGTCACGATCCCGCAGGCCGGGCTCCGGCTGAGGCTCGTGGCGGACCAGTTGCCGCTTAGCGACGGGGCGGCCGTCGGCTCGTGGCCGAACCTGGGCGGGAGCGAGGGATCCGCGACGCAGGGGAAGAAGAACCGGCAACCGAAGTTTCATGCAGCGGGCGCCACCGGGAAGTTCGGCGGCCATGCTCACGTCGGCTTCAACGAGGCGGACAGCGACGAGCTCCTCGAGGTGACCGGCGTCACGGCGCACGGCTCGGCGACACTCGTCGCCGTCTTCAGTCAGGATGACAAGGCGGCCCACAACTACGGGCTCCTGGCCCCCTACGGTAACAAGAACAACCGCGGCACCTTCGCCACCATGTTCACCGGTAGCGGCGACCCGCTCGGGTACTGGGACTTCACGCTCGGGACGACCCACTCCACCTTCTCACCCACCGCCGGCGGTGAGCACGTCGGCGTGTGGCGGATCGACGGCTCCAACGCCATCGACTTCCAGGTCGACGGCGTGTCCCACGGATCGG
>JBDHHV010000128.1:0-10341 GCA_039589195.1 Gemmatimonadota bacterium | reverse complement strand
AGATGGCGGAGATCACGGCTGCAGCGGTGAAGTCGCTCCGGGACCGCACTGGTGCGGGCATGATGGATTGCAAGCGTGCCTTGACGGAAGCCGACGGCGATGAAGAACGTGCCATCGACCTGCTACGGCAAAGCGGAGCCGCGAAGGCGGCGAAACGTGCCGGGCGAGAGGTGTCGGAGGGTTCCGTCCACATCTCGGTCGACGACCGTACGGCCGTCATGGTGGAGATCCTGAGCGAGACGGATTTCGTAGCACGCAGCGATGCCTTCACGGCCTTCGCCGAAAAGACCGCCGAATCGGTCGGAGACATGCAGTTGCCCGATGGGCAGGTGCTGAACGGGGCGGAGTTCTTCGAGGGAGAAGGCGGCCAGCGGATCGAGGGCGAGCTTGGCGAGCTCAGGGTGAAGGTAGGCGAGAACGTGCAATTGAGCCGCGTCGTCAGATGGGCGAGGGAGACCGCCAGCACGCTGGGTAGCTACGTGCACTTCGGGAACCGGATCGGGGTTCTGGTCGAGCTCACAGGGGGTGGGGACGAAACGGCGGTGTCCGAAGTGGCGAGGGGAGTGGCGATGCACATCGCGGCGACCAATCCCTCCGGCGTCTCCCCGGACGATATTCCGGCCGAGATCATCGAGCGGGAGCGAGCCGTGCTCATCGAGCAGGCGAAAGGCGAGGGGAAGCCACCCGAGATCGCGGAGAAGATCGTCGAAGGCCGGATGCGGAAGTTCTTCGAAGAGAACGCGCTCCTGTGGCAGAACTACGTGCGCGATCCCGACAAGAGCGTCAAGGATCTGCTGGCAGAAGCCGGCGGAGACGTGTCGGTGAGACGATTCGCACGCTTTGAAGTTGGAGCCTAGCAGCAGACCGCCGGAGTTTCTCAGAGGTCTGCCAGACATCGGGAGGGCCGGTTGAGCGACACCAACCAATCCTCACTCAAGTACGGACGTGCGCTCGTCAAGCTGTCGGGCGAGTCGCTCGCCGGGTCGAAGGGCTTCGGAATCGATCCGCCCGTGATCGAGGAACTGGCGGGTGAGATCAAGAAGGTCCACAGGGCGGGCGTCGCACTCGGGCTCGTCGTCGGCGGCGGGAACATCGTCCGTGGCACGGTGGCGAGCGAGCGTGGCATGGATCGCGTCTCGGCGGATTACATGGGGATGCTCGCCACGGTGATCAACGCGCTCGCACTGCAGGACATCCTCGAGAAGGGTGGGGTCCAGACACGGGTGATGTCCGCCATCCGGATGGAGAAGCTCGCGGAGCCGTACATTCGACGGCGTGCGCTCCGTCACCTGGAGAAGGGTAGGGTAGTCATCTTCGCAGGCGGAACCGGCAACCCGTACTTTTCGACCGATACGGCCGCGGTATTGAGAGCGATCGAGATGGAGGCCGACGTCATCCTCAAGGCCACCAAGGTAGATGGCGTTTATACCGCGGATCCGGTGTCGGACCCGGCGGCCGAGTTCATCGAAGAGATCACGTATCTGGAAGTGATGACGCGAGAGCTTGGCGTCATGGATGCAGCGGCGATCTCGCTTTGCAAGGAAAACGACCTGCCCGTGATCGTACTCAACATCAAGCGACCCGGAGCGATTCTCTCCGCGCTCGAGGGCGAGCGTATCGGAACCTTAGTCGCTTGAGTCGCCGGCCGCGATAAGGCAAGAGGGACAGCCATGCCTGACAGCACTCTGAAAGAAGCGAATACGGCGATGGACAAGGCCGTAGACGCCGTGGCGCGCGAATTCAACACCGTTCGCACGGGGAAGGCGAGCCCGACACTGCTCGACGTCATCCGGGTCGAGGCCTACGGATCGCTCGTGTCGCTCAAGCAGGTGGCTAACGTAGGGGCACCCGAGCCTCAGCTCCTGGTTATCCAGCCGTACGATCCGAACCTGGCGGGACCGATCGCCAATGCGATCCGGACGGCAGACTTGGGACTGAATCCGTCACAGGACGGCAATCTGGTCCGCGTGCCGATCCCACCGCTCACCGAGGAACGGCGCCTCGAGATGGTCAAGGTGCTGCACCGCATGACGGAGGAGGGGCGCGTGTCGATCCGGCACACTCGTCATGAAGCCCGTAACACCCTCCTGGCCATGCAGCGTGATGGCGAGATCGGCGAGGACGACTCCCATCGGGCGATGGATGAGCTGCAGGAGATGACCGACCGGCACATCGAGCGTTTGGGCCAGGTGCTCGAGAAGAAAGAAGCCGAGGTGATGGAGGTATGAGGCGCGAGCACCGCGGTCGGGGATTCAGGGATGCGCTACGAGCGTATGTCTTGGGTCACGATCGGGTCGTGGCGACGGAGTCCGGGTTGACTCGCGCCGCCGAACCGGAATCACCGGAAACAGACCTCGTCTGGGACGGTGAGTGGACACATGCGTCCGATCCGACCCCGCGATACGGCGTGGGGATTCCGGATCGTCTCGATTTCCACCGCGGGCCGGCAACCTGGCGTGAGGACGACGTCGGGGCTCCACGCCGGTCGGGAGATAACGACGGGCCCTGACCTGGAGGCCCTCCCGGCCCGTTTTCGCCTCATCCTGGATCGCCATCCGGAGTTGATTCCGCCAAATAGCCGTGTTCTGGTCGCCGTCTCCGGTGGCCCTGACTCGATGGCGCTACTCCACCTCCTGCATGGTGTCAGCGTGCAGCACGGCATCGAGCTGCACGCCGGGCACTTCGACCATGGAACTCGCCGCGGGAGCGAAAGGGAGGCGGAACAAGTACGAGGCTGGGTGGAGCGCCTGGGCATCCCGTGCCGGATCGGTCGCGCCAACGGGCTCCCGCACAACCAGGCGGCGTTTCGGGACGCCCGCTACGCGTGGCTGGACGAGTCGGCGCGGCAGCTGGCCGCAGACCGGATCGCTCTCGCGCACCATGCCGATGATCAGATCGAGACGATCCTGTTTCGACTGGCCCGCGGCACCGGACTGCGTGGGATGGGCGGGATCCCCCTTCGCCGGGGGCGCTACGTGCGCCCGCTGTTACCGCTGCGGCGCGCCGCCCTGGATGACTTCGTGCGCGCCCACGGCATCCGGTCACTCGCCGACCCCTCCAACGCCGATCGACGATTCGCGCGGGCTCGGGTGCGGCACGACTTGTGGCCGATGCTCAGTGCCGGCGGGGGCACGCTAGCCCGACAGCTTTTCGAGCTGGGCGTGAGCGCCCGCCAGGCCGACGGGGGACTCGAGCGGCGGGCGGAGCGGATTTGCGACAGGCTGGGGCTGGGGGTGGAAGGGGGACCCGGGAGTGGTCTCGCGGGCACGCGGGAGGACGAGACCGGCCTGCAAATTGCTCGCTCCAAACTGGTTACGTATGATCGAGCCGAACAGGCACGTGTCCTGCGGCTACTCGCGCGTAGATTGGGGTATAGCCTCACGCGCGGAGGAACCCGGCTCGGGGTGGAGTTTATCAAGCGAGGCCGCAGCGGAGGCGCCGTGCAGATCGCGGATCGACTGGAGCTTCGGCGCGACTTCGACCGGCTGCTCATGCGCCCGCCACCCCGTACCGAGGCCGACGACGACCTGACGATCGACGCGGCCGGTGGTTGTGGCACCGTCACTTTGGGGGGCCGGGAGTATGCGGTCGCCTGGGGGTGCGAGGCCGAGAGTGCCGACTGGGTGGCAAGGTTGCCGTTGGACTCGCTCCGGTTTCCGTTACGGCTCCGAGGGCCACGTCCGGGAGACCGGATTCGGACCCGGGCAGGATCGCGTAAGCTGAAGAAGCTTTTCAATGAGCATCGGGTGCCCCGCTCACGGCGAGCCACGGTGCCCGTGTTGGTGGCCGCGGACGGCCGTGTTTCCTGGGTGGCGGGACTGTCCCAGGCCCGCATGGACGACGCACAGCTTGGCGAGGAGAGTTTCGTAATTGGAGTCAGTGACCTCCGAGACGCTTGAGACCGAGACCGATGGTGCGACCGTGGAGAGTGCGGAGCACGTCGCCTTCCGGGAGTTCACGGGTGGCCGGGAGATGTCTCGGGTGGTGTTCGGGGAAGATCAGATCGCGAAGCGCGTGCAGGAGATGGGCGAAGCGATCACGACGGCCTACCCGCCCGATGCACATCTCTTGATCCTCGGCTTGCTCAAAGGCTCGTTCGTGTTCCTCGGGGACCTGGTGCGGTGGATCCGCCGTCCGATCCACGTCGACTTCCTGGTCGCGTCGAGCTACGGAAAGGGCACGAAGTCGTCGGGCGAGGTGAAGCTCCTGTACGATCCCAGTGCGCCGATGCGCGGCCGGCACTTGATCCTCGTCGAGGACATCGTAGATAGCGGCACGACGCTCAACCGGCTGATCCAGAGTCTGCGCGAACGCGAGCCGGCCTCCGTGGAAGTATGCGCGCTCCTCCACAAGCACATCGCGTTGGATCTCGTCATGGAGCCGCGCTGGTTGGGCTTCGACGCACCGCCCGACTTCCTGGTGGGCTACGGTCTCGACCACGCGGAGGACTTCCGCCACCTGCCGTTCATAGCGAGTCTTTAGAGATCGGCCGGAGGTAGTGAGCATGCAGACGAAGGGACCCGAGAAGGAAGAGTCGACAGGAAGGCTGAACCGCTTCTTGCGGACGGCCTCGTTCTGGGCGCTCCTCGTGCTCATCCCGATCGCGATCCTGCAGCTGATGGACAGTAGCCGTCGGGAGCAGCAGGAGCTGACCTTTACAGAGTTCCGCGCCCAGATCCGCGAGGACAACGTTCAATCCCTCGAGATCCGGGACGGCCTGCGCGTGGAGGGTCAGCTCAACCGCCCCCTCCAACGCGACCAGTCGCAGATCGATCAGTTCCAGACCCTGCTCCCGGCCGAGATCAGCCAGGAGCTCCTGGACGAGCTCGAAGCTCAGGGTGTCGAGGTCCACGCGAGACCCAGCGGCAACAATTGGGTCACCCTCCTGATCTCGCTGCTACCGTGGGTGCTCATCATCGGACTGTGGCTGTTCGTCTTCCGCCAGATGCAGGCAGGCGGATCGAGGGCTTTCAGCTTCGGGAAGTCCAAAGCACGGCTCCTGACGGGCGACACGCCCAAGGTGACGTTCGCGGACGTGGCCGGTTGTGACGAGGCGAAGGAGGAGCTGGAGGAGATCATCGAGTTCCTCAAGGACCCGGCGAAGTTCGGCCGACTCGGTGGCCGCCTCCCGAAGGGTGCCTTGTTGATCGGGCCGCCAGGCACCGGGAAGACCCTGCTGGCCCGCGCTGTCGCGGGAGAAGCGGCTCGTCCGTTCTTCTCGATGTCGGGCTCCGACTTCGTGGAGATGTTCGTGGGCGTGGGCGCCTCGCGGGTTCGCGATCTGTTCGAGCAAGGTAAGACTCACGCGCCGTGCATCATCTTCATCGATGAGATCGACGCCGTGGGCCGCCACCGGGGCGCCGGTCTCGGCGGCGGACACGACGAGCGTGAGCAAACGTTGAACCAGTTGCTCGTGGAGATGGACGGCTTCGAATCGAACGAAGGCGTCATCCTACTCGCGGCGACGAACCGCCCCGACGTGCTGGATCCGGCGCTCCTGCGCCCGGGCCGCTTCGATCGACAGATCGTGGTGGACAGCCCCGACATCAAGGGACGGGAGGGCATCTTCCGCGTCCACACACAGGACATCCCTCTGGCCGAGGATGTCGATCTGCCGATCCTCGCGAAGGGAACGCCCGGTCTCTCGGGAGCCGACATCGAGAACGTGGTGAACGAGGCCGCCTTGTTGGCCGCCCGGCAGGACAAGGACCGGGTGTTCATGGATGACTTCGAGCGGGCCAAGGACAAGGTCATGCTCGGTGCCGAGCGAAGGAGCCTGGTGATCTCCGAGGAGGAGAGGAAGGTCACCGCATACCACGAGGCCGGGCACGCGGTCGTGGCGATCCGGGTCCCCGGACTGGATCCGCTCCACAAGGTCACGATCGTCCCTCGCGGACGGGCGCTCGGGATCACCGCCTCGCTCCCGGAGGAGGACCGGCACAACTACACGAAGAGCTGGTTGCAGGGACAGCTCAAGATGCTCTTCGGTGGTCGCGTAGCCGAGGAAATGATCTTCGGGGAGACCAAGATCACTACCGGAGCCGGCAACGACATCGAACGAGCGACGGACCTCGCCCGGCGGATGGTGACGCAGTTCGGTATGTCACCCGCGATCGGTCCGATGGCGGTTGGAGACCAGGCGCAGGAGGTCTTCCTGGGACGCGACATCTCGCAGCGGCGCGAAGTGAGCGAGAAGACTGCCGAGCTCGTCGACTTCGAGGTCAAACGCATCCTTGACGATGCGTACGAGGCGACGCGGACCGTGCTCGAGGGGAACGAAGATCTGCTCGAGCGAATCGCGGAGGCTCTGCTCGAGCGCGAGACGCTCGACGCCGACGACATCAAGCTTCTCGAGGAAGGAAAGCAGCTTCCCCCGATCCCGAGTCTCGCTCCCCAGCCGGCGCTGGAGCCCGGGTCCCAGACGCCCGAGCTCGCCCCCGCCAAGGAGCCGCCGCTCGAGGGGACAGGGGGCGAACCTGCCCCAGCGCCCGCCTAGGCGCGAGCCGCCCCAGGAGCTCGGGGTGGGCCGTCCGGACCGGCCGGATTCCCATGCAGCGTCGCCGCAAGAGTGGTGGCTTCGCGAGCACGTTCTGCATACCGACCGGCCGCTGATCGCGGGCATCCTCAACGTCACTCCGGACTCGTTCTCGGACGGTGGCCGTTACCGGGACCCAGAAGCGGCGATCGACAGGGCACACGAGCTGGTCGAGTCGGGCGCCGATCTGCTTGACGTCGGGGCCGAATCGTCGCGTCCTGGTGCGGAGGCGGTGGACGCGGATGAGGAATGGCACCGTCTGGAGCCCGTCATCGCCGGGTCGTCGGCGCTGGGAGCACCGCTTTCCGTCGACACGACGAAGTTCGAGGTCGCTCGACGCGCGTTATCGCATGGCGCCTCCATTATCAACGATATCTCGGGCTTGCACGCGGATCCTCGCCTCGCGGAGCTGGCCGCGGAGAGCGGGGCGGGGCTCGTCCTCATGCACATGCGGGGCACTCCGCGTACCATGCAGACGGATACCCGCTATGATGATCTGGTGGGTGATGTGCGCAGGTTCCTGGAGCGAGCGTTGAACCGCGCCGTCCAGGCCGGGTGCCGACCCGAACAGGTCGTTCTGGATCCGGGGATCGGATTCGGAAAGTCAACGGAGGGGAACCTCGAGCTGCTGGCCCGCATCGACGCCTTCGCCGCCTTGGGACGGCCGATTCTCGTGGGTCCGTCCCGCAAGGCGTTTATCGGGCAGCTTCTGGACGCTCCCACGGACGACCGAATCGAAGGAACGATCGGCGCATGTGTCATGGCGCTCGAACGCGGGGCGCGCATCTTTCGGGTGCATGATGTGAGTGAGGTCCGGCGTGCGCTCGAGATCGCGTATCGGATACGCGAAACAGTGCCGGGCGAGGCGCGGCCCGGCGACCGGCGATCGGTGGTGGCGGCCGGCCAGCCGGAAACCCCAACAGCATAGGCGATGCAGAGCGTCATCGAGTACATCCGGTTCCTGCAGATCGGCTGGAAGGATCTGATCGAGATCCTGCTGGTCGCATACCTCATCTACAGGGCGTTGCTCCTGTGGGCGGGAACGCGGGCGTTTCAGATCCTGTTCGGCCTCGTCTTGCTCGTCGGCGTTTACCTCCTGGCTCGCCTCCTTCAGCTTCAGCTGATCGGCTACATCCTCTCGCAAGTGTTCACCTACGGCGCCTTCGCGCTCATCGTGGTGTTCCAACCCGAGCTGCGCAGCGCGCTGGCTCGCCTCGGGAGGAGCCGGGTCCTGGATTTCCTGACGCGCCTCGAGGAGCGCGAGAGGGTCGTGGCCGATGAGATCGCCAAGGCCGCCGCCCGGCTGGCGCGGGCCCGGATCGGCGCCATCATCGCCGTCGAGAGGGAGGTGGACCTCGAGGAGTACATAGAGCGCCAGGGGACCCCGCTTCAAGCTCAGGTATCCGCCGATCTGCTGACGACGATCTTCACGCCTCGAACGCCCCTGCACGATGGGGCGGTCGTGGTGCGCGGTGACCAGATCATCGGGGCTGGCGTGATCCTACCCCTGACGCAGTACCCGATCAGCGACAAGACGCTTGGCACGCGGCACCGCGCCGCCCTGGGGTTGTCCGAGGAGACCGATGCGTTCGTTGTCGTCGTATCCGAGGAGACGAGCGCGATTTCGCTCGCTCGGCGTGGGGTGTTGCGGCGCGGACTCCGACCCGAGCAACTGAAAGCGCGGCTCGCCGCGGAAGACGAGTTCGCCGAAGGCACCCGCGATTCGCTGGAGAGCGGAGAACACTCGCTGGGCCACCTTGCGAGCCCCGACGGCGACCTGGTCATCACGACGCCACCACAGGAGTCGCACGCTTTGGCCGGGACCGCCACGCGACCACAAGCGCCGAAACCCGAGTCTGCCGGCGGCTCCGGAGGTCCTGAACGGGCCGTCGGAAGCGAGCCCGGGGGCGAGGGGGCGGGGCCGACCGACGTTTGACGGGTCGCGGCGGGCCACCTAAAATCAAACGCTGGTATTCGGGCGGGACCTGTACGAAAGACGTGTGTTCTGGCGAGGCCGACCACATCCCACGGCCCGCGGTCATCCACAGGCAGGCGACATGGGCAACCAATACGAGCTGATGACCCTCTTCAGGGACGGCGGCTTCATGATGTACCCGCTGATCCTCTGCTCGCTGATCGCGCTGGGAGTCATCATCGCGAAAGCTTGGACGCTGTGGATCGCGCACCGCGAGTCCAAAGGGCTGCTGAACGAGATCGAAGAGTTGGGCGTCAGCGGCCGCGTCGAAGAGGCCATCGAAAAGGCGAACCACACGCGTGGGCCGGTGGCCGCGATCCTGCTCGCGGGTCTGCGCCGCGTCAAGGAACGCCACACCAGCAGCGACGTCCAGAAGGCGATCAGCACCACGGGCGTGATCGAGCTCGACTTCCTCGAGCGGGGCCTCACGGTGCTCGCCACCATCGCGAATGTGGCCCCGATGCTGGGCTTTCTCGGCACCGTGATCGGGATGATTCTGGCCTTCCAGGCGATCGAGATCGCCGGCCAGGTAGACCCGAGTCTGGTCGCGGCCGGGATCAAGGTCGCGCTGATCACGACGGCGGCCGGTCTCACGATCGCGATCCCGGTAAACGTCGCATACAACTACTTCGTGACCCGCGTGGACAGGCTGATCGCAGACATGGAGGTTGGCACCCAGAAGGTGCTCGATCTCATCTGGAGCATCGAGGGCCAGCAAGGGTAAGCGAGAGTAAGAGTCGGCGGGCTGCCGGAAGCGCGGCAGCAGGCGAAGCTGCGACAGGAAGGACCATCAGATGCCGATTATGCAACGGAAGATTCGGGTTTCGGACGAAATCCCGACCGCCTCGCTCGCGGATATCGCGTTCCTGCTACTGATCTTCTTCCTCACGACGACGGTCTTCAACGAGGAGAAGGGCCTCCCGATCGTGCTGCCCGAGCAGGCGGAGGAACAGGACGTTTCGCCCAAGAACATCATCTTCTTCCTCGTACAGGCCGACGGTCGGGTCGTCGTGCGTCGCGGCGAGAGCGAACAGGAACAGGTCGTGTCGTACCGAGAGGTCGAGGGAATCCTGCGCTCCGAGCTGGTCGCGAACGACAAGCTGATCGCGGCGATCAAGACAGATCCCGAGGCCGCTTACCGGCACATGATCAACGTCCTCGACGAGGTGAAGCTCGCGGGAGCGGAGCGTATCTCCCTCCAGGTCCTGGAGGAATAGATGGCCATCAAGGACACGGGCTTCCACAGGAAGTCGGGCGCCGAGAGCGCGATCCCCACGTCGTCGCTCGCCGATATCGCGTTTCTGCTCCTCATCTTCTTCATGGTGACCACCGTCTTCCGCAAGGAGAAGAAGCGGCAGATCGATTGGGTGGGGGCCGAGGCCACGAAGAAGATCGACGAAAAGCGGAAGAACGTCCTCCACATTTGGGTGGAGCGAAACGGGGATGTCTATATCAACGATCGGATTACACCGTACGATGACATCTCCGAGATCGTTCGCCCGATCTATGCCGAGAACCGGGAGATCGTGGTCGCGCTCCGGGGCGATCGGGACGTCCCGTATTTCCAGATCAATACGATCACGGAGGAGCTGCAGGCGGCCGGTGCGGTGCGCGTAACGTTCGCCACACGGCTCGAGCAACGCGCCTCACGGCCAAGACGCTAGCGGGAGTAGGGCACATGGAGAAGGATGTCGGCGGCGTCCGCTTGACCGCGAACGATCTGTTCAAGACGTCGAGCACGAATTGGACGAAGATGGGTCTGATCAGCGCGGTGGTCCTGCACGTCGGGCTGTTCACGCTCGTCAGGCCTTTCGAAGCTGCGGACCTGGGG
>JBDHHV010000127.1:0-10491 GCA_039589195.1 Gemmatimonadota bacterium | reverse complement strand
CCCGCATCAACTTTGGCATCGGCGGCGGCCTCGGCTTCCTCGCCTTCACCCGGCCCATGGTGCAGCCGCTGCGCGATGGCCTCCGGCCGCGGACGCCGCTTGGGGCGCTTTCGCTGCGGTCGCGAAGTGTCCTCGACCGTTTGTGCATCGGTCGAATACGTGTACGCTTCCGCCGCTTCATCGACCTCGGCCATCTCCGGCTTCTCGCGGCGCGCCGCAAGAATCGCGTCCGCGATCGCCCCGGTGATCAGCGAGACGGACCGAATCGCATCGTCGTTCCCCGCGATCGGTACCGTCAACAGATCCGGGTCCGCGTTGGTGTCCGCGATCGCCACGACGGGTATCCCGAGGCGGTTCGCCTCGCGGACCGCGATCTCTTCCTTCTTCGCGTCGACCACGAACACGAGGCCGGGGACCCGCGTCATGTCTTTGATACCGGACAGGTATCGATCGAGCTTCAGGCGCTCACGGCTCAGCAGGAGTTGCTCCTTCTTCGTGTAGAACTCGAAGGAACCCTCCTCCGCGCCCCGCTCGAGATCCTTCAAGCGGCGGATGTTCTTCTTGATCGTCTGGAAGTTGGTGAGCATCCCACCGAGCCACCGCTCGGTTACATAGAAGGCTTCGCAGCGCGTAGCCTCCTCTCGCACGATCGGTGCGAGCTGGGTCTTCGTGCACACGAAGAGCACGGTCTGACCACCGACCACCGTATCGCGGACGAGCCTCCGCGCTCTCTCCAACTCCTGGAGAGTCTTCTTGAGGTCGATCAGATAGATGCCACCACGCTCCGCGAAGATGTACTTCCGCATCTTCGGGTTCCAGCGGCGCGTCTGGTGTCCGAAGTGGACGCCCGCGCGAAGGAGCTCCTTCAATCCGACTTCCGTCTGCGTCTCTGTCAGGACTTTTTCCATCGACTCTCTTGCAGGACGGCGGCAAAGACCGCCTCTCCCATGCTTAGCGCTTCGAGAACTGGAAGCGCTTTCTCGCCTTCGGCTGTCCCGGTTTCTTCCGCTCCACCGTGCGCGGGTCCCGCGTCAGGAGACCATGCGTGCGCAACGTGGTGCGATGATCTTCATCGAATCCGAGTAGCGCTCTCGCCACGGCCAGTCGAACGGCACCCGCCTGTCCGGTGATTCCGCCGCCGCGGACGCGCACGGTGATGTCGTAGATCCCCTCTGCCTCGACGGCCTGCAGCGGCTGTTCGATCGCCGAGCGGTGCCGAAGGAGGGGAAAGTACTCGTCGGCCGAACGGCCGTTGATCCGGATCTGTCCACTCCCGGGACGCATGGTTACACGCGCCACGGATCGCTTCCGTCGTCCGACCGATTGAACCTGCTCTAGTGTCGCCAAGCTATCCTCGTACCGTTACTGCAGACGTGTTTGGAACGGCTGGGGCTTTTGCGGTGCGTGCGGGTGCTCGGCCCCCCCGTACACCTTGAGCTTCCTCAGCATCTGCCGGCCCAGCGTGTTCTTGGGCAGCATCCCCTTCACGGCCAACCGAATCACCCGCTCGGGGTATCTTTCGATCATGCGGCGGAACGGGATGAGTCGCTCGCCGCCCATGAATCCGCTGTGACGGAAGTACTCCTTCTGTTCCGCCTTCTTCCCCGTGAGGCGAACCTCGGCCGCGTTCACGACCACGACGAAGTCACCCACATCGAGGTGCGGGCTGTATGTGGGCTTGTGTTTTCCGCGCAGCACGTGGGCGATCTCGGTCGCCAAACGCCCGAGCACCTGGTCTCTGGCGTCGACCACGTACCAATCGCGCTGGATCTCGCCCGCTTTCACCGAATAGGTCTTCATGGATCCTTTACGACCAGGCTGCTCCCAACGGAAAAAAAGCCGCCCGGCACGGGCGGCAACCCAGGCATCTAATAGCCCCCAAAGGTATTCGTGGAGTTGAGGAAAGTCAATTCAAAACGGTGCGTTTCCGCGGTAGGCGGCGAGTCCATGCCGGCGGGCGCCGGCACGTAGGCGCGCGAGCGCCCGCTCCTTGATCTGTCGTACCCGCTCGCGGGTGACACCGAGACGCTGGCCCACCTCCTCCAGGGTGTACGGGGGGGCCCCATCCAGGCCGTAGTACAGGCGCAGGACGAGCTGCTCCCGCTCGGGCAGATCGGTCAGGCTCGAGTCGACCGCGTCTCGCAATGCCCTCTGCATAACCCGCTCTTCCGGAGCCTCGCAGCGTTCGTCCGGCACGACTTCCTGGAGGGGGGCGGTGCTCGCCGCGGTCAAAGGTTGGTCCAACGAGACACGCCGCGAGGCCCCGTTGCGTCCGTTCAGCTCGGCGTCCCGGGCGATGGCCCGCACCATCCCCTGACGGATCCACCAGATCGCGTAGCTCACGAAGCGAACGCCATGCGTCTCATCGAATCGTTCCGCTGCGCGCAATAACCCGAGGTTCCCCTCGTTTACCAGGTCCGCGAGCGGAACGGCGCTGTGGCGATAACGCTTGGCGATGGACACCACGAAACGAAGATTCGCGCTCACGAGCCGGTGGCGGGCAGTGTCATCCCCTGCGCGGCTGCGCCGGGCCAGCTCGGCCTCCTCCTCCCGCGAGAGCATCGGGTGCCGGGCGATGTCGTTCAGGTACCGCTCGAAAAGTCTGACCAACGACCGCTCCTGTGCCGCCGGCGCGAGTGCCGGAGGTGGGAAGAAGAGAGTGCTGGCAACCCCTACTTGATGGTTTGGAGGAGCCGATCCCAGCGGATCTCCGTGAGCCAAGGCATCGGCGCCGGGTGGCGTCGATCGTACGAGTAATAGACGATCATCGGCCGGCCCTTGATCGCATTCTGTGGCACGAACCCCCAGTAGCGAGAGTCCTCCGAGTTGGCGCGGTTGTCTCCCATAACGAAGAAGCTGTCGGCAGGAATGTAGATAGGTCCCCAATTGTCCCGTGTAGGGTGATAGGCACGCCCCTGGCCGGACACCAGGTACGCCTGCTGCCAGGTGAACGCCGCCGAGCGCACGTCACTGGCTCGCCTGCCGTTCTTCACATACGGCTCGTCGATTCGGGAGCCGTTCACGTAAAGCCGGCCGCCATTCATCTCCAACGTGTCCCCGGGGGCGCCGACGATCCGCTTTACGTAGTTCGTCCGGGGCGCCTGCCCCGCCCGTGGTGGCGGCTCGAACACGACGACATCACCGCGAGTGGGGGCATCGAGGGCGGGCAGATGCATCTCCGTACCCGGGATCTCGGCCCCGTAGACCATCTTGTTCACCAGCAGGAAATCGCCGACGAGGAGCGTGTTCTCCATCGAGGCGGTCGGAATCTGGAAGGCCTCGACCATGAACGTGCGCACGAACAGGAAGAGGACCAGGGCGATGAATATCGACTTGGTCCATTCCCAGATCCAGCGACCTACGGACTGCGATCGTCCGCGTCGCGAAGTGCGCCGGTCAGCCCCGCTGCGCCGCTCCTCGGTCGGGTCCGAGTCGGTCGCGTCTTCCATGTGCACGTGTTCGTCGAGCATGCCGCTTCCTACCATCGGAATCCGCAGATGTTCGTCTCGATCGGCCGACGAGGCCCGGCAGACCGCCGAGGAACTCCAGCGGGCCGCCAAAGATCGAGCGTTTGGCTTCCCTACCTATGAACGATAAAACACCGTTCCGGTTTCGATCGGTGATTTCGGCCCGTCGTTTGTGGACCGCGGGGGCACGTTGGCGACGCGGGTCATCGCGGCCTCATCGCAACCGTGGAGCCCGGACTCGAGCGGCGCGTGTGGCGCTACCGCTGCCGGACCAGGACGATCTCCTCGTTCTCGACGCGGATCGACTCCACATCCGCGGGGATCTCCAGGATCGCAGTCCGGCCCTCGGACCGGAGTCCCACGCCCTCCAACACTCTGCCGATGAGCATTGGCGGCAGCGGAAAGACGCCGGCCTGCAGGCTCAGCACGTCGATACGCCCCTCCCCCGGAGCCCCGACCGTCGCGTACAGCTCGGTCTGGACCGTCGCTGAATCACCCATGATACGCCGCAGCATGGCGACTTCGTCGCCGGCCACTTCGAGTCTGGTGAGGTCCAGGGAGGCGCTCACCGCGACCGTCGAGTCCCGCAGATCGACAGCAGGGTTCGTCACGCCCGCCGGGAGTTGCTCCGCGAGCCGGAACTGCACGTAGCTCTGGAGCTCCATCTCACTCAGACGCACCTCCCCGCGCGCCGTGCCATCCGAGATCGCGTCGAGCTTCTCTTCGGCTCGCATCGCGAGCTCGGCGCTCGGCTCCGACATCACGATCTCGTCACCTTGGGTCAACCAGGCCTGGATGTCCTCTCGGTAAAGCCAGCCCGCCACGACGAGGACGACGACGAACGTCAGGCAGCCGATCCAGGCGAAGAAATCTCGAATCATCTCTCAACCGTCATCCGGTGCCACCCGGGGCAGCGCTCGCGAGAGCCGGAGTCGTTCCCGTCGATGGCGAACAGGGACGCAAGCTATCACGATCCCGACGGTAACACAGGTTGTAGTGCACCGTCCCATGACGGTACACTAGCAGGCCGCTGGAGGATCAGCCCGACCGAGCGGGTACTCGCCCTCGACGGTATGCGTCGCGCCGGCGGGCCCCAGCCGACTCCTCATCAGATACAGGTGGCTCACCTCGAGCTCGGCACGAAACCCGACGGCCTCCGCGGCGCGGGCCAACTCCGCCGACACATCGGGGGGCCCGGATCCACCATGCGATCCACGCTTGACTCGACCGAGCGTCACGTGCGGCCTGAACGCGCGATCCTCTGGATCGAAGCCGCACCGCTCCAGGGCTGTTTCGACCGCGGAGTACAGGGTCGACAGCTCCGGCCGGGGCTCGGCCCCGAGCCACAGCACGCGTGGCCGGCGCAGCGACGGGAACGCGCTCACCCCTCCGAGTCGCAGGGTGAAGTCCGCACAGCCCCGGGCGGCCCGGCGGAGACCCTCGTCGATCCCCCCGATGGACCGGATCGGCACGCCCCCGAGAAAGCGGATCGTGATGTGCAGCTGGCCGGCGGGGGTCCAGCGGACCAGGGGACCGGCCTCGCGTAGCGTCGAGGCGGCGTCCCACACCGCCGCTCGCAGCGACTCGGGAAACCGGATCGCTACGAAGAGGCGCGCGCTGTCGCCTCCTCTGCCCGCTGTCCACGGGCCCGCAGGGGTCTTCATGCCCGGGCTCGCCGCGGGCGCTCGGGCGCGGTAGGCTTCCGGACCCACCGGCCGTGGGGGAGCAACGGAGGGACCGACCTGGTGAGCGAGCGAACATGCTCCTTCTGATCGACAACTACGATTCCTTCGTCTTCAACCTCGCCCGCTACCTCGAGGAGTTGGGGGAGACGGTCGCGGTTCTGCGAAACGACGAGGCGACCGCCCTCGATCTGGAGCGGCGCGAGCCGTCCGCGATCGTCATCTCGCCCGGGCCGTGCACGCCGGCCGAAGCGGGCGTCTCGGTCGAGCTGATTCGATCGGCCGGCGCCCGGATTCCCGTTCTCGGCGTTTGCCTGGGCCACCAGTGCATCGCCGAAGCCTATGGAGGCCGCGTGCTGCGGGCGCGCCAGCCAATGCATGGGCGTCTGTCGGCGGTGAAGCACGCCGGCAGGGGCCTGTTCACGGGACTGGTCAGCCCACTCCGGGTGACTCGATATCACTCGCTGGTCGTGGATCCGGACGATCCCGGGCAGGGTCTCGAAGTCACGGCACGGACGGACGACGGCGAGGTCATGGCCCTCGCCCACAGGGACCACCCCGTCTGGGGCGTGCAGTTTCACCCCGAGGCCCTGCTCACGGAGGGGGGACATCGGCTACTCGCCAATTTCCTCACCCTCGCGCGGGGGGAGGCCCCTCTGGAAACAGGGGGAGAGCCTGCGGGCGTCTTGCCGGAGCTCGACCCGCGGATGGCGGCTCGTTCGTTGCCGAATCCGCTTCCGGCCCACACTCCCGGGCCGGACCGAGGCTGAGCGAAGAGTATCAAGAGGCGGGACCGCAGGAGCCTGGGTCACCCGAGGGAACCGTCATGATGTTGGCGCCCCGCTCGAGCGTGCGGTGCACGGGGCACCGTGCCGCGATCTCGCACAGCCGAGCGAGCTGAGCCTCATCCAGGGGGCCCTCGAGGGCGACCACCTGCTCGATCTCGTCCACGACTCCGCCTCCCGCGCCCGACGCTCCCCCCGTCGCGGCGGGTATCCTCTGATGGCGCAGCGCCACCTGAATCCCCTCCAGCGGCCATTCCTTCCGGTCCGCGTACATGCGCAGGGTGATCGTCGTGCACGCCCCGAGCGCGGCCAACAGAAGACCCCACGGGTTGGGACCGGTGTCGCTGCCACCCACCGAGACCGGCTCATCGGCAACCAGCGGGTGGCCGGCCGCCAGGATCTCGGTGCGATATCCCTTCGGACCGGTGCGCACGACGACACTCTTCTCCCGATCCCTCTCCTCCTCCGCCGCTTCAGGTGCCGCGTCGATGTACTTCGCGGCCCACGCCGCGAGCATGGCCCCCACGTACACCGAGTCGTCGGAGTCCGCCAGCAGGTGGTCCGCCCGGTCGAGTGAGATAAAGCTCTTCGGGTGTCGCGCCGCCCTGTAGATCTGCTCCGCGTTCTCGATGCCCACGATCGAGTCCACCGGGGAATGGAAAATGAGGAGCGCGCATCCCAGCCCGGCGATCGACTCCTCCATTCGGGCCGCCTGGAGATCATCGAGAAACTGCTTGCGGATCGTGAACCGCCGGCCGGCTATCACCACATCCGCCTCGCCACGCGCCTCGATCTCGTCACGGGACGAGGCGATCAGATGCGCGACGTGACCGGGGTCCGCCGGAGCGGCGATGGTGGCGACGGCCCGAACGCTGGGGATCTCGCTCGCGGCGCGCAGCCCGGCCGCGCCGCCGAACGAATGCCCGATCAGAATACTCGGAGCCTCGTACGCTTCTTCGAGGTAGCGGGCGGCGGCGACCAGATCGGCGACGTTCGACGAGAAGTTGGTGTCCGCGAAGTCGCCCTCGCTGTCCCCCAGACCGGTGAAGTCGAAGCGCAGCACGGCGATCCGAGCCCGGTTCAGGGCGCGGGCGATGTGAACGACGGCGTTCAGGTTCTTCGAGCAAGTGAAACAGTGCGCGAACAGCGCGTATGCGAGCGGCGCACCGCCAACGGGCATATCCAGGCGAGCGGCGAGACGCTCGCCCGCGCTCCCCTCGAGATCGACACGGATCGACCCCACGTTGACCTCCGGTCCGGGTTCCTGACAAGATCGGGCTCGAACGCCTGAACCGTATGAGGTCTAGCGTCGCCTGCGCCAGAGAGGACTTCGGGCTTTACGTGTCGCCCGCGGTGGGCGGGGTTGACACCCGGGGGCGTCGATGCCACGTTTGTAGCATACGGTTACATTTGTAACATTCATGAGTGGAGGGTAGGCGGTGCTCCGACACGAGCAATTGGCACTCAGCCGGCGAGAGCGTGAGATCATGGACGTCCTGTTGCGCCTCGGGAACGCGAGCGTTTCCGACGTTCGTGGGGAGCTCTCCAATGCTCCGAGCTACTCTGCCGTTCGTACGATGCTGCGCCGGCTGGAGGAAAAGGGCCACGTGTCGCACGAGCAGGACGGCCCCCGGTACGCCTACCGCCCCGCGATCGATCCGGAACAGGACAGGGAATCCGCGATGGAGCGGATGGTCCGCACGTTCTTCGAGGGGTCCCCCGGCAAGACCGTCGCGGCCTTGCTGGACCGCGCTTCGACGGACCTGACCGAGGCCGAGCTCGATGATCTCGCGGAGCTCATCGAACGTATGCGCGAAGAGAGGAAGTGATGTTCGAAGCGTTTACCTCCCTGATTCAGCCTCTTTCGAGCCACGGACTTCCAATCGTCGTGGATGCGTCGCTGAAATCGGCCGCGTTGCTGCTGCTCGCGGCGGGCGTGTGCGCCGTGATCCGAAGAAGATCCGCGGCGGAGCGTCACCTGGTGTGGAGCGTCGCCGTGGCCGGTGCGCTGGCGATGCCGATCCTCTCCCGCGTGACCCCCGCCCTCGAGGTTCCAGTAGCCTTCGTGCCGGTCGAGAGGGCCGCCGGCCCCGCCGCTCATGAAGTCTCGAACCGGCCGGCGGGCCCTGCGGCGCAGGTCGCGGCGGGCGGGGCCGACGAGGTCCGAGTGGACGCTGCGGGTCGCACATGGGCCGACGCGGCTGCAGATGACGCTTCTCTGGATCGTCTGTACGGGGCTCTGGGCGTCGGTGATGCCGAGCGCGTCGCAGGCCTCGAGCTGCGGACGGACCGGCTCGAGAATCAGGCCCGGGGGCTCGACGCCCGAACCGAGGCGGTCGAGCGTCGACTATACGCACTCGAAGGGCGCGTCGCCCTCGTGGAAGGCGCCACCCGAGCTCCGCAGTCGCCCGAGTCCGGCGTCGACGGCTCGCATGTGCCGGGAGGACTCCAGGATCAGCGCCTGTCCCTTGCGGCAAGCGGGCCGCCCCAGGGCCCCGGGGCCCCGGGAGCGGCTCTGGGCAGCGCCGAGCTCATCTTCGGCGTCTGGCTCGCCGGCATGTTGATCGTGCTCGGGTCGCTCTTGCTCGGCATGGTCCGCCTTCGGTTGATCGCGCGCCGCGCGATCGAGTTGGACAGGGGCCGGCTCGCGAGGATGACGGACATCCTGTCCGCGCACTTCGACCTCGCTCGCGCACCCCGCCTGCTTCTGGGAGACGATGACTCCATCCCGATGACATGGGGCATCCTGAAGCCGATGTTGCTCCTCCCCGAGAGTGCCGAGTCCTGGCGGGCCTGGCGGATCGAAGCGGTCCTGCGACACGAGTTGGGGCATGTGAAGCGGCGTGACTACCTGGCACAGATCGGAGCTCACGTCCTGTGCGCGATCTACTGGTTCAACCCTTTGACGTGGATCGCCGCTCAACAGATGCGGCTCGAGCGCGAGCATGCTTGTGACGACCTCGTACTCGCCGGCGGTCACGAAGCACCCGACTACGCGAGGGATCTGCTCGACCTGGCCCGCTCGTTCCGATCGGGTGGCCGCGCCGAGGCCGTGGCGCTCGGCATGGCTCGTCCCGACCACCTGCGGGACCGCCTGATCGCGCTGCTGGACGATACGCGGAACCGCAGTGCGATCACGCGGCCGCACATCCTTCGCTCAGCCGGAGCTGCCACCGTGCTCGCTTTGTCGCTCGCAGCGGTGACGCCGGTCGGGGTGGCTCCGAGCGCCGGCGAAGAGGCGCCAGCCGCACTGGAGACGGGTGACTCCCCGCCGCTGGAGAGTGTTCGGTCCCCGAGCGCGAGCCGGGAAGTCGGCGATCCGGCAGGTCCGCCGGGCGGGCCGCTGCCATCTCCCGAGGACCCATCGCCCGCCGGAGAGAGCGACGTACCGCTCGGTGGGAAGATCGCGATCTCCGCGACGGCGCAGGAGGGTGCGGTCCTTTGCCGGCCGGCAGACGGCGAGGGCAGACGCAGCAGTCAGATCCGAGACGACGACCTCACGATCATCGAGCTCCAGTACGGAGATTGCACATCGTCGATCCGGATCGAGGGGGAGATCACCTTCACGGACGACTTCTCGACGATCGCGACCCTATCCCGCGGTGGAATGCTGCGTATCGAGGTGGCGCGACGCGGCATTCGGCAGCGTCTGGAGGCGCGCCCCGGCAGTGATGGAGCTCCTTCTTACACGTGGTCGGTCGACGGACGTGACCAGCCGTTCGACAGTACCGCCCGCAGGTGGCTCGAGTCCGCGCTCCTCGACCTGTTCCGTGGCAGCAGCTTCATGGCCGACGAGCGGGCTGCCTGGATCCTTCGCCGTGAAGGCCCCGGGGGTCTGTTGGCCGAGGTCGAGCGGATGTGGTCCGGGCACGGGCAGGCCCGGTACCTGAGCATCGCGCTCGAGACAGGGAGTCTGACGGCGGCGCAGGTCAGGGGGACCCTTCAGGTGGCGGGGCGCGTCGTCGAGTCCGACCATGCGCTCGGGCAGGTCCTCATGGCGGCGGCCGCCAACTACTCGTTCGACGCTGCCACCCGGAACGAGTTTCTCAGGGCCGCCGGCTCGCTCGAATCCGATCATCAGCAGGGACGTGTATTCGGCGCGGCTCTCTCTCGAGGAGATCTGGATGGCGAGAATCTCGAGGTGCTTCTGGAGTCGGCAGCCGCCGGCATCGAATCCGACCATCAAATGGCGGAGATCCTGGTCACGCTCGCGGAGCGTTACCCACTCGAGTCGGGGCTCCGCGAGCCATTCCTGCGGGCGGCGGGAACGCTCGGATCGGACCACCAGCAGGGTCGCGTGTACGGCGTAGTGCTAGAGCAGCCGGGTCTGCGACCCGATGAGCTCGCGACGGTGCTGCAGGCAGCGAAGACCATCGAGTCGGATCACCAGCTCGCGGAGCTCCTCGTCGCGGCGACGGAGCATGATCTGTCCGATCCGGCGCTGCGCGCCGCCCTGTTGGATGCCGCCGTGTCCATCGCATCGGCCCACAACCGCTCGCGCGTGTACGTCGCGGCCCTACAGAACACTCGCTTGAGCGATACCGATCTCGCCGCGAT
>JBDHHV010000126.1:0-10686 GCA_039589195.1 Gemmatimonadota bacterium | reverse complement strand
GATCGTCTCGGAGGCCTTCGGTGGAGCCGTGGACGCGAGCACGGTCTCGTCCTACCGGGTCCTTCCCGATGGGAGCGTCCTGACGATCGACGGGGCCGTGCCGACGACGGAGACTGCGGCGTGCTGGATCGCCATCTCGGCGAACGGAGGCTACGCGTACTCTACGAACACGGGCAGCGGCAGCGTGTCCGGGTTCCGGATTGGGCACGATGGTGCGCTGGACCTGCTCGACCCGGACGGTCGAACCGGCGTCACCGGGCCGGGGAGCGTGCCGCTCGACGCGGCTTTCAGCACGGGAGGGCGGTATCTCTACGTCCTCGCCTTCGGCATTCAGGAGATCAGTGTCTTCGCCATCGGCCCTGATGGAAGCCTCACGGCCCTTCCAGGGATCTCGGGCTTACCGTCCACCGCGAACGGCATGGTTGTCCACTGATCTCGCTCTCCCGTCCGGGCATCGGGAGGTGTCCGGACGGCAATCTCACCTGACGAGCAGGCCTTGCCGTCGGCAGGCCGAGGGGTGTAGGCCACCGGACGGGCGAGCACGGCAAGCATAACCGCTGATTGACTATTGACAGGTTATAATGTGGTGGTTCAAGATGGATCTGAGCTTAGTCGAGGCGGAAGGGTCAAGGTGCTGGAGCAGATGGACGCTCCCTCGATTCGATCGATACACAGGAGCCGGGCAATGAGAAAGCTGATCGTCACGCTGATGATACCGGGGATGTTGGCTTGCGGCCCTCAGGAGATGTCGGATGACTCCGCCATGCAAGATGAAAGCGGCATGATGGACGAGTCTGGGATGATGGATGAATCCGAAATGATGGACGAGTCCGAAATGATGGACGACTCGTCGGGGATGGCGCGAGACAGCATGCCCGCCGATACCACGATGATGATGGATGAGTCGGGCGAGGGAATGATGCGCGACTCCATGAGGCCGTGATGGAAGATCCTGTGTAATAACCCCTGGCGTTGAGCTTCTGTCCGGTGATGCGACGACACCACTGGCTCGTCCGGCTCACTCACTGGAGCGCGTTCGTCCTCGTTTTCGGCATGGTCACGAGCGGGCTTCAGATTTACCGTGCTTATCCCCGGTTTGGAGAACGTGGCGGGCCGTTCTGGCCAAATCAATTCCAGGATGTCGTCTTCCCGGAGTGGTCGCGCCTTGGTGGCTGGCTCGCGGGCGGCATCAATTGGCACTTCCTTCTCATGTGGCCCCTGCTCATCGTCGGGGGAGCCTACCTGACGTATCTCGCGTTTTCCGGAGAATGGAAGAAGCTGGTCTTCAGGATCTCGGACCTGAAACCAGCGATCGAGATGGGTAAGTTCTACGTACGCATCCGAAAGGATCATCCCCCGCAGGGAAAGCACAACGCGCTCCAGAAGCTCGCCTACACAAGTGTGATCGGCCTCGGTATGCTCGCCATGCTCACCGGGTTGGCGATGTGGAAACCCGTTCAAATATCCTGGCTCACCGGTGTCTTTGGCGGCTTCCAGGCATCGCGCTACTGGCATTTCTGGACGGCATGGGTGTTCGTCGGGTTCACTCTCGTCCACGTGATCCTGGTATTCGCCGTGGATCGGGCGAGTCTCCGGGCGATGATCACGGGCCGATATTCGGGGAGGTTCACTCGCGATGAGCCGTGACTATATGGACCGCCGGGGATTCCTCGTCACCGGGGTGGCGGCTCTGGCGGGCGCGTGCGGGTGGGACGGCGGCCGCGCGCTGCGACCGGTTCAGGGAAGTGCAGCTCGCTTCAACGACTGGCTGAGCGAGGCCCTCCTCTCGCACGATCGTTTGGCGCCGAAGTACGATGAGCGTCAACGATCACGCGAGTTCCCAGCGTACCACATCAGTGCAATGACACCGGCCGTCGACGATCTCGACGATTGGACGCTGGATGTCGGCGGCCTAGTGAGAACCCCGACCAGGTTCTCGCTCGATCGGCTTCGCGAGCTCCAGCGATCGCGGTACACCGTAAAGCACCACTGCGTCGAGGGGTGGTCGGCGATCGCCACCTGGACCGGCGTACCCCTCAGTGCGATCGTCGAGATCGTGGGCCTCGGACCGGAGGCACGATACGTCCGGTTCGACTCCTTCGACGCGGGCTATTATTCGGGTTGGGACCTCAAGTCGGCGCTGCACCCAGAAACGATCCTCGCCTACGAGTTCAACGATAGCGATCTGACGCCGGATTACGGGGCGCCGTTGAGGGTCTATGCGCCGCACAAGCTCGGCTATAAGCTCGCGAAGTACCTCACGCGCGTGACGTTCACTGCGGAGAAGCCGGGCGGCTACTGGGAGGACAAAGGGTATCCATGGTTCGGCGGCGTCTAACCTCCGGATCGATCGGGCTCCTCGCCGCGTTCGTGCTTACGGCTCCGGCGTGTGCGAGGGAGCGAGACATGCGAGAGTCCGTGGAGATGACGGATTCGATGTCGATCGTCCGAGCCCTGGAGAATTCGGCTGTGGGAGATTCGATGCTGGACACCCTTCCAGGTGGCGAGATGGTACGCGGCGATTCCGCCGCAATGGAGCGACTTCTGCGGGACAAGATCGAACGATAGCGAGGTTCGTGACGCTCAGCCCCATCTAAAACAACCCATCCGACAACACCGACCATACACGGAAACTAGTACCGGGCTTCCACCGCAGCCGATCGTGCGCGGCTGGGTCCGGAGTCGTGCCGCCCGGCAGTTCTGCAAGAACGGTTGGCCCCACCCGGTGGGCGAGTGCCGCGAGTGGGGCCCGCCGACGGGTCACCGAATCTCGAACGTCAGCGTCGCCCAGTTCGACTCGTAGTCCGCCTCTTCGTCATCCGGCTCAATCATGTTGATCGTGCGGACGTACCACTTCCCTTCCGCGGACACCCGGAAGCTCGCGACACCCTCGCCGTTCGTGCGCGTGCTCACGGCCTCGATGTGGCCGCCGCCTTCTGCGTGGCCGTGATACGCCTCATGGCTCGCGTAGATGATCTGGTTCGCGATCGGCTCGCCGTACTTGATGAACAGCACCTGGAACGTGTCGCCGACTCCCACTTCGTAGGGGTTTTGTAGCGGGATGAACTCGACCGGGAACCCGAGCACGTGCTCATACGTGTTCGTGCGGGCATCACCCACCTGGACGATCGCCTTGACGTGCTTCGAGTAGCGCTCGACCGCTGTCTGGCCGAACGTGCCCTCGGCTTTCCGCTTCTCGAGGACGTCCACCACACCGTCGTGCTCGAGGTACCCGTCGAAGTCCTCGCCCGAAAGCTCGAACACCGTCGGGTTCGTCGAGACGCCCACCACGTACGTGCCCGCCGCGCCCGTCTCGAACTCGAGCCACGAGGAGCGCGGGTGGTCGTGCCACGCCGACTCCGAGGGTTTCGTCACCAACCCATCGCCCATGACGATGGTCACGTCGGCCATCCGGTCGCGCGTGATGGGGTTCTCGCTCTTGTCGAACGTCCCGTTGATCAGCTGGATCGCGACGCTCGTGTTCTCCGCGAGGAAGAAGGTTTCCAGCTTGAGGAACATGTCGTGCGCCAGCAGCGAGCCGGCTGCGGCGATCAGCAGCACGGCGGTCAAGAGCGCGTTTCGTTTCATGACGACCTCCCGATCTCGGGGTTGGTGCGATTGCGTGGCCGGCTGCCTTCAAGCCCGCCATAGCGAAGGAACAGCGCCGGGACGACCACCATGTTGAGGGCGGTGGAGGTAAACAAGCCACCCAGCACGACGATCGCCAGTGGCGCCTGGATCTCCTTGCCCGGCTCGCCCAGGCCGATCGCGAGCGGGACGAGGGCGAGCGCCGCGGTCAGGGCGGTCATCAGAATCGGGCTGAGCCGTTCCAAGCTGCCGCGCGTGATCGCTTCGTGCGGAGACGAGCCCGCGCGGGCGAGATCCACGTAGCGACTCACCAGCAGGATGCCGTTCCGGACGGCGATCCCGAACAGCGTGATGAATCCGACGAGCGTGGCGACGTTGATGATCCCGCCCGACAGAAGCACGGCGAACACTCCACCAGTGAGCGCCAGAGGCAGGTTCACGAGGAGGAGCATGGCGGTCCTCAGGTTGCCAAATTCCTGGAAAAGGATCAGGAAGATCGCCGCCAGGGAGAAGATCGAGAGGATCGTGATGGCGCGCGTCGCGGCGCGACCGCTCTCGAATTGACCCCCGAACTCGACCCGGTACCCCAGCGGCAACGCGACCTCTGCGGCAATCCGGTCACGCAGTTCTCCCACCACGCCGCCGACGTCCCGCCCGGCGACGTTCGCACTGACGACCAGCTTCCGCTGGACGTTCTCCCGGTTGATCGTGTTCGGCCCCCTGCCCGGCTCCACCACCGCGAGCTCCCCGAGTGGCACCTTGGGGCCGAGCGGCGTGTCCACGAGCGCCTCGGCCATTCGAGCCACCGAGCCTCGGACCTGTTCGTCGAATCGGACGACGAGATCGAATACCCGCTCGGCTTCACGGATCTGCGACACGATCTCGCCGCTGAAGCCGACGTCGACAACCTCGGCCAGAGCCGCGGAAGTCACTCCGTACTTCGCCATTGCATCTCGCCGGGCCCGGACCTGAATCTGCGGGACATCCGCTTGCTGCTCCACCGACAGATCCACGACTCCCTCCACCGTCTCGGCGATATCGCGCACCGCCCGGCCGAGATCCCGCAGTTCCCGCAGGTCGGGGCCGAAGAGCTTGATGGCGATCGCCGCCCGGGTCCCCGACAGCATGTGGTCGATCCGGTGGCCGATCGGTTGTCCCACCGTCACCGCCGTCGCGGGAAGGCCGGCCAGGCGGTCGCGCACTTCCTCCATCACCCGTGAGAGCCGGAGCTCGGTCAGGTCGAGCCGCACGTCGATCTCGGATGCGTTTACGGCCTGCGCGTGCTCGTCCAGCTCGGCGCGCCCCGTCCGCCGGGCGGTGGAGGTAACCGCGGGGTGGCCGAGAAGCCTCCTCTCGATCGTCGCGCCGATCCGATCCGCCTCGTCCAGGGCGGTGCCCGGCATCGTGACCGTCGAAACCGTCAGCGTTCCCTCCTGGAACTCGGGGAGAAAGCCGCTACCCAGCGACGGCACGATGGCCAGTGTCCCGGCCACGAGCAACGCCGCGGCTGCCAACACGAGCCGGGGCACCGCGAGCGTGACCCTCAGCGTCCGCTCGTAGGCGCCCTTGAGCCGCTCGACCAACCAGCTCTCGCGCTCTCGCGCCAGGAATCGCGCTCGGGGGAGCAAGTAGGCGCACAGGGCCGGGGTCACGGTCACCGCCACGAGCAACGAAGAGAGGATGCTGACGATATACGCGAGCCCGAGCGGCCTGAGCATCCGGCCCTCGACCCCCGACAGGAAAAAGAGCGGAACGAAGACGATCGTGATGATCAACGTGGCGTTCAGGATAGGTGCCCGGATCTCGCGGGCCCCCGCATAGATGACATCGAGCGCCGGCTTCCGGACGGCTTCCGGACGGAGTCGGTTTTCCCGGAGGCGCCGGAAGACGTTCTCGACGAAGATGATCGCGTCGTCGACCAGCGCACCGATCGCGATCGCCATCCCACCGAGCGTCATCGTGTTGATCGTCCCACCGATCGCCCGAAGCGCGAGTACGGCGATGGCCAGCGAGAGTGGGATGGCGAGCACCGAGATCGCGGTCGTGCGGAAACTCCACAGGAAGAGGAAGAGAACGACGATCACCAGAATCGCACCATCTCGCAGCGCGGCGACGACGTTGTCGACGGCGAGCTCGATGAAGTCGGCCTGCCGAAAGATCTCGCGCTCGACGCGGATCCCGCTCGGCAATTCAGACTCGATCGCGTCCAACTCTTCGTCGATACGCCGGGTGAGCTCGAGGGTGTTGGCGAGTGGCTGCTTTTGTATCGAGATGATGACCGCTGGTTCCGCGTTCACCGCAGCGGTCCCGAACCGGACCTTGGGGCCGATCTCGACCTCCGCCACGTCCCGCAGGAGAATCGGCGTCGCACCGCGGGTCGCGACGACCGTGGCCTCGATGTCATCGATGCTTCGAGCTCGACCCAAGCCCCGTATGAGCACCTCCCGACCATCGGTCCGGTAGACGCCGCCCGCGGCGTTGCGGTTGGCCTCGGACGCTGCTCGCAGCACCTCGTGCAGACTGATCTCGTACGCCCGCAGCCGGTCAGGGTTGACGGTGACCTGATACTGCTTGACCCAACCGCCGATGGGGACGACCTGCGCTACGCCGGGTAGTGCGAGCAGGCGCCGGCGGATGGTCCAGTCGGCGTGCGTCCGCGCCTCCATCTCGAGAGCTACCGGCGCGGAGAGCCCCACCAGCATGATCTCGCCCATGATCGAGGTGATCGGCGCGAGCACGGGCGCGTCCACGTCTTCGGGCAGCTGCGAGGCGGCGAGTTGAAGCTTCTCGGTGACGACCTGCCGGGCCCGGAAGATGTTCGTCCCCCAATCGAAGTCGACCCACACAATGCTGATTCCCTGGGCCGAGCTGGATCGCACTCGACGGACACCGGTGGCCCCGTTGACCGCCGTCTCGATCGGGAACGTGACCACGGCCTCCACTTCCTCAGGGGCCATCCCGTGTGCGTCCGTGAGGATCGTGACCGTCGGCGCGGTGAGGTCGGGAAACACGTCGACCGGCGCGGTCGCCGCGACGAAGCTCCCGGCGATGAGGACGAGCCCGGCCGCCACGACGGCGAGAAGGCGGTTCTCGAGGGACCAGCGAACGAGTCGATCGAACATGGCCACCCCTCAGTGCTGGTGGCCGGCGCCGAGATCCTCGGTATCTCCGAGGGAGGCGAGCCGGACCTGGTACGCACCGCGGGTGACCACCCGGTCACCCGGGAGCACGCCACTCGTCACGATCGTCCAAACGCCGTCGGTGGGGCCGAGCCTGACGACCCGTCTCTCGAACGTTTCGCCGCCGATCTCCACGTACACGACGGCGAGGCCGTCCTCATCCTGGACAGCATCCGCCGGCACGGCGGTGCCGCTCGTCGGATCGCCGAGCCACACTCGCGCCTGCGCCAGCATCCCCACCTTGAGCGCACGATCCGGGTCCTCGACCGCGAGGGTAGCCGGCAGCGTGCGGGAGGTCGGGTCGATCACGTCGCCAACCGATACGAGCCGGGTGGCCTGGTGCACCGCCGTGCCACCCTCGACGGTGAACGTCGCTCCCGTGACCTCCGATGCCCGGCCCGCCAGCGTCGCCGGCAGCCGGAGCCCGAGCCACAACGTGCGTGGATCAACGACCGTGAAAAGGTGATCCCCAGCCGCTGCCCGTTGGCCCGGCGAGAGTTGCCGCTCGGTGAGCACGCCCGCGATGGGACTCCGCACCCGGTACGTGTAGGCGCCCTCTTGGTCTCCCCCTATCGCGTCGAACGCGGCGCGTGCGATCTCGAGGTCGTGACGAGCCTCGACCAGCCGGCGCTCGGGTATGGCTTCGGCAGCGTAGAGCCGCTCGGCGCGGGCCACTTCTCGTTCCAGCCGTTCGACCCGCCCGCGGAGGGCGGCGAAGGAACCGTCGGTATCCGTCGGGGCCAGGGTCGCGAGTGTCTGGCCGGCGCGGACTCGGGCTCCGATGGTGGGCCATGAGGCAGTGCCTCCGCCGAGGGCGAGCCCGGACAGCGGAGCAGCAATTCTCGCCACCCGGTTCGGGGGCACGATCAACTCGCCCGAGACGCGGGCCGTGCGTTGGACCTCGTGGACCTCGGCCAGGGCGACCGCGAAATCGACCTCCCACTGCTGCTCCTTGAGGAACGGGATTCCACCCGCCTCTTCTTCTTCCGGCTCGGGCAGCTCGGCCTGGCTTCCGTAGACCCGGATCGCCCCGACTTCTACGGGATAGGTCTGGCCCCGGTGGACGAGCTCCATGCTCACCGTGTACTCGCCGGCGGCCGAGACGACAGGCACAGGGGTGAAGATCCCGGCGCGGGCCGGCTGCGATTCCTCGAACGTCCATTCCTGCCCGCTCGAGTCCACGAGACGCAGGGTGAGGCTCCCCTCCCGCACCGGCTCCCAGCTGTCGAGGAAGTTCAAGTGGATGGCCCACACGTCCCCCGGCTGCCCCGCGATCTGGGGCGGGTATTCCATGAACAGCTCGAGCGCGTCCGTCCACAGGGTCACGACCCCACCTCCCCCTGGCTCCGCTTCGTCGGCAGCCACGTCCGGGCCCGGGCTTCCGCAGCCCAGCTGCGCCAGGAGGATCAGCCAGGTGAGCCCGATGGTCGTCCGCACGATTCCCGCATGCCAGCTCATTCCCGCATGCCACTTCATTTCCGCATTCCCTCTCATTGGATCTCTCCCTCGGAGCGTCGCGGCATCTCGCCGCCCATGGCACGCACCAGATCGAAGTAGGCGATCCAGGCCTCCGCCCGGAGCCGTGAGGCAATGAGCCGTGCGTCGCGATCCGCATCCACGGCATCGAGCAGCTCGAGCAGGGTCATCTCGCCCTCCGCATAGCTCACCCTCGCGGCCGACAGCAGGAGATACGCATCCCCGAGCAGCGCGGCGCCCACACGATCGGAGCGATCAAGAGCCGACGCGTACCGGGCGTGACGCGAAGTGAGATCGAGCTCGGCGACCCGACGCGTGAGTGCGAGGCGCGTCTCCGACGCCGCGTGTCGCGCCCTGGCGGCCCGGGCTGTGCCGCGCCCCCGGTCGAGCAGCGGCAGGTTGAGAGACGCACCGACTACCGGACCCGAGAGACCATCCGACTGGTCTTTGTATCCACCGCTCAGCGTGAGGTCGGGGATCCAGCGCATGGAGGCGGCCTGCGCGGCCGCTCGTCCCACCTCGACGTCCAGCGCAGCGCTGGCGATGTCCGGGCGGACCCCGACTGCGCTCAGCGCTTCGACCTCGGAAACGAGAGGAGGGAGGGAGCGTGGAAGCGAATCCGGAGCGAAGATCTCGCCGTCGACCTCCGGTTGCAGGAGCCTGGTCAGCGTTCGTCGCGCCGCGTGAAGGTTCAACTCCGCAGAGGCGAGCGCACCCTCGTAGCGCGCCAGCTCGAGCCGCAGGCGTTGCAGGTGGTAGCCGGACAGATCTCCTTCCTGGAAGCGCGTCTCCGCATCGGCGATGGCCTCGCGCAAGAGGCCCGTCGTTTCCGCCAGAATCGTCGCCTCATCCTCGGCGAGAGCGGCCTCGAAGAAGGTACGGTGCACCTCGAACACGAGGCTCAAGCTGTCGGCGTAGAACCGCTCCCAGGCCGAATCGATCCGCCTTGCGGCGCCTCTAAGCCGTGCGGCGGTCCGGCCTGGCCACTCGACGGTCTGGTCCAGGCTCAGCAGCGTCTCCTCGTAGTCCCGAGCCTCTCCGTCGAGAGCCCCGTCGAGGGCTTCGTGCCACACGGTCACCGTGGGGTTGAAGTACGCGCGGCTCTGCCTCGCGCTGCCGAGCCGTTCTTCGAGCTCGGCCCGCGCGAGCCGCAGACCGAGGCTGTTCTCACGGGAAAGCGCGACCGTCTGTGCCAGAGACACGCGTCTGGCCGGCTCCTGAGCGATCACCGGTGAGAACTCACCCCACCGGAGGATGCAGAGAGCGATGATCAGGCCCCCGAGTCTGAAGCGGTATGTCACATCCACTCGCGCCTCCATCTCCCACCGCCCGGCGACGTTGTCGGGCCGCCGATGCTGAACGGGAGCGCGCTGGCCGCGCATTGTTGTTCGTTTGTCTTCCGGGCAGATGGGTCCGTCGGACCCGGCCGCCGATGGCGGCAGGCTTCTTCAGGCGGAGAGTGGAGGAGCGCGCGGTCGAAGCTGAGGTGGCGCCCGACTCCGCAGCCTGTGCAGAGACGGGCGTGGGGGTGCATGCACCCGTGGCGGTGCCGGCTCCAAGCGTACCGCGGGTGCCGCCGCGAGCGGAGTCGCGAGGGGAGCCGTTCGTTCGATCTTCAGGTCCTGTCGAGCGAGGCCGATTCCGTGCCCGCCGTGACCGGCCTCGATGTGCGCACCCAGTTCATCGTGATCGGTCTCGGCCCACACCGGGATCCCGGTGGCCGACACCGTCACGAGGAGGGCGATCGAGGCGATCGACACCGAGGAATCACGGATGGGTCTCATGGCCAGGCACGGTGCGACACCAGCCGGGTCGCCGCAAGCCGGCCGCCCTCTGTTCGCGACGTCTACCATTCGAGGGTGGAGGGCGTTATCTACCACAAGTCGCGGAGACCGAGGTTGTCCGAGGCGCTTCTCGGCGGACCCCAGGCTCGCATGAGTAGTCTTCACCACCTTCCGAGGGGATACAGGATGAGCGACCTGCCGAAGGCACCGGGTACTCACCACGAGTTCGTCGACCGATACCCGCACCTCGGCAGCGCCTGGGAGTTGATCGCCGAGGCGGGGCGGGACGGCCCGCTGGACGAACAGACGGTCAGACTCGTCAAGCTCGGCATAGCGATCGGCGCCATGCGAGAGGGCTCCGTGCACGCGAGCGTGCGGAAGGCGATCGCCCAGGGGATCCCGGCCGAGGCGCTCGATCAGGTGGTGGCGCTCTCGGCCGGAACGATTGGCCTGCCCGCGACCGTTGCGGCGTTCACCTGGGTGCGGGATCAGGTGCCGGGAGAGTGACTGGCACAGGACCCACGTAGCGACCGCTCGCCCGGGCTCGCGTCGAAAACACTGTGGGCCCGGAGACCGGGCCGGGCGAGCTCGCCGTGGGAGCTTGCCAAGGGAAGCGATATTGCTCATAATTTCGATATTAATATCTTTAAATCCGATTT
>JBDHHV010000125.1:0-22784 GCA_039589195.1 Gemmatimonadota bacterium | reverse complement strand
AGTCTCGAACGAGCGCGCCAGCTCGAGCGCCGCCATTTCGTGCCGTTGGCGGCGGAAATGGGCCAGCTGAACGAAGGCGAAGGCTACACCGCCGACCACGATGGCGGCGCCGATTATCTCGGCCAGGTTGGCCAGTGTGCTCAGCTCCATAGGCACCCTCTCGGTCGTTTGCTCTCCGAGTATCCAAGTTCGTCGAAAGCATGAGGAGTGGGCAAGCGATGGGGCGCACGTCTTCGTGGGTGACCTTTCGTCATTCGAGCCGGACGTTCGGCCGTCTGACTCTCCCCGTGCGGCGAATTGCCGGTTTTCCAGGGCGCGCGCATGTTGCGGTCGAGGTTGCCACGAGCCACAAATCGGAGTTTTCGTCCCATGACCGATCGCACCGACCCCAACCCGGCTGGCCCCGCGTTGTGGCTACTGATCATCTGCCTGCTCGTCGCTTCACGCCCGGGTGCGCTCGGAGCACAGGCCGAGCGGGTCCCTCTGTTCAACGGGCGGGATCTCTCCGGGTGGAAGGTCCATGGTACCGAGCGGTGGTACGTGGAGGACGGCGAGCTGGTGTGCGAGAGCGGCCCGGACGAAGCGTACGGTTATCTGGCGACCGAGGCGACGTATGGCGACTTCGATCTGACGCTCGAGTTCAGACAGGAGGCGAACGGAAACAGCGGTGTGTTCATCCGGTCGCACCTGCGGGGGACCCGGATCACGGGGTGGCAGGCGGAGGTCGCGCCGCCGGGTCAACACACCGGGGGCATTTACGAGTCCTACGGACGCGGCTGGCTGATCCAGCCCGATCCAGAGCTGGACCCGGTCCTCCGGATGGGGGAGTGGAACGCGATGCGGATCCGCGTGGCCGGCGATCGCGTCACCACGTGGCTCAACGGGGTGCAGATGATCGACCTGAGAGACGAGCGCATCGGGGAGGCAACCGGCTCCATCGCGCTCCAGATCCACGACGGCGGCGGGATCAAGGTCCGCTGGCGCAACCTCTACCTGAAGAAGTTGTAGCTCCCGGTCACCGAAGCGGCGGAATGCGGCTGTGCCGTACAGGCGCGGTCACCACACGAAAGCCGGGAATACGTTTCAACTGAAACGTGTCCCATCCTCCACCTCCGAACGACCCGGCTCAACCTCTCGGTCAGCGTATCGTGACCGGCATGGGCAGAAGATACTGGCCGCTATCATCAGGCTCTGAATCCTGCAGGCACTGGGCTCAGTAGGCTCCAGATCGAGCGGAGGACGCGGAGAAGGATTCCGGATCCTGAATGCGGCTCACGGACTCGAAAAGTAACGGATGATCTTCCCGCCCTTCATCACGAACACGACGCGGCTCAACATCTCGATGTCCCCCAGCGGATCGCCCTCCACGGCGATGAGATCGGCCTGCAGGCCGTGGGACACGGCGCCGATCTGCTCCTCGAGACCCATGGATCGCGCTGCGAGACTCGTGGCGGATACGATGGCCTCCATCGGGTCCTGCCCCCCTTCGGTCACCCGATAGGCGAGCTCCTCCCAGTTCCGCCCGTGGGCGCCCGCCACGGCGTCGGTCCCGAACACCACGTCGAGACCAGGCACGGTCAGCGCTTCGCGGAACGCGGCCAGGGCCGTGGGGACGGCGTTCCGCATCTGCTGGAATCCTTCGGCCGTGTAGTTCCCGACACCGAGGAATCGTTCCTCGTTGTCGAAGTAGTTCTGGAAGACCAGGTGGATGTGCGGGTCGAAATACACGCCGTGCTCGGCCATGAGCTCCAGTGTCTCCCGATCGAGCAGCGCGCCGTGCTCGATTTGGGTGCACCCGGCCATGACGGCCCGGCGGGCGCTCTCCGGGCCGTGCGCGTGCACGAGCGTGCGAAGACCGCGTGAGCTGGCCTGGCCACACGCCGCCACCAGTTGATCTTCGCTGAGGGTAGGCTCGCCCCCGTCCCGGATGCTGGCGGAGGCGAAGATCTTCACGACATCGGCTTCCGCCTCGGCAAGGCTGTCCACGAATGCGCGGATCTCGTCGGGACTTCCGGTGCCCGCGGTCACCGCTCGCAACGAAGTGAACACTCGGGGTCCCGGGACGCCCCCCGCAGCCAGGAAGTCCCTCAGGTACGCATCGACCGGTGCCCCAACGCTCTGCGTCGTCGTCACGCCGCTCATGAGGGTCGCGTACGCGTTCTCGACCCCATACAGGATCTCTTCTTCGGGGCTCTCCTCCGGGTTCTCCCCATGGATCCGCCCCGTCTCGCGATCGAAATGCCACCCGAGGTGCACGTGCGTATCGACCAGGCCGGGGAGGAGCGTGGTACCGGAGAGGTCGTAGACCGCCCCGCGGCCGCCCTGGCCGGTCTCCGCGAGTCCCATGATCAGCCCGTCCTGCACGATCACCTCCTGTCCGGTGACGACGTTCCCGCGGCCGTCGAGGATCCGGTCTGGGCGCAGGACGATAGTCCGGGGTTGGAGAACGGTCTCTCGAGTGAGGGCTGTTTGAGGCTCTTCACCCTCTTCCAGGGCGGGGCCGCACGCGGCACCGAGCCCGAGTCCGAGAATCGCCGCGGCCGGGGTGGCCGCGATCCGCAGCGGGAAACGTGGCTTGATCATGCTCGGTGTCCTCTTCTCTGAATGACGAGGTCGTGTTCGACGCGAGTGTGTCTGGCCGTGCGCGAACCGACGACCTCGAGTGCATCTCACGGCGCGCGCGCAGGAAACGCCTGTCCGATCTCCGCCGCCGCGCGGATCCCGAGAGCCCCCATGGTGAGTGTTCCGTTGGTGCACCCTGCGGTGACGAACGTGGGTGCCCCCACAACGAACAGGTTCTCGTGGTCGTGGGTGCGCCCGAATCGGTCCACGACGCTGAGCGAGGGATCGTCGCCCATCCGGCACCCACCGCCCGGGTGTTCCTGGGAGCTTCCAGGTCGGATCGAGACCACCTCTCCCCCACCCGCGCGGGCCACCGAGCGGAACCGTTCCCCGATCGCCTCTTCGCTGTACGGCCGCAGCGCCGTTGAGTCGGCATCGTCCCGAAAACGGACGCTGGGGAGCGGATCCCCCCACGGGTTGCGGGCTGCCGGGTCCAGAGTCAGCTCGCTCTCCCGGGCGGGGAGGACGTCGTAGTAGGCGCGGAGCCGTGCCGATCCGCCACCCAGCGCGCGTGCCCGCCAATCCTCGAGCAGATCGTCCCCCAACAGCAGGCGGCCATCCTCGTCTCGAAGCCTGGGCTCGCGCCCCACCGCCGACTCCCAAATCCGGAAGTCGTGTCGAAGGTAGCGGGAAGTCTCAGTGGATCGCATGAAGCGCTGCGACACCAGGCTATGTTGGTTCGCCATCCCTGCGTACAGCTGAAACGACACGTGTGCGAATCCACTCACCGCTCTATGTCCAGCCAGGTATTTCCCGACCAGACCCGAGCTGTTGGCCAACCCATCGGGGAAACGGGAGTCGGCGGAGAGGAGCAACAGGTGCGGGCTCCACACATACCCCGCGGCAAGGACGAAGGTGGCGGCATGGACGTGAACCGGCTCTTCGGGATCGTCGCGGTCCACGGCCTCGGCGCGCTCCACCCGATCGGAGCCATCCGAGAGAACCAGTCGTCTGACAAGCGTTCGTGTGTAAAGTCGGGCCCGGCCGGTCTCCTCGAGGGCCTCGAACGTGAAATCGGGTGAGTACTTCGCACCCACCGGGCAGATCGGCCAGCACGTGTCGTTGCGGCAGCAGGCGGCCCGGCCGCGGTAGGCGATCGAGTTCTTCGCCGACGGCATCGCCCAAAACGGCGTCCCGCCGGACTCACCCCACTCCTTCAGTCGGACGAGGTTGTAGGTGAGCGGCAGTGGAGGCATCGGGTAGGGGGCGCCACGCGGGTCCAGGTCGGTGGGCCCCGGCTCGCCCGCCACGCCCATGCGCTCCTCGGCTTCCTGATAGGCTGGATCCAACTCTTCGTAGCTCAGAGGCCAGTCGTCGCCGATACCGTACAGCGAGCGAACGCGGAAATCCTCCGGGGAGAAGCGAGGCGTGACGGCTCCCCAGTGCATGGCCAGCCCTCCTACGATGAAGGACGGAGAGTAGCCGTGCGGCCGGCCGATCACGTCCTGACCATCCAGATGGTCGTCCGGCCAGGGACTCTCGCCGTACCTCACATAGCGCTGCCACCAGTGGGCGCGTTCGCGCAGTGGGATGGGGCGGTCTCCCGCTTCGAGCACCGTTACGGACGCGCTTCGCTCGTCCGCGAGCTTCTCGGCCACCATGGCAGCGGTAATGCCCGAGCCTATGATGCAGATGTCGGTCTCGATCACACGGGGCATGGAGTCGGCCCTACGTCCCGTCCCCGAGGAGCGTCGGCTCCTCGGGTGCCGCCGCTAGGGGCCGACAAGTGAATGCGCCTATGCGGCGTCCGTAGCACAGGTCCGTCGCGTCTGAAGAGCCGTAGAACCACACCAGCAGTCCCACGGCCACATGCTCCGCACGCGCCGATTGGCCGGGGAGCTCTTCCGGGGCGGCGGCGACCGCCGCCAGCTGGCGCTCGAGCAACGCTTGTTGCCCGAGCTGGTCCAGTTCCGCGTACCCGGCCCCGAAGCGCTTGCTCGCCTCGATCTCCAGTGCCTCGAGCTGCGCACCCCAGCGGGGTCCGGGGTCTGGAGGTCCATAGCGGACCTCCGGCGATCCGTACCCGTGCGGTAACTCCGCAACGGGCTCGAACTCCAAGAGCCACGACTCGAAGCCCGATACGGCTCGCTCCACGCCGCCCTCGCCCAACTCTGTCGGGAGGACGAGCCGACCAACCGCCCGCAGGAGCCCCGCATCGATCGTAACGGCCTTCGGCTCGTCTTCCCGCCCGGAACACGCGCCCACCGCCAGCCCCGAAAGCGCGATCGTGGACTGCTTGAGGAATGTTCGACGCCCGGTGTCACTCATATCGCCCCCGGAGAACAGAGATGATCTGGGAAACGAGCAACTTCGGCCTGTGCCCCTGTCTCCGCCACCGTGGGACGCCCCCCCTCGCCCGCGAAGACGGTCGGGTGAAACTTAAGGCAACGAAAACAGGTCGCTGAGGAGCTCGAGCGATCTGCAAGGCAGCTGTTTGTCACCAACGCAGGGAGTTTCCGATGTCAGTACGGTCGCTGGCTCGCACATACGGTCCGAGGACCCTGATTCCGACGATCATCGGGGTCATCGCGCTCGCAGCCACTGGACCCGGGCCGGTCGGGCTCGTCGCACAAGAACCCGCCGCCGCGGACTCCGTACCGGAATCCGAGCAGGAGGACTCCGAGGAGTGGGACGTGACGGCGGCTCATGGACCCACGAAGACCGTGAGCTTCACCACGTCGGAGGGCACGTGGATGAACCTGGACGTCAGCCCCGACGGAGCCACGATCGTCTTCGACCTGCTCGGCGACATCTACGCCCTGCCCATGGCGGGAGGGACCGCGACGCGTCTCACGAGCGGTCCGGTCTTCGATGTTCAGCCACGGTTCAGCCCCGACGGCGCGCGGATCAGCTTCACCAGCGATCGTGCGGGTGGCGACAACATCTGGGTCATGAATTCGGACGGCTCGGAGACCCGGCAAGTGACGAAGGAGGACTTCCGCCTGCTCAACAACGCGGCGTGGACCCCGGACGGACAGTACGTGATCGCGCGCAAGCACTTCACGAGCGGGCGATCGCTCGGCGCCGGCGAGATGTGGATGTACCACGTGAGCGGTGGAAGCGGGCTACAGCTCACGAAACGAAAGAACGATCAGCAGGATGCGGGCGAGCCCGAGGTCTCCCCCGATGGCCGCTACGTGTACTTCAGCGAAGACATGAGCGGTGGCTCGACCTTTCAGTACAACAAGGACCCGAACCGCCAGATCTACGTGGTCCGCCGGCTGGACCGGGAGACCGGTGACCTGCGGAACCTGATCACCGGGCCCGGCGGAGCCGCGCGTCCCGAAGTGTCGCCCGACGGCCGACACATCGCCTTCGTCCGACGGGTGCGGACGAAGAGCGTGCTCTACCTGTACGACCGTGAGACCGGTGCGCAAACCCCGTTGTGGGATGGGCTCGATCACGACCAACAGGAGGCGTGGGCGATCTTCGGCGTGTACCCCAACTACGCCTGGACACCGGATGGGTTGAGCCTCGTGCTGTGGGCGCAGGGGGGACTGTGGCGGCTGGACGTCGGGTCGCGCGAAGCGACTCGTATCCCGTTCGAAGCCGAGGTCGAGCAGACGGTCACCGACGCGGTCCGTTTTCCAGTCGAGCTCGGACCCGAGAGCTTCGAGGCGAAGATGATCCGGCAGGTTCTCACCTCTCCGGACGGCTATTGGCTGCTGTTCGGGGCGCTGGGCCACTTGTGGAAGAAGCGGCTCCCGGACGGCGCTCCTGCCCGGCTGACGGAGGACGCCCACTGGGAGCACGAGCCCGCCCTCAGCCCCGACGGCCGCTGGGTCGCCTATACGACGTGGAGCGACGCCGACTTCGGCGCCATCTACAAGGTCCCGTTCTCGGGTGGCGCACCCGTCAAGCTCACGACCCGACCCGGATACTACTTCACGCCCCGCTTCTCGCCGGACGGCAGCCGCATCGTGTACCGCCGCGGGACGGGGAACGGCACCCTGGGGACACTTCACGGCGTCGAGACCGGTCTGTACTGGATCGGGGCCGACGGGGGGGAATCGCACCTGATCCGCGAGAGCGGCCGCGAGCCGCGCTTCAGTCCGGACGGCGAGCGAGTCGAGTTCCTGACCGGCGGTGGGCTGGACAAGCAGTACCGGAGCGTCCGCCTGGATGGGGGTGACGAGCGTACGCACTTCACCCTCAAGTACGCGAACACGATCGTGCCGAGCCCCGATGGCCGGTGGGTGGCGTTCAACGAGTTGTTCAACGCGTACGTCGCGCCATTCCCACGTACGGGTGGCGCCGTGGACCTCAACAAGGACACCAAGTCCATCCCCATCCGCCAGGTGACTCGCGATGCGGGGACCTCGCTGCACTGGTCCGGGGACAGCCAGAGCCTCCACTGGGTGATCGGCCCGGAGTACTACACGCGCGATCTGCAGGATGCCTTCTCGTTCGTGGACGGCGCCCCCGACGAGCTCCCTGAGCCCGACACCGCCGGGCTCTCGATCGGGCTCACCGTCGAGACCGACGTGCCCGCCGGGCTCGTAGCACTCGTGGGCGCACGCCTCATCACGATGAACGGAGACGAGGTCGTGGAGAACGGGACGCTCATCGTGGACGGGAATCGCATCGCCGGCCTGGGGCCGGCGGATGCCATACCCGTACCCTCGGGCGCCGCCGTGATCGACGTGGCGGGCAAGACGATCATCCCCGGCATCATCGACGCGCACGCGCACGTCAGCCACTTCTTCACCGGGCCGATACCTCAGCAGTTCTGGCCGTACTACGCGAACCTGGCGTATGGCGTCACCACGGCGCACGACCCCTCGGCGACCACAGAGACCGTGTTCACGCTCTCCGAGATGGTGAGAGCCGGGTTGATGGCAGGACCGCGGATCTTCTCGACGGGCACGATCCTGTACGGGGCCGACGGTGACTTCAAGGCGGTGATCAACAGCCTGGACGACGCCCGCTCGCACCTGCGGCGAATGAAGGCGGTCGGCGCCTTCTCGGTGAAGAGCTACAACCAGCCCCGGCGGGAGCAGCGCCAGCAGGTCCTGACAGCCGCCCGAGAGCTCGAGATGTTGGTGGTGCCCGAAGGAGGCTCTACCTTCTTCCACAATCTCACCATGGTCATGGATGGACACACCGGGGTCGAGCACAACATCCCGGTCGCGCCCCTGTACGAGGATGTGACTCGGTTGTGGGCCGAGACGGACGTGGGGTACACGCCGACACTTGTCGTGAGCTACGGCGGGCTTTCGGGGGAGTATTGGTGGTACGAGCATGGCGAGGTGTGGACGAAGGACCGGCTGCTCAACTTCGTCCCCCGCGGGGTCGTGGATCCCCGATCACGACGCCGGCAGACGACGCCGGACGATGACTATCATCACATCGCGGTGGCGCAGCAGGCCAAGAAGCTCGTCGACCAGGGGAACACCGTGCAGCTGGGTGCCCACGGACAGCTGCAAGGGCTCGGCGCGCACTGGGAGCTGTGGATGTTCGTCCAGGGCGGGATGACGCCGCACGAGGCGCTCCGCTCCGCGACGCTCCACGGCGCGCAGTACCTGGGTCTGGACGGAGACATCGGGTCGCTCGAGGTGGGCAAGCTGGCCGACCTCGTGGTCCTCGACGGTAATCCGCTCGAGGACATTTACCAATCCGAGAACGTCCGTTATGTGATGGTGAACGGGCGTGTTTACGATGCTGAAACCATGGACCAGATCGGAAATCACCCGCAGGCGCGGCAACCCTTCTGGTGGGAGCGCGACGAGGTGAGAGACGATTGGCTGTGGCGGAACTGAATCCCACTCTCGCCGCTCGCGGCGAGGCACGCGAGGCGTATAGAGATGGCACTCGGAGTCCACTGGGAGTGGAGAGGCTTCGGTCAGGGGTCCGAGAGGCTGCTGGAGACCATCGGTGGCCTCGAAGATCTCTTCCCGCCCCAAAACGTCGTCGACCGGTACCTGTGGATCCCGCGGCTCACCGTCAACGTCAAGCTGAGATCCGGGGTCCAGGACGGGCTCAAGTTCAAGCGGCTCCTGGCGAGAGCGGACGAGCTGGAGCTGTGGCAGGAGGACCCCGACGAGCTATACGACTTCCCTCTCGACTCGGCAGCCTGGGAGCGCCTGGCATCGGAGCTGCGGAAGGTCGGTCTGACGCTCGCAGGCGGGCCCGAGCAGCCGACCGATCTGTCCGCCACGTTGGATCACCTCAGAATCCTGGACGAACGGATCGCGGTGGTCGAGGTCCACAAGGAGCGTCGGGCGTGGTTGTGGCCCGGTCCTCCGGGAGCCGTAAAGGTGGAGGGAGCGAGGATCACGTCACCCGAGGAGGTCCTCTCGATCGGTCTCGAGAGCTGGGGCGAAGACGAGAAGCCGGAAGAGGCGATTGGGGGGCAAGCGGCGTTGGCGGCCGCGATCCTGGAGTTGCGGCTTGGGGCCGGAGCGCTCCGGCCTCTCAGCTACCTCGACGCGACCGAGATCTGGGCGCGAGGGGGAAGCGTCCTGCGATAGCCCCGTAGCGTCGCCCTCCCCACCCACGGTGCGCACCGGGCCGCAAACGCACACCTTTTTGGCCCCCACGGCCTGAGCACGTGGAGGGGCGCCCGGACGTGGACAACCCCCTAACTCCATGTACTGCTAACCCTTCCAAGAACCGCTGACCAACGAGGTCCGCGTCTTGCCTGCTTGACACACTCTTGATTCCGCTGGCCGACCTTTCGAGCGGGAACACCCCTCGTGTCACCGGGGGATCTCGCCGCTGAAGGGAGGTACAAATGTCCAGCGTGCGAAGGTGCGTACTCCCGTTGCTCCCGGCACTCCTGGTCGCCGGCGACGCGAGCCGTGCGGTCTCCCAGACCGCGGATCTGGCTCCGTGGCGCTTTGCGGTCGGCGAATCGCTCGAATACGTAGTCGGGTTGGGAGCGATCAGGGCGGGTCGCGGACTGCTGGCGGTGGAAGCCTACGAGACCTATCGGGGCGTGCCGGCCTACCGGGTCTCGCTCAGGATCGAGGCCAGCGTGCCCTTCGTGCAGTTCGAGGATCACCTGACCAGCTGGATCGCCACCGACCCGGTTCGATCGCTGGGGATCGAAAAAGTGATTCATGAAGGCGACAAGCGCTCTCGGCATCGGTACGAGCTCGACTACGAGCGGGGCGCCTATCGTGCCGAGGAGTGGGACGACCGGAGCGCCTCGTACGTCCCTATGAACGGCTCGCCGGGTTCGGAGGCCATTCCGGACCCAGCCCTGGACGAGGTGGCGTTTCTCTACTTGATGCGGCTCCTGGCCCTCGAGCCCGGCGCCCGATACGAGTTCGGCTCGCATTTCCAGCCGGCCGGGAACCCGGTCGTCTTCCGAGTGATCGGCAAGGAGAAGGTCCGCGTGCCCGCGGGGCGGTTCAACACCGTCGTGGTGGATCCGGTGCTGCCGGCTATGGGGATCCTGAGACGGGACGCCGGCGCCAGGGTCTACCTGAGCGACGATGACAGGCGGCTCATCGTGAAGCTGACGACCTCGACCCGGTTCGGGACGATCGCGCTACACCTGCGGGAGTACACCGAGGGGACGGGCGCGGTGGCCGACGCTTCCACGCCCTGACCGGACACCGCCGACCGGACACCCCGACCGGGCACCCCCATCACGCACCTGATCCGGACGCCTGTGATCAGGCGCCGGCGATCAGGAACCAATCGACGGTCACGCCCACCAGCCAGTGGACGAGCGCGACGTACCAGATCGAGCCAAACCGGAGGCTGGCCCAACCCATGATGAGTCCGCCGGGGATGGCGGAGAACGTTTCGGTCATCGGCCGGCCGAAGTGCGCCAGCACGGAGAGCGCGGTCTGAAGAACGTTCGCGAACCCTTCGCCCAGACGATCCTTGAGCCCGAACAGCAGAACGCCTCTGAAGAGCACCTCCCACGCACCGTAGTAGAGGAACATCAGGCCGGCGTACGGAAGGAACGTCTCACGGGTCACCGTCGGGTCGAGCGGATACACGGCGCGCATGACGGCCGATCCGGCGCCTACCTTCCCCGCCAGCAGGGTCAGCGGGAGGCAGACGACGAGCGTCGCGAGACCGACTCGCCACCGTCCGAGCCCGAGACCCGAGACGGCTCGTGCGACCGCTACGGGGATCACCCCCAGCAGCAGGGCCGAGACGAGGAAGTGCCAGCCGACCGCGAGGGGTCTCTCGGTCACGATCGTCCAGCCTCGGAGCGGCGAGAACGTGCCGATGCTGTCCGCTCTCGCCAGGTAATAGAACAGGAACAGCAGCACGATCGCAGTGAGCGTGATGAGCTCGGCCTGGTGTCTCCGGATCCGAGCTCGGGCCGCCGGGAGTCTGAATCGAGCGCGGGCAATCATCGGAATCCTCCACCGCCAAGAACTAGACGGCTGCTTGCACCTCGCGAGCACCCACCGCGCGCCGATTCAGGAGGCGCGCGGGTCAGGTGTAGCGAACCAGCTTCGAACGCGGGCCCCGCGCTTTCCCACGAAGCCCTCTCGTCGCAGCCACGCGATGGTCTCCCCGACGCCCCGGCGCAGCGGCCGGGGATCGTAGCCGAGATCTCTTCGCGCGGGCGCGATATCGACACGGTGATCTTCGAGGAACGTGCGTACCCACCCCCGAGTGAGTGACACGCTTCCACCCAGATGACCCCACAACTCCGCCAGGCGGCCAACTGCCACGGCCGTCCTCGGCTGCAGCGTGAGGAGGTGGCGATGCACGCCACTCAGTTCCTCCACGAGCCCGAGCAGGTCCCCGAACGAGACGTTCTCGGGACCGCCGAGCACGTAGTGAGCCCCCCGGTGAGCCCGACGGCTGGCGAGCAGAATCCCGGCGGCCACGTCCTCCGCGTGTACCCAGTTCGCGAGCACGCCGGCATCCGCGAGCCGTATCCGGAGTCTCCCGTTCAGGTACATTGCGATCAGCCTGGAGACGCCATTCGCGTCCGTCAGCGGACCTGGCCCGTACACCCGGGTCGGGTGCACGATCACCGCATGTCGGCCGCTGTCCGCATACGCTTCGACGAGCCGCTCTCCGGCGAGCTTGGTCTCCTGGTACGGGGTGTGGACGGTGCACCGGTCTGCCCCCGGGGCCGGGCGGTGGGGGGCCAACGTCACGATCGTCGAGACGTGCACGAACCGGGAAACAGACTCGCGGCGGGCGGCTTCGAGCAGTCGCTCGACGGCGTCCACGTTGGCCGTATGGAATCCCGTGGGGTCGCGACACCAGGCACGCGCGAGGGCAGCCAGGTGGAGCACCGTGTCGGCCCCCCGCATGGCCGCCCTGACCGAGAGGGCGTCACGCATGTCGCCCTGAACGATGTGCACCCGGTCGCGGAGCATCGGGTCCAGCCTGGCTGGATCGCGCACCAGAACACGAGAGGGCCGGTCTTCCGCGAGGAGCATTCGGATCAGGTAGCGCCCGATGAATCCGGTCGCACCGGTCACGAGTGTCACTCCATTCATTGTCGCCCCCTTTCCGAGCGTCGGATCCACAGAACGGGTATCGGGACTTGCTCCGATGGTGAGGTCTCGCGATCGGGTCGGGCTGTCGAGGGCCGTAGCCCATGCAGCAGCGCCGGCGCGACGAGAAGCTGAATCGCGAGGGCCCATGTCACCCCCGCCACGGCGTCGGCCGCGTAGTGGCTCTGGGTATAGATCGTCGAGCAAACGACACCCAGCGCCTGAATCGTGAGGAGGGTCGCGAAGGGGCGTGAGAACCAGCGCCAGGCCAGGAACGCGATCGTGACGGCACCAACGACGTGTGAGCTCGGAAACGCGCAGCCCCGCGAGTCACCGGCCCCCTGAGCCGCCGTAACGAGCTGATAGAAGAACCCGCCTTGCAGCTCTCCCGAGTAGGGCTCGAGCCGGAAGTGGGGTCCGTCGACGGGGAAGCTGACGTAAATGAGGTAGCAGGACAGATACGCGAGCATCAGCCTGAACACCATGTCCCGGACAGCGTGTGTACGCCCCGCGAGCGCGACTGCGATAGGCGGGACATAGATCGTTGCGTAGTAGGCGAAGTAGGAGAAGTGCATGACCTCGCTGAGCCAGACCTGCGGCATCGCAGGCATCCATTCGGCGGCGAGCTGCATCCCGAACAGGCGCTGATCCAGGGCCGACACCACCCCGTCGAACGTCCCCATGTGGCGGAGAGGAAACAGGAGGTCGATCTCTGTCCAGAACAGCGGGATCAAGAGAACCGGGTAAAGATCACGGAGCGCGCGTCGATGACGCGGTAGACGCTCCGGAAGGCCTCGCAACACGAGGGGCAGCAGGCTGGCCGCTCCGTGCGCGGCCGCTGCCCATACCGCATAGTCCACGACCGGCCAGCACCCGAGCCAGATCAGCCCGAGGAGGAGGTTGTACACTGCCACGACGTGATCCACCGGCTGCACCCGGCCGGCGGTGGACGAGTGGGATTCGGCGGTGGCGGACGAGCAGGATTCGGCGATGGTCGTCGACGAGGAAACGAATCCGGCGACCCGGGTCCGGCCGTTCATAGCCATCCCATTCCCCGATACCAGCGCGCGGTCTCGGGAATTCCGCGCTCGAGCGGAAAGGCGGGTCGGAACCCGGCCTCCCTGATCGCTCGCGATGGATCGCACACCCACCGCAGGGCACACAGCTCGCGGATGCGGTCACGGTTGAGGATCGCCGCCTGCTTCCTGAGTCTGGCGATCCCCTCTGCGGTCACGGCGATCGTACGGGCGACGAACGCGGGGATGCTGATGAGGACCGGGTGCCTGCCCATCGCGGTGGCAGCGGTCAGTGCGAAGGCACGCCAGGTCAGGGTCTCGGGGTGGGCCACCAGGTACGTGCGACCTATGGCCGCGTGGGAGTCGGCGGCCGCGATCAGACCCTGTACCGCATCATGCACGAACAGCATACTCATCTCACGATCCCAATCGCCCACCGTCAGCGCGGCGCCGTGGCGAATGAGACGAAACACCTTCAGCACCGCCCTCTCACGTGGACCGTAGACCGCGGGGAAGCGCACGATGGTCGCGGGGACGGATTCCGCGTGGGCGTGTACGACCGCCTCGGCCAGCAGCTTCGAGTTTCCGTAGTGAGAAAGAGGAAACGGAATCGTCGCGGAGTCGAGGTTCTCCCCGTTCCTGCACGGGCCCGCGGCCGCGATCGATGACACGTGGATGAGCCGTGGCGCGGATCCGTTGTGCCGCTCGCACGCCTCGAGCACGTGAGCCGTTCCCTCCGTGTTGACGCGATAGAGATCCGCCGGCGATGCGGCTTCGGTCAGGGCGGCCAGATGAAAGACGATGTCCGCTCCGGCGAAGACGCGGCCGATCGAGACGGGGTCGTCGAGCCCGATCGGCTGCCAGTCGACCGGAAGCCCTTCGACCCAACCGCGTCCGGCCCCGACTCGCTCCACGCAGGTGACCTGGTCGCCTCGTGCCAGCAGCGCCTCGACGAGGTGACTCCCGATGAAACCGGCTCCGCCGGTGACAACCGCGCGCATGATGACCTTCCCGGTTCGAGTGCACTGAGCACGAACCCCGATCCGGACCGGCCGACGGCTGCTCTGGATTGGGGCCGAGAGGTCTGGCGACCTCGCGTCAGGGAAGGACTAGCGGAGCGGGGTCAAGAAGGGGTCAAGCGGCGGCGTCTCGGATCGGGGCCCACGCCGGCGGCCGGTCCCCGGAGCCCCGGGGACCGGCCGCTCTGTGCTCAGGCGATACGAGCTACTCCTCGATCGAAGGGTCCGCGGAGGGCGGAGGCGGCTCCGGTGGCGGTGGCGCCACGTGCGGAGCTGACTCCGGTGACGGTGGCGGAGCCGCCGTGGCCGTAGCCGGCGTGGCTCCCGACGCGCTCTTGATCGCGGCCATAGCGAAAGTGATCGGGATCAAGATCAGGGTAAGGAACAGGTACTGCTGCCCCGGGAGCACCGTCTGTGGTGATATCAGACCGACGAGGCTGCTGATCAGCAGAGGCCCGAGCCCCACGAGCGTCCCGAACAGCATCAGATTCAGTCCGTGCGCCGCCCTCTCGGGAAGCGTTGCCTTGGAGAAGGTCTTCACGATGACGATCAGGGCCAGACCGAAATAGCCGAGAAGGAAGAGCCCGAACAACAACCGGAAGAAGATGTTGACGCCACTCGTGGCATCCGGTCGCAGGATCGTGAACACGATGGGGACGATGCCGACCACGATGGCGGGAGCATAGATCGCGCGCACCCCGGCCCCATCGCTCTCTTTCGGGAAATTCAGAACGTGATCGAGAAGGACGGCGAATCCCATCAGGACTGCGAAGAGGACTAGAGACCCGACGACCGCACGCAAAATCGGCGAGGCGATGTACGGTCCGCCCAGGAATGCGAGACCGAACAGGAGACCGAGAACCGCCAGACGGGTCGTCTGCCTCCCGGGCGCACCCCTGTAGGCCCAGAGACCGAAGCCGAGGAAGCAGAGGCCGATCAGGATGGCCAGATACGCGAGTACCTTCTGATCCCCCGGCTGCTCCGCGTATTGGACATCGAGGTTCATCGACGCTCCATCCCGATCGACCTGGATCGTGCGCACCTCGCCGATCTCCGCTCTCGGCTGGTTGAAGGCAGCTCGGGTATCCTCGACCGCGACGCCGCCGACGCTCCGGATTCGGTCTCCCACCTGTAGCCCGGCCGCTTCGGCGGGACTGCCGGTCGTGACCTGGATCACATTGTTGTCGCCGTCGGTGTTATAGCCCGAGTACGGCTGGTTGCCGATGTCCGACACGCCCAGGGCGCCCCACAGGAGGACCAGGCCCGCGAGAACCGTTAGCGTGGCCTTGTAACGTCCGTCGTCGCTGTTACTCATGGATGCCTCCTCGTGCAGATTCGGGGCAGACAGCATGGGGAGCCACCGAAGACGATACGCGCAGGTCCGCCGTCACAGAAGACCTGCCCCAGCCAGCCAACCCCTGTGGGCCCTGGAGGCCCATTACCGGCGGCGCCTGGCTCGTCGGCGATCCGGGCCTCATCTTCGTGTACGCCATGACGAATCTCGAAGAACGGCTACAGGCCGGAGTGACCGGACGATACTCCATCGAGCGGGTGCTCGGTGAAGGCGGGATGGCGATCGTGTTTCTCTCACGCGATCTACGCCACGACCGGCTCGTCGCGCTGAAGGTCCTGCGTCCGGAGGTTGCGTCGGAGGTCGGGGCGGACCGATTCCTCCGCGAGATCAAGCTCGTGGCCGGTCTGACACACCCTCATATCCTGCCGTTGTACGATTCCGGCGAGGCGGACGGTCTCCTCTTCTACGTCATGCCGAACATGGAGGGGAAATCGCTGCGGGATCGACTGGACCGGGAGCGGCAGTTGCCGTTGGAGGAAGCGATTCGGGTGGTCCATGAGGTGGTCTCGGCGCTGGACTACGCACACCGCCATGATGTGATCCACAGAGACATCAAGCCTGAGAACATCCTGCTTCACGAGGGTTCGGCTCTCGTGGCCGATTTTGGAATCGGTAAGGCGATCAGCGACATCGGCAACACCATCACCAAGACAGGCTTCGCCGTTGGCACGCCCGCCTACATGAGTCCGGAGCAGGCGACGGGCGAAGCCAACGTCGACGGCCGCAGCGACCTCTATAGCCTCGGGTGCGTCTTCTACGAGATGCTCAGCGGCGAGCCGCCCTTCACTGGCCCGCACGCGCAGGCCGTGATCACCAAACGCCTCATCTCGCCGATTCCTCAAGTGAGGGCGGTTCGAGATGTGCCCGAAGCGGTCGATACAGCGGTGACCCGGGCCATGGCGCGAACACCCGTCGATCGATTTCGCTCTGCCGCCGAGTTCGCCGAAGCCCTCCGTCTCATAAGCGGCGCGTCCCGTGCGGCCGTGCACACACCCATCCCCCCCGGCGGGTCGGAGGTGGCCAAGAAGTCGATCGCGGTGGTTCCCCTGGCCAACATGAGCGCCGACCCCGAGAACGAGTACTTCAGCGACGGGATGACCGAGGAGATCATCAACGCGCTCGCCAAAGTCTCCGGGGTCCAAGTGGCGTCACGCACATCGTCCTTCGCTTTCAAGGGCAAGGAGTTGGATGTACGGCAGATCGGGCAGCGACTCGGCGTCAGCTCGGTGCTGGAAGGGAGCGTCCGAAAGGTCGGAGACCGGATCCGGATCACGGCCCAGCTGATCGACGTGGCCAACGGGTATCAGATTTGGTCCGAGACCTACGACCGCCAGTTGGAGGACGTGTTCGCGATCCAGGACGAAATCTCCCGAGCCATCGTCGACGCCCTCAAGGTGCAGCTCGTCGGTGAGCCGGAGCCGCTGGTCGCTCCCACGGCCAACCTCGAAGCGTACACGCTCTACCTGAAGGGCCGGTTCTTCTTCAACAAGTTCACCGATGGCGATCTGCGGAAGGGCCTGGAGTTCTTCGAACAGGCGCTGGCGCAGGACCCGGGCTACGCGCGGGCGTACGCGGGGATCGCCGATTGCTGGAGCAATCTCGCCGACGATTGGGTAGTGCCCGACGATGCCTACCCTCGCGCGAAGGCCGCGGCGATGAGGGCGCTCGAGCTCGATCCGAGACTGGCCGAGGCGATCACGTCGATCGGCAAGGTCCTTTGCTGGTACGAATGGGATTTTCAGGGCGCGGAGCGGGAGCTCAGGCGCGCCGTGTCGATCAACGCGAATTATGCCGAAGCCCACTTCGTGTTCGGTAGCGTCCTACCGGCCGTCGACAAGCTGGATGAAGGCATCGAAGAGATGAGGAGCGCGCTCGTGCTCGACCCGCTGTCGGCACACTTCAGCCGTTGGCTGGGGCGATTCCTCCTCTACTCCAAGGACTACGAGGGAGCGATCGAGCAGAGCCACAAGACGCTCGAAGTGAACGACAATTATTTCCAGAGCCATCTTGACATCGGGTCGGCGTTCCTGGCGCAGGGGAATGCGGAGGACGCCCTCAAGTGGTTCCAAAAGGGTCTCTCTCTCTCGTCCGCTGTGCGTTCGTACGATGCGCACCTCGTGCGGGCGCTCGCGGTCATGCTGGAACTGGACGAGGGGCGAGCCATCATGGAGCGACTCGAGGAGGAGGCGAGAGAGCGCTACGTGAGAGGCGAGATCCTCGCGATGGGTTATGGTGCCCTGGGCGACTTCGATCGGGCCTTCACCTGGTTGGAGCAGGCTCTTCAAGCCCGCTCCGCCGGGCTCATCTATGTGCACTGCGATCCGGGGTACGAGCCCCTGTGGGCCGACCCACGCTTCGGAGATTTCCAGTCCAAGATCGGGGTTCGCTAGACCGCGGAACGGGAGAACAACCATGCTGGCGGCGATCATAACCGCCGTTTCCTTGGCCTTTCTGCTCCAACTCGGGCTGGCCCACCGACACGCCGTCCACGCCTTTCACCGGAGGGCGCGGGAGCGACCTCGCCCGCTGTCGGCATATCCGCCAGTCACCGTCATCCGCCCCGTGAAGGGGACCGATGTGGAGCAAGCAGAGAATTTCCGCGCGGCTCTGGACACGGGGTATCCCGGTGAGGTCGAGACCATCTTCGTGTTCGAGGACGAGAACGACCCGGCGTATCCTCTGGCCCGCGACGCCATCGAGGAGCACCGGGAATCGGGAGATCACGGCGAAGCCGCGATCGTGTTTGCGGGGGAGCCACCCAGCGGCCGCACCGGAAAGATCAACAACATGATCGTCGGGGCCGCGGGGGCCACGGGTGAGTTCATCGCCTTCGGAGACTCCGACAGCCGGCCAGACAAAGATGTGCTTCGCAACGTCATCGAGCATCTGGTCGGGGACCCGAAGGCGGGCGCTGGCTTCGCACCACCCATCACGCCCGGTCCTATCCGCACGGCCGGTGATGTGGGACACGATGTCGTATTGAACGCCCTCCTGGTCGCGTACATGGAGGCCCAGATGGGGCGGCACCGTGAGCTCCCGTTCCTAATGGGTCAGCTCATGGTGTTTCGAAGAGAGGCGCTGCGGGCGATCGGTGGCGTGGAGTGCGCCGACGGACAGCTGGTTGACGACATGTTCCTGGGCGCGCGAATCGTGGACGCCGGTTACCGCAACGTCCTGGGGACGCATCCCCTCCACATCATCAACTACGATCTCGGCTTCGGGACATTCGTCCGTTTGTGGCGGCGCTGGCTGTTTTGCGGGCGGGGCGGGATCCCCTTCAGCTTCGTGCGGCCGTTCGTGACCCGCGCAGTCAGCACCTTTCTGGCGGTCGGGTTCACTGTCGCCGCGCTAACGGCCGGGCCGGCATGGGCGGCCGGCCTCCCTGCCCTGTTGCTGCTCTGCGAGGGCCTCCACTACATACGGCTCCACCGTCTTCAGGGAGGGGCGCCCGTGCCGCTCAGGTACGCGTGGATGGCGTGGATGCCCTACGTGATGACCATCCCGATCGGCATCTCGATGCTGCTCAAACCGGAGCTGGACTGGCGCGGCCACACCTACCGCGTGGACTTCGACGCGAAGCTGGCCGACTCGAAGCCCGAACGGCTTACGGCGAGGGAAACAGGCTCCGGTCCAGCCCGGGAATGATCCTGAGCGCGTTCTCGTAGTAGACCTTCCGGAGCACCTCGTCGGGTAGCTCCAGTCCGTACATCTTCCAAAACGCGTGGTATTTACGGTAGTAGTCGAAGTATTCGTCGGCGGTCTCCAACACCCTGAAGTAGACGGGGTACTCCTCGGGGACCCAGGAGTCCTTCCCAATGAGGATCCGGTCCTGATAGCGCTCGAAGAACGCTCGCGCGGCCCGTGGCTGGCGGCCAGGCTCGTAGATCACCGCTCCGAGCCCCACGTTCATGTTGGGGATCTCGTCCAGAAGCCGGCCCAGGCGCCCTAGATCGTTGCCCAGCCACGCGAGGTGGGCCGCGATGAACGTGGTCTCCGGATGTCTGCGGAAGACGTTCAGCTGTTCGGAGATAAGCTGCTCCCACGAGGGCTCGGGTGGACGCTTCCGTCTCGGACGCAGCTTGAGCTCTAGCCAGCGCTCGTTCAGGCTGTCCTGTGGCTGCCAGAACTCGGCCGGGTCCGCCGTGTGGATGAGCACGGGTATGCCCAGCTCGCCTGCTTTCGCCCACACCGGGTCGATCCTCGGGTCATCGACCGGGACTCGCGCGCCCGACGCATCCGTGATCCACATCCCCAGGCTCTTGAAGATCTTGAGCCCGCGAGCGCCGGCTCGAACGTCCGCCTCGAGCTGGGCCGCGGCCAGGGCGCCGAACTCGGGCTCGTCGATGCGGCTGAAATCGACGTTGGCGAACACGACGAACCGCCCCGGATGGGCGCTCTCCATGTTCCGGATCTGAGCGACGAGTCGCTCGCCGTTGCCACCGCTCAGATTGACCCCGACCGCGAGGTTCATGCGGTCCATGGCCGCCACCATGGCATCGAGCGAATCGCGCGACATGCTTCCATTGATGTGAAGGTGGACATCCACGAACGGGTAGCGCGCGCGCGGAACCGGATGCTCGGGAACAACCAGCGTCGAGCGCGGCTCGTACGCTTCCACCGTCATGTCCGGAGCGCTGTCCGCGGCGGGCGGCGGCGGCCGTTGCCCGCGGCGCGACTCCTGAGCCACCCCCGGCGACGCGAGAAGAGCCAGCGCGCACGCGCCCAGGACCAGCGGGCGCTCGATGGGGCCGCGCGGGATCGCGGGTGTCGCTTTCAGCCTTTCTCGTCGCATTCCACCTTCACCTTCCGCTCCGAGCGCGAGCCACTTCTCGCTCGGATTCACGTTGACCCGTGTCCGGAGGCCGTGCTCGCCGGCCGTCCATGATAACGCCCGATGGCGTCAGGGCAGCCCCGCGTGGCGGTTCATCCCTTGCAACCGCGCTCGGCATCATGGATCCGATGCGGGTGGGCGGAGAGAAGGATGGAAGGCATGGCGGCTGGATGCTGCCCGCCGCCATCCGTCGGGCCATCGCGCTCGGGCTGGGCGTTTACGTCGAAGCCGGTCACGTCGTGTTCGGGCCTTTCGGCGAAGTGCTCGGCACGCTGGGCGGCACGCTGCTCCAGCTCTTCTTCCCCCTGGCCTTTCTGGTCTACTTCTGGCGACGCGCGCAGCGGCTCGAAGCGGGCGTCTGCGGCGTGTGGGCAGCCGAGAACGGCATGTACACGGCCGAGTACATGGCTGACGCGCAAGCGCAGATGCTCCCTCTGGTAGGGGGGCACATCCACGACTGGAACTGGCTGCTCGGGCGTGCCGGAATCCTGGGGGCGTGCGAGGAGCTCGGCGCGCTGCTGCACGTGATCGCGAGCGCGAGTGCGATCAGCGCGGTGTGGCTCGTGGCGCGAGAAACGTCACTGACCCCGCGACCACGAGCCCGTCCACAGACCCGCTAGGAGGCCGCGCCGCCAGGCAGCCTCCGTCGCTCCTACTCTTCAGCCTCTCCGGGGGAGCGGTTCCACATCTCTGCGACGATCTTCCAGCTCCCGTCGTCCTGTAGCCGCCAGATGCTCATCCACCTGCCGGATTGGTGGACGGTCTCGCCGCCCGCCCTCGGCGTCCAGTGCTCCTCGAACGTGGCGAGCACGTAGCCCAGCTCGCCGACGACGGTGACGCCGCGTGTCTGGACGTCATCGAGCACGAAGTCGTTCTCCTCGAAGAAAGGACCCAGCACATCGTGGGTGGCACCCGGACCCAGCTCGACCGCCTGCTCCGGTGGAATCCGGACCGAGTTCTGCGCGTAGTACGCCACGATGGCGTCGGTATCACGCGCGGCGAACGCGCGGTTGTAGCGATCGAACTGCTCGCTGAGCCGCTGCTCCTGGCTCGACTGCCCTACCAGCAGTGCGGGCAGAATCAGCACGACAGCGAAGCTAGCGAGCAGTCCCTTCACGAATTCGGTCCCGTGGTTTCGAGCATCCCACATCTCATTCCTCCTCGAGGTCTCGGGTGCGCCGGCGCCCGGTGCGTCGACGCACTGCACGACCGCTACTCCAGCACGTGGATGTCCCGGGCCGCACAGATTTCCTCCAGCTGCTTCGGCCACACGGTCACGGTGACCTCGCCCAGGTGTGCCGTGCGCAGCAAATACCTGAACGTGCGCGCCTAACCGTTCCCTCCACCGATGCCGAGCGGGATCTCATCGTTCAGGATCGCTCGATGGTAGGGCAACTCGAGGAAGTCCAGCTGCCCGGACATCTCGAGCTGAACCTTCATCGTCTCCTTGGTGACCCGAATGCCCATGCTCGTCAGCTCGTGACGGCGGCGGGTCACGGGATCCCACACGAGGATGTCCCCGTTCAGGCCGTGCATCATCTTGCCGTTCTTCGCGACCGTCTCCGTGACCCAGTCGTCGTAGTCGGCCGCGCGCCCCTGGGGCGAAGAGTGCGGGGAATCATGCGCCAGAATGACGAAAAACGACGGAAGCGGGAAGGCTCGGAACCGATCTCCATGCCCGACCTGACGCCCAAGGAAGGCTTCATGAACGTGACCCCCGAGAAGGTGGAGGAAGCGAGAAGCGCGAGCAGCGCGCGGAGAACCGGCGGAAGAAGCGGGAGGCCAAATCGGATGGCTGAGAACACGCTTCACTACGGGGCAACCTCGACATCATGCGGCACTACGTCGCGGATGAAACCGTGGACCTCGTCTACCTCGATCCGTCGTTGAGCCTGGGGCGGGCGCGATTGGCGACCGGGAACGCGCCATGACTACGTCCTCCCTGAAGCTTTCATTTGAACTGCAAGGAACATCGTTGGCCGGGATGCGTGTAATCCATTCTCTTTGAAGATATTTACTCCTTCGCCTACCAACTTGGATTGAGTGGTGTGCTGTTTCTTGAGAAGTTGGAGGACAGCGGACTTGTGACCGTCCTGTTGGGTCTGGATGAGAGCAGCGTGGTACTCTATGATCCGCTGTCCGGGGTTAGAGTCAAAGCCTGCAACGAGACGCAGTTAGGAATGTACTCCAAGCCGGCAGGATCGCTTCGGGACGAGTTTCGGGAATAAGAGCAGTAATTCACGCCAGCAGAATGCTCGGATGTCTGGGCACAGCATAGGCAAGTGAGTTCAAGCTCGCCTGTTCCGCGGGCGCGTCAACAGCTGCCAGTCCTGTTGACCTTCCGGCTCTTCAAGACGAATGACGGCGTTCAGACTGTGCACCGATTTGTCTGTTCGTCATGTTTCTTATGCACCCCACCACAGGAGACGCAGCGAAGGAATCCGCTATGGCTATCCAGATACTTGTCACCGGAGGGACATTCGACAAGGAGTATGACGAGTTGGAGGGCAAGCTTGT
>JBDHHV010000124.1:0-19987 GCA_039589195.1 Gemmatimonadota bacterium | reverse complement strand
GTGCTGTACAGGTTCCCGGGCGCACGGTTCCAGTGCTGCCCCTCCCCGCGGTCCATCGGGAGCTTCACGGTCTTCCCGTTGGCCAGGTCGAACGTCTCGTACCGGTGCAGGACGGCCTGCACCGTGTACTCGCCGGCCGGCACGCCCGCCAGGCTCTCGTGCGGGAAGCCGAACGTGTCCCCGTCGATCACCGCTTCGACCCCGGGCCGCAGCCCCTCTGCATCGATCCCGAAAACCTGCGGTGCACCGAGGCTTGCCGTGACCTGAAAGCGTGGCTCCCGCGCGTCATCGGTCGTGAAGATCAGCAGGACGCGTCCATCGAGCGACGGTTCGCTCATCGATTCAGGGAAGGATATGCCGAGCTCGAGTGCGGCCCGGGGCTGGCTGCCCGGGGTCGCCATGTCGGGCCCGCAACCGGTCATCGGATTGAAGATTGCCAAGGCGAGAGCGAAGGTCGTGGGAGGGGAAAGGCTCTTCATCATTCTAACCCTGCGTTCTGGTGTCCGGACTGCCCGTCTGCCGCGCGTGCCGCGATCCGGAGCGCGCCCCCGGACGACTGTGCTTGGGGGGTTCTGTGGCGATCTGCAAAGTCGCTTTCAAGCTACCCGTCCCGAGCGAGTTCCGCCTCCGGTCGGCCCCGCCGATACACCGGGTGCCGGGGCCGGGACCCGGAGCGGCCACAGCCTTCCTCACCGAGCGAAGCGCCGGGGAAGCCCGCAGCACGGGCCGATCCCGGCAGGGCGCCACTCCGGGGAGCGGGCCGTGCGCGGGCAGGTGACGAGATGCGCGACGTCTGACCACGAGTGGGCACGCCGGTTGCGATTCGCCACCTCACGAGTCGCCGACCGGCCAGCGATCGAGAGCGGTCGTGGGTCACGGTCGGCTGAGCCAGGACACCCGACACGCATGCACGACCGACCCGTCATCGGGGTACCGACTCAAACCCTTCAAGTCCTCGAAGGGCTGCCGAGGCACGTGCCGGACTCCTGGGTCACGCCCCAGCGCTACGCTCGGGCGATCAGCGATCTGGGCGCGTTACCGTGGTTGGTCCCGCTGCTCGAGGAGAACCCCGTCACGCTGAGGGAGATCTACGAGCGTCTGGACGGTCTCTTCCTGGCGGGAGGCGTGGACATCCACCCGGAAGCCTACGGCGAGGAGTACCGGCGGGTGTGCGCGCGGACAGACAGACCGCGCGACGAAGTGGAGCTCCTGCTCACCCGTTGGGCCATCGAGGACGCCAAGCCGATCCTGGGCGCGTGCCGGGGGATTCAACTCATCAACGTCGCCGCCGGAGGCACGTTGTACCAGGATGTGGGCACCCAGCGACCCGGGAGCCTTCGGCACGACTATTTCCCGAGGCTCGGGTACGCGCGCGACTATCTGGCGCACGGGATCTCCGTACTGCCCTCGTCCCGTCTGGAGGCGATTCTCGGACCGGGTGCCGTGAAGGTGAACAGCATGCACCACCAGGCGGTGCTCGATCTTGGACCGGGGCTCGTTGCCACGGCGCATGCGGACGACGGATTGATCGAGGGAATCGAGGGTGTCGGGGACCATTTCCTCGTGGGCGTCCAGTGGCACCCCGAAGTGTTGGTACACGCTGACGAAGGCACTCGACGCCTGTTCGCGGAGTTCATCCGAGAGGCGTCACGCTTCCATCGAGCGGGCCGGCGTCCCGGCCGACCCAGGGAAGAGCTGCTGGCCTCCTAGCATGTCCTGTTTCCGAGCAGCCCGCGTCAATCGTCCCGGTGGCGAAACCTCCGTCTGAAGGATGCGATCCGCGCATCACCCAGGAGCTCTTGTGCCTGGTCGAGGTCTCGCGGTGCCCCTTCCGTCCCACGCGTCTCGGACGCAGGGAGGAACTCGAGCTTCTCGGCGAGCTCCGATGCCGACAGCCCCGTGAGCGGGCAACCCGTTTCGGCGCACTCATCGCCCTCGTCCACGCACTCCACCTGTTTCGGGTCGGGCTTCTTGGTGTCGGGGTCCAGACTGACCAGCACCTCGGCGTCGCAGGTGCTGCAGTAGGTCCGGTACTGCTTCATCCGATCCCTCCTTCTTCAGGTCGCGTGGCTCGGGTCAGCACGGCCGAGCTAACCGCGTCTCACGTAATGTGGCCGATTCGCGCCGCAGGCGCCCAACCGGCCAGCAATCGGCGGGCACGATCGGGGGCGTTGCCGAAGACCGCCGTGGCGGCCGCGTCCGCTGCGCAACATGTGGTCGCGGCGACCGTCACGCTTCTCCAGCTCGACTCACGCGGCTCTCCGGTCCGCGGATCGAGAAGGTGGTGATACCGCCGCCCCCCGTGCTCGAAGTATTGCACGTAATCGCCCGACGTGGCTAATGCCTCGTCGGAGACTTCGAGAGTCGTGGCGAGTCTCCTCGGATCGGCGGGTGACCGAACACCGATCTTCCAGGCATCGCCGTCCTCGGAACGTCCCATCGCGAACAGGTCGCCCCCGACGTTGATGAGCGCGTCCTTCAACCCGCGCTCACGCAGAAGAACGACCGCCCGGTCCACCCCGATGCCTTTGCCGATCCCGCCCAGGTCGATGGCGGCGTCCGGGTGGTGCAGGCGTAGCGACCAGCGCCCATCGCGCTCCTCCATCTCGAGCTGCCGATACAGCCCGCGGCCGGCAAAACGGTGCGCGGCGTACGCGGGTGGCGGCTCGCGCCGGGAGCCTACGTCCCACATGAGGATCGCGCGCGCGAGGCACGGATCGAAGGCTCCACCGGTCGCCCCGGCCCAGCGCAGGGCCTCGTGCAGGGCCGCGGCCGTCGGGCGTCCGATCGGCACCGCGCTGCCGGCCGGAGCGAGATTGGCGCGGCCGATGTCCGAATCCGTCCGGAACCGCGTGAGGTACGACTCGACGGTGCGCAATTCTCCGATCGCCGCATCGATCGCGGCGTGCGCGAGTCGCTCATCTCGCGCCGGTATGGCAAGTTCCCCGATCGTTCCCATGATCGGTACGGAGCGGCGGACGAGCACCCTGCCCCGGTCCCGGAGGACGCCCGGGACGGAGAGGACCACGAACGCCCCCGCGCCGAGCGATACGAAATCTCTGCGGGTGAGCGACCGCTCCCCCGTGGCGCGGGGGCCCATTCCCACGTCCGGGCGCTGCCCAGGCCGGATCTTCGGTCGGGCCCTCATGCTCGTCCTCCCTTCGCCCCGCTGTCGACCGGGGAGCGCTCGTCTTGCTCGCAGACACCGTTGCATGCCCCATGGCAGGCTCCGCAGCCACCGCCACCCGAGCGCTGGCGGAGCACTCCGAACGCGGAGAAAAGGAGGGCGAAGGCCAGCACCCCGAACACTTCGGTCATCGTTCAATCTCCATTGCGATCCGCTCTTCCCGCGTCTCGACCCTCACTGGCTCAACAACCCGGCGAACCCCATGAAGGCCAGGGAGAGACTCCCGGCGACGATCAGCACCAGGCCCATGCCCTTGGCGAGCTCCGGGATGCCCGCGAGCTCCGCCCGCTCCCGAATCGACGCCATCAGCACGAGGGCCAGCGTCAGCCCCAGACCGGCGCCTAACGCGAAGGCGAGCCCTTCGAGGAATCCGTAGCCCCGGTTCGTCTGGAAGATCGCGAGCCCCAGGATCGCGCAGTTCGTGGTGATCAACGGCAGGAATATCCCGAGCTCGCGGAACAGGGTGGGGCTGAGCTTCTTGATGGTCATCTCCACGATCTGAACGAGCGAGGCGATCACCACGATAAAGGAGATGAGCCGGAGATAGGGCGCCGCGGACAACACGAACGTGTTCAGGACCCAGGCACTCAGGGACGTGATCGTCATCACGAAGATGTTCGCGGCCCCCATTCGAAGCGCCGTGGCGACCCGCGCCGACACCCCCATGAACGGGCACAGCCCCAGGAAAAGGTGCAGCGTGAAGTTGTTGACCAGCATGGCCGAGACGAAGATCCAGAAGATCTCACCCATCACGCGGCCCTCCTGTCGGCGACGCCGTGAGGCCACCGCCGGACTCGGGGTGTCGCGGACGTCTTTCTATCCTGCCACCAGCCGAACACCAGCAAGATGAAGCCGAGCGTGAGGAACCCGCCGGGCGGGAGGATCATGATGATCCAGGGCTCGAAGTCGGGGCCGAAGACCGGGATCCCGAGCAGGGTGCCGTAGCCGAGCAGCTCTCGGAACGACCCCATCATCAGCATGGCGATCATGAAGCCGATCCCGACCCCCACCGCGTCCAGAACGGCTCGCCCCACCGGACGCTTGGAGGCGAACGCCTCCTGGCGGCCCAGGATCATGCAGTTCACGACGATCAACGCGATGAAGGCGCCCAGCGCCTTGTGAATGTCGGGCACCACCGCGGCCAGCACCAAGTCCGCGATCGTCACGAACGTCGCGATGATCAGGATGAAGGCCGCGATTCGCACTTCCTTCGGGATCACTCCCTTGAACAGCGAAACCAGGATGCTGGACCCCAGCAGCACGAAGAACGTCGCCAGCGCCATCGCCAGGCTGTTCGCGACCGTGTTGGTGACCGCCAGGGCGGGACACAGGCCCAGGAGCTGAACGAGGACGGGGTTCTCGCGCCAGATGCCTCGGGCGAAGTCGTACCCCGCGGTCGTTTCCAGCATCGGAGGCGGGGGCGGCACGTCAGTCGCGCTCGGAGCGCCGGTCGCGGCATCGGAGGGCATTTGCGGAGTCGACATGCTCAGGTCCCTCCTCGCGACACTTCCGTGGTGTCCGCAGGCTCGGCTGGGGCCTCCTGCAGATCGCCGGCTTCCTCGGTACCGGCGTCCGGCGCCGCGACCTCGGGTTGTTCCTCGGGTGGGCCGGGGTCGTACGCGTCGAGCAGCGACTGCAGCTCCTCCAGTCGCTGGTTGATGATGTTGATCACGGTCCGGGACGAGATCGTCGCGCCGCTGATCATGTCCACCTCGTGCTCGTCGCCCGTGGCGCGCTCCGGCTTGACGCCAACGAGTAGCGGTACCGCTCCGTCGAACTCCGCCAGCCAGACGGTGTCCTTCTCGATCTTGTCCCCCAGACCCGGCGTCTCCTTGCTCTCGAGCACCTTCATCCCGATGACGCGCCCTTCTTCGGCGTCGTACCCGAACAGCAGGCGAATGAAGTCCTGGTATCCTGGCAGCGCCCCGGCTATCGCGAACCCCACTGGCGTTCCTTCCGCGTCGCGGCCGAGATACACCCGGTCCAGTGCGGTCGAATCGACGCCCGCGGGCAGCTCCGCCGTCAGCGTGCCGTCCCGCACCCAGATCGTCCTGTACGATTCCGGCCCGCCGAGCACCTCCTGGATCGCGGCGCGCAGAACCGCGGCCCGGTGAGCCTCGATACGCGGCTGGGCCCACTGGAACACGAACACGATGGCGAGCCCCGCCATACCTCCCGCCGCGGCCAGGGTGGAGACCAGACGCCACGCGGGCACCTCCGCACCTCTGCCGAGCCCCGGGCTCGCCTGGCGACCCGACGGACCGCTCACGTCAGGCCTCCGCCCCTTCCACGATTCTCTCTCCGAACGGGCTCGGTTGCGTGGCCCGATTGATGAACGGGACCAGCGCGTTCATGAGAAGGATCGCGTACATGACCCCCTCGGGAAGCCCACCCCAGCTCCGAATCGCGACTACGAGGAAGCCGATTCCGAACCCGAAGATCCACGCCCCGGCGTTGGTGATCGGCGAGGTGACTGGATCGGTAGCCATGTACATGGCCCCCAGCATCATTCCCCCGGAGAAGAGCGCGAACAGGGGGCTCGGATATCGGGTCGCGTCGAGCAGGAATAGGAGCCCCGAGAAGATCACCACCGTTCCGAGAATGCTGACCGGGATGCGCCAGTTGAGGTAGTTCTTCACGGCGAGGTAACCGCCGCAGAACAGGATCACGAGGCCCGCCGTCTCGCCAAGCGACCCGCCGGTGTTCCCGATCATGAGATCCCAGCTCTCCGTGGGTGTGCTCTCGAACTTCATGAGCCCGAGCGGTGTGGGGCTCGTGAGAGCGTCCGTCTCGGGAGGAGACATGAACGGCAGCGCCAGATTTCCCCCCCGCAGCTCCCACCACGAGCCTGGCGCGCCGGGCCACGTCGTCAGGGCGGCGGGGAAGGCGGCCTGAAGGAAGGCTCGCCCCAGGAGGGCGGGGTTGAAGATGTTCTGACCCAGCCCACCGAAGATCAGCTTGCCGAACCCGATCGCGAACGCCCCACCCACGAACGCCATCCAAAGCGGCAACCCCGGAGGCAGGATGAGACCGAGCAGCACGCCGGTGATGACGGCGGAGCCATCGCCGAGGCTCTTCTCGGGGCTGAATGCTCGTTCCGTGAGGACGGCACCGAGCGTGGCCGCTGTCAACAGCAGCAGCGCGCTGGGTCCGAAGTAGTAGATGGCCACCCCCACCACCGGCACGAGGCTGCCCGTGACGTTCCACATGATCCGTGGCGTCGAAACGGGCGATTTGAGGTGGGGCGATGGCGTGAGATGCAGGCGGATGTCGTCCATCCCCCCGCCCCCCCGTGCGCCGCCGGGCGACCGACCCTCCGCCTCCCGACTCACGCCGCTTGCGTCTCCAGCTTGCGAAGCGCCGCCTTGCTGAGCGCGAACATCTGCGAAAGTGGAATGTTCGACGGGCAGACGTACGAGCAGCACCCACACAGCACGCAGTCGGCGAGGTGTGCTTCGCCCATCGCCTCGTAGCGCCCGACCTGCGCCAACTGCCCCAGTAGGGACGGATTCAGGAACATCGGGCAAGAGTCCAGACACGTCCCGCACTGGATGCACGGATACCGCTCGCGCGGGCGCGATTCCTCACGGGTCAGGATCACGACGCCGGTGGTGCCTTTGAGAATCGGGGCATCGAGATCGGGCTGGGATGCGCCCATCATCGGCCCCCCGAAAACGATCTCCGTGACATCTCCCACGAGACCGCCGCAGAACTCCAGCGCGTCCCGGAGCTTCGTCCCGACGGGGACGATCAGATTGGATGGCCGGGCGACGCCGGGTCCGGTCACGGTGACCACGCGCTCGATCAACGGCAGCCCGGTCTCGAACACCTCGGCGATGGCCGCGATGGAACCCACGTTCTGAACCACGACCCCGACGTGCATCGGAAGCTTCCCCGCGGGAACCGAACGGTCGAGAAGGGTCTTGATCAGCATCTTCTCGTAGCCCTGCGGGTACTTGACCCGCACCGACCGCACCTTCACGTCCAGGTCGTCCGGCAGCGTGGCTTCGAGCGCCTCGATCGCGTCGGGCTTGTTGTTCTCCACGCCGATCACGGTCCGCTCCACACCGAGCGCGTGCATCATCACCCGGATGCCGAACTGCACGCGCTCCGTATACTCGACCATGATTCGGTGGTCGGTCGTCAGGTAGGGCTCGCACTCGGCGGCGTTCACGATCAGCGTGCTCACCTCGATGCCTTCCGGTGGCAGCAGCTTCACGTGGGTCGGAAACGCGGCACCCCCGAGACCCACGACACCGGCCTTGCGCACGGCCTCCACCACTCCCTGCGGCGAGAGTCCCTGCCATCTGGGGACGATTCGAGGCCGGGGCACCTGGGGGGAGTATCGGTCCACGGAGAGCACGACGGCCTCGGCCACGCTGCCATCAGGGTGCGGCCACCAATCGATGCTCTCGACCGTGCCGGCGGAGGATGCGTGGATCGGCACCGACATCCACCCGTCAGCCTCCGCCACCGTGTCGCCCCGCTCGACGCGATCGCCGGGTCGGACGATCGGGATGGCGGGCTTCCCCGCATGCTGGCGCAGCGGGAGCACGATCTCCTCCGGAAACGGCATCCGGCGGACCGGCACCGCGGAGGTAAGCTCCTTTCGTTCCGGGGGGTGCACGCCGTGGCGGAACCCCGCTGCGAAACGCATCGATCGCCTCCCGCCTAGCAGGCTGCTGAACGACAGCTACAGGTCTAGCGGGCCGCTGACGAGCTCGAACGGCCTGCCAAGGCTACCACGACCCCGGGCGAGCTAATTGAATTGCTCGGCCCGCGCGATCCATTTCTCGATGTTCTTCTCCTTCGGATCGAGCGGGGTGCCCGGGTGAATGATCCGGGCGGTGCACTTCTCGGCGGCCATCACGATCTCTCGGAACGTGCCCGCCTTCGCATCCTTGATGTACGCCTGCTTGTTCTTGTCGTAGGCGAACAGCCGCTTGTTGATGTTGATGCACTCATCGCAGGTCGTGCACAGGGCCGTCTCGATGTACGGCTCCAGCACGAGGCCCTCATCTTCCTCCTCTTCCACCACGGCGACGGCGGCCTCTGCGGCCGGGGCCTCGGCGGTGACCGTCGCGCCCACATCGGGGACCACGGCGGCGGGCGGCGGTGTCGCTACCGCACCCGGAATATCGGGGACGATGCCGACCCCTCCGTCCGGGGCGAGACCTGCCGACCCCGCACCATCCAGAGAGATCGGCTCGAGCCCAGGGGTCGATTGCGCTTTGGTGAGAATCTCCTGGACCGTGAGCTTCCCGTTTCCGGCGCGGAGGAGCCCCTCGGCGAGGCGCCGCGCCATGACGGCGGGCAGACTCGCGCGGAGCTCGGCCAGCTTGGTCTGATGCTCTGCTTCGAGCGCGGCCGCGCGGGCCTCGAACTCGGCTTCCAGCTCGTCCGAGATGACGTCGCGCGCCGCGGGTGCCGGTTGGAACGCGGCCAGCTCCTTGAGCTGCGACCAGAAGAGCAGCCGGTCCTCGGCCAGGGCCACGATCTCGCCCGAGACCGTCATACGACCCAATCGCTTGTCATCCCGGAGCACCCAGATGAACGGGATCTTGTCTTCCCGGTCATCGTCCGAGAGCGCCAGGTATTCGTGGAACGGCACGGCCTCGTCCGTCCATTTGTCCTCCGGCAGCGCCCTGAACTGCTTCTTGAAGCGGGCCTCGGTGGCGGCCCAGTCGGCGATGGTCAGCGGCAGCTCGAGCCTCTGTGCCTCGCCCTCTTCATCGAGGTACTCGATCTCGTGCGTCTCCCACGGGTCCTCGACCGCCGGGTTGCCCGTGAGGTCCAGGCAATCGGCGAACGTCGGACCCGCGTCCGGGTCGTACACGAGGTGCGGGAAAGCGCGGCTGTCCAAAGCGAGCTTTGCCGCGTGCGGCGCCCACTCGTCGGCCAACCCGTGCTCCACCGGACACGGCGTGTAGATGTTGAACACCGCCGGCCTCGGGGACTGGAGAGGATTGCAGCACGAACGCGCCCCGGTGGGCCATCGCGATCAGCGCGAGCTCCTTGCGGGTCTCCTGCTTCCCCTGCTGGGCCTTGCCGTAGGCCGCCATATCGGACACCTGCCCGGTGAACCCGCTCGTGCACGCCTGGCCGCCCGTGTTCGAGTACACCTGCGTGTCCAGGACCATCACGCGGATCGGCTTCCCCGACGCCAGCAGCCGGGACAGGTTCTGGAAGCCGATGTCCATCATGGCGCCGTCGCCGCCGATGCTCAGGATCGGCGGACAGAGGCCGAACTCCTCATCCGAGAACGCTTGCCAGTCGAACGCCTCGAAGAACGGCTCGTGCGTCTCGGGATCGTACTCTCCGGCCAGCCGCAGCTCGGCCCGGCGTACGTCTGCGAACGCGAGCGACATCTTTCTCATCTGCCCCTCGAACACGCCGATGGCGATGGAGGGTGCGTCCTGGAAGAGGTGATTGACCCACGGATATGGGTACGGGTTGTACGGGTACGTGCTGCCCCATACCGAGGAGCACCCGGTGCTGTTCGTGATGGCGAGGTTGGCCCGGCCACGCCCGCTGGGGCCGGTGACGTACCGCCAGCGGAGGTCCTTCACGGCCGCGAGCGAAGCGCCGTATTGCCGGAGTAGCTCCTGCGTCTCCTCGCTCAGCGGCACGTCCGGCATCTGCCCGGCCGCCAGCCGATCCGGATCCAGCTCCACATCGGATGCGAGCAACTCCCGTGACTTCGCCTCGAGACCTTCGATGATCCCGTCCAGCTTCTCCACGTAGGCGGCCACGTGGGGCTGCATGAGCGCTTCGATGGCCGAGATCGTCAGGTGCACCGCGGTCTTTTCGCCGCACCCCATGCACGCCCCGTCTCCACCCACCATCGAGCGGAAGATCGTCTTCTTGAGGAGGAGCGATGAGAGCACTCCGATTCCCTCTTCGACGCTCGTGATGTTCAGGTACCGGTCATCGGTGTCGGGGAGGCGCTCCCACAGCTTCCAGTTACGGCGCAGGCGGTCGACGATCTCGTCGTCCTGCTTGGCGGTGATCAGTGCGCCTTCGGGGCACACGTCCACGCAGATGTTGCAGCCCTTGCAGGCGTCCGGGCTGACCGTGATCGACAACAGGCCCCCGCTTCCCTTCTCCGTTCGCTCGGGGAGGTCGAAGAACGGGACGGTCTTGGCGAGCGGGAACTCGGCCAGAGTGGAGTAGAGCGCCGCGAACTCGCCGTCGAGCTCCTTCCGGCGCTCGGCGTCCCAGTTCAGCTTCTCCACCAGGTTCTTGTAGGCGGCCGAAAGCGTCGCCTCGAAGGTCGTGAACGGAACCCCCTTGAGCAGCTTGTGGCACTCCTTCGCCAGGTTCTTGGAGACCTGTCGGATGCGGTCCAGCGGGCGGCCGTTGGCGGCGTGGCGGATCGCGGTGTCCAGGATCTCCTCGACCGAGTTCACGAGCCCGGGGATGGCGGCATCGGGGCACTGCACCCAGCACTGGCTGCACCCCGTGCACAGCTCGGGGATGAAGTCCGGCACCTCGAACCGGATGTCCGTCATGTCGCGAACCGAGCTGCTCGCTGCGGGCATCACGCTCATGGCCGCGAACGGATCGGCGATCGGGTCCTGCCCCACCTTGCACGCGGAGCACACCTGCTCCCAGAAGCGGCCCGGGTTGGTCATGCCCGGCTCCGCGCCGACCACGTCCATCAGCGACGGCATCTCGCCCACGATGGGTGCGCCCTCGTCGGTCTCGGCGTCCGACTCCTCGAACTCGGTGTAGCGGATCTCTATCAGCTCATCGAACCCACGCTGAATCACCCGCAGGTTGTCCTGCACCACCCGCTCACCCAGGTGCCCGAACTTCTTGTCGAGTTGCCCGCGCAGTCCTTCGAACAGCCGCTCGCGGTCCAGCCCCTCGCGCGCCATGAGCGGCGAAGCGGCGAAGAAAGCACCCAGGAAGGCGGTCCCCTGCATCCGGTATCGTAGCTCGGGGTCGGAGGCCTCCTCGGTCGCGATCTTGAACGCGTCCAGCGCGTACACCTTGATGCCCCGCTCGTGGATCGTCCGGCGGGCGTCCGGCGGGAATAGCGACCACAAGTCCTCCGGATCATCATCGCTCTGGATGACGAACACGCCTCCATCCGCGAGACCGGCTAGCGGGGCGGAGTTTCGGAACACATTCGGATCAGGCGACAGCACGACGTTCACGTGCTTGAGCTCGCAGTTCAGCCGGATCGGCTCGGGCGCGAGCGTCGTGTAGAACGTCGTGGGCTGGCCCTTCTTCTCCGATCCGTACTTCGGGTTCGCCTTCACGTGGAGCCCGAGCAGCTCGAACACCGTGAGGGTCAGGTTCTTCCCCATCGTGATGGCGCCCCACCCCCCTACCGAGTGGATTCGGATGGAGACCGCGCCCTCGGGCATGATGTTCAGGTCTCCCGCCGACGGGAGGGACTGGTGCCGCAGCCGCGGGTAGTTCTCGAGGAGCTCCTCTTGCCAGATCTGGAGCTTGGGAAGCCGCGTGTCATCGAGGATGAAATCGATGCCGAGGTAGTACTGCCGGTTCTGGCGACCGTCCTCGAGCATGTTGTCCACGGCGGCGATCAGGTCTCCGGGCTGCAGATCGCGGCTGCCGAACCCGAAGCCGGCCGAATAGAAGTCGGGCACTTCGTCGGGTGTCAGCGGCGTCAGGCCGGGGTGCGGCACATCGCTCGGCGCATCCCCTGCCATGGGCAGACGCGGCTTGCGCTGCCGGCCCGACGCTCGGCCGTTGGCGGCCCTGAAGTTCTCGACTCCCTTCGACATGGCGGCACGGATCTCACGCAGCAGGGGCGGGTCGACCGCCAGCGGCTGGTCGACACGCTCCAGAACGGTGACCGCCTTCACCCCGCGCAGCATCCGCGTGATGAGATCCGCGGGGAACGGCCGGAACATCACCAGATCCAGGACCCCGACCTTGAGTCCTCGCTCCTTGCGGAGCCAGTCGGCTACGGCCTCGGCGTTGCTCACGACGGAGCCCTGGCCCAGCAGGACGTATTCGGCATCGTCGAGCAGATAGCCCATGGCCCGGGCGTAGTGTCGCCCGGAGAGGGCCGCGTACTCTTCCATCGCCTGGTCGGTCAACTCGGCAACGTGGTCGAAGTAGAACGGCCGCTGGGCTGCGACGCCCTGCGCGTAGCTGTCCTGGTTCTGGACGACGCCCAGCATCGCCGGGTGGTCCACGTCGAAGATCTCGGGGATGCGGCGACGCTCGTCACCGAACACCATCCGCTGCGCCGGTGTCGGCGACTCGATGATGTCGGACGGGTCTCCCAGGTACTCCTTCACCAGCTCCCGCTCGGGGAGCCGGAACGATTCGATCACGTGGCTTGTGAGGAACCCGTCCTGCGCGCACAGCCCCGGCGTCAGCGACAGCTCCGCGATCCGGTGGGCGATGAGCGTGAGGTCTCCTGCGTTCTGCACGTCCTTCGCGAACAGCTGGAAGAACCCCGTGTCGTCGACCGCGTGGTAATCGTCATGACCGGCGTGGACGTTGAGGGCGTGCTTGGTCATCGCCCGGGCCGCCACGTTGAGCACATACGTAAGCCGCTTACCGGCGGCCGCGTACAGGGACTCATGCATGTACGCGATGCCCTGGCCGCTCGAGAAATTGGCGGCCCGGAGCCCGGTCATGCTCATCCCGGCGGTCACCGCCGCCGCCGCGTGCTCTCCTTCGGGCTCGAAGAACAGGAGCCGACGGCCATTCACGTTCGTCTTCCCGGCAGCCATGGCAGCGGCCCACCCCTCGCCCATCTGGGTCGAGGGCGTGATGGGATAGGCTCCGGCCCCTTCGCTGGCAGCCGTCTCGACCTCGACGACGGCGCCGGTGCCGTCGTCCGCGGTCGCTATGCCCGGGTATCGGGTCTCTGGCATTGGTTTCTCACGCTGTCGGTCATTCATGCTGCTTCGCTCCCCACCTCACGCCGCTCCCGCCCACCCGATCTCGCGCGGCCCGCTCCGGGCTCCGCGTCGAGGACAGGGTCGAATTGCCACCCTTCCACCCACTTGATGGCTCCCGTCGGGCAGCGCGCGGTCGCGGCCGGCTCGGCGAGATCGATCTTGTCATAGTCTATCACGGCCAGCCCCGAGCGCATCTCGATGAGCCCAGGCTTCGCGTCGACCGCGCATCGCCCGCACGCGTCGCACGCCACCGAGCACACGTCCGTGGCCGCATCGCCCGATAGGAGGCTGCGGCACTGGACGATGAGATTGTGCTCCAGGGGCATCAACACGAACAGGTCCAGCGGGCAGACCTCCACGCAGTCGTTGCACGCGGTGCACAGCTCGGGGTCGACCACCGGTAGCTGGAACTCGTTCATCCGGATCGCGTCGAAGGTGCATGCGACCGCGCAGTCGGCCAGACCGACGCACCCCCACGCGCAACCCTTCCCACCACCACCCACCGCGACCGCCGCACCGCAGCTCTCGATGCCGTGGTAGTCCGCTTTCTGGGTCGACACGTTCGAGCCCCCGGCGCACAGCAGCCTGGCGACGACTTTGTTCGACTCGCCCGCTTCCACTCCCAGATAGCCGGCGACCACGTCGATTTCGGCCGGCCCCATCACGGTGCAGGTGGCCGGAGTTATCGTTCCATCCACCGCCGCCTCCGCGAACGCCTGGCACCCGGCGAGCCCACACGCGCCACAGTTGGTGCCAGGCAGCAGTCCCACGACCGTGTCGATCCGGGGATCCATCCACACCCACATCTTGCGATGCACGAGAGCGATGAGGGCGCCGAACGTAAGGCCGACGCCTCCGAGGATCGCTACCGAGGTCAGGATCGCGGACGCACTCATAGGAGCTTCTCAGCCGGAATCGGTCGACAGTGACTCGAGATCCGTCTGCTGCAGCAGCCACGCAGCGAGCTGGCCGGCCGGGTCGGCGGCCGTCGGCGCCGCGGTCGGGCTCCCGGCTATCGCCGCGACCTCCGTCCCGTTGGCCGTTTGGGCCGCCACGTGCGCCGAGTCCGCCAGCAACGCCAGCTGTCGAAGCTCTTCCTTTTGCTGGAACGCGGTCAGCCCACCCAGCGCCACCCGCGGAGGCTCGCCTGGCAGATGGTCCACTTCCAACCGCGCCGGTCCGGCCCCGCGTGTCGGCTGATGGACGAATCGGGCGGCGGTCTCGGGAACCAGGGCGGCCACAGCCGGCCCGGGCCAATCCGCCAGGCAGGCGAGCCCTTCGGGATCGGCCGTCTGGAGTACGAGGACGCCCGGCGTGATGAGCCGAACGAGAGAGGCGGGCGGCGAGTCTCCGCGCACGACCAGGACCAGCTTGATCGAGCCATCCAGGAAGTCCGCCAGCCCTCCGACATGAAGATCCGCTCCGTCCAGTTCGACGACGAGCGGTGGCGCCATGCCCCGTTCCGCGCGGTTCCACTGGCTGAACGGGAAGACCTCGAGGAGCTGGCCGTGCTCGCTGGCGCGGTACCCGCTCGCCCGTACGAGCTCCACCACGCGGGCGGCCCCGAAGGCGCGCCCGATCTCCCCGAGGGCTTTCCTCACTTCGACCACCGGCCGGGCGCCCGAGTCGAGCGTCAGGAGGAAGGTCTCGTCCCCCCTTTGATGGATCGATGTCAGGGTCCCGAGCGCCTGCTGGAGCAGGACCCTCTCGAACGGAGCACCGCGTTTCGGGGGCGTGAATACGTCGGCCAGGCGACCGGGGTCGATCCTGCCGGCCGCGAACGACCCGAGCTCGCGCTCGAACCGGCTCGAGCGGTCGGCGCCCGCGGCGCTGCGCGTCTCCAGAAGACCTCGGACCTCCTCCACCGTCACGGAGACGGCGGAGCGAAACGTCTCGCGGGCTCCGGCCAAGACCTCCAGGGCCGGCCCGACTCGCTCGTCAGACGGCATAGCGATCCAGCTCCTCATCGAGAAGGGCGATCTTCTCCTGGGCGGTGTAGGCGGGTAGCGAACGGGTCTCCTCGTACCGGGGGTTCGACTCGTCCCGATAGAAGAGGCCGATGCGCACCTTGTCGTTCGCCTGCGCGAGGTGCCGTGCACCATCCAGATCCCGCGGATCGTGCGGCAGGCGATGCTCCAACCGACCATCTAGCTCCGGCACGCTGATCCCATCCTCATGCTCGAGCATCTCCACCAGACTCGGATCCTGCACATACTTGAGGAACAGATCCTCCGTGTAGTGCGGGCAGCGTTGCAGGATCCGCACGAACGAGAATCCCTTGTGGTGGTACGCGGCCTTTAGCGTGGCGTACAGGTGTGGCACCAACCACTCGACCGTCTGAGCGACGAACGACGCGTTGGTGATCCCCAGGGTCGCTTCGAGCGGGTTCATCGCCGGCAGGTAGGTGCCCTTTGGCTGCGTGTTGGTCGAGTACCCGGCCGGCGTCGTGGGAGACGTCTGCATCTTCGTGAGTCCGTAGATCTCGTTGTCGAGAAGCAGGGCTACCATGTCCATGTTGTAGCGGATCGCGTGCACCCAGTGCCCGGCCCCGATCGACACGCAGTCGCCATCTCCCATCACCACGAACACGTCCAGCTCGGGCCGGTGGAGCTTTATGCCGGAGCCCACCGGGAGCGCCCGGCCGTGAAGCCCGTGAAACCCATACGTCTTCATGTAATGCGGGAACCGGCTCGAGCAGCCGATGCCGGAGACGAATACCGTGCTCTCGGGCTTCAACTGTTCCTCGGTGAGCAAACGCTGCGTAGCCGCCAGGACGGAGTGATCTCCGCACCCCGGGCACCACCGCGCCCTGGCCCCCTCGTAATCGGAGAGCTCGTAATTCCGGTCGTCGCCCTGTACGAGACTGAGAAGCGAACAGCTCACCGCTTGCCTCCTTCCAGACGGGTCTCCCGCGGCGGTCCGGCCGCGGGTCGTGCGTCGTATCCCGATCGATTCGCCCGCCGGCTCATTCCGGTTCCTGTACCTCGGGGGTCTGGGCGCGGATCACGTCATGGATCGCTCCGGGCCGCAGGGGCTCCCCGATAACCCTCGTCCAACAATCCACATCCACCAGCGTGTGCGCCCGCAACAACCAGCATAGCTGGCCTCTCCGCCGGTTCTCCGGTGTGATGAACGGCGCCTGCGGGTGATCGCTGTAGTTGCTCTCCACCGTCATGACCTTGCGGAAGCGCCTGAAGATTCGCTTCAGGCCCGGGGGCAGCGGCGACAGGAAGGTGAGGTGTAGCGAGGAGACCGAACGGTTCTCCGCCCTCGCGCGCTCCACCGCCTCCTCGATCGCGCCTTTGCTGCTCCCCCACCCCACGAGGAGCAGGTCACCGCTCTCCTCCCCGTTCACGACCGGAGGCTCGAGCGTTTGCTGGAGAACGGCTATCTTCCGGCTCCGCATGTCCGACGCCTGCTGATGGATCGCGGACGCGTAGGCCACGCGGCTCCACGAATCGTGCGCGAGCCCCGTGACGGTGTGCATGCCCCCCTGGCGGCCGGGCGCGACGCGGTCGGAGAGGCCCGTTCGCGGATCCCAATCGTACGGTGGGGTGCCTTCCGGCACCGGCGTCATGTCGGGCAGCGTGCCCTGCCAGCTCGGATCCATCTGCGGGCGGGGGAACGGTTGCACTCCGGTGGCCAGGTTCGCGTCGGTGAGAACGATCACGACGGTGCGGAACGCCTCGGCGATGCGTCGAGCCGTGACCATCGAGTGGAAGCATTCCTCGATCGTCGCCGGGGCGATCACGACATGGGGAGTATCGCCGGGCTGTCCGAAGATCGCGGCGAGCAAGTCGGACTGCTCTACCTTGGTCGGGAGGCCCGTGCTGGGACCCCCTCGTTGCACATCCACCACCACGAGGGGCATCTCGGTCATGACGGCGAGCCCGAGGAACTCGGTCTTCAGCGCCAGCCCCGGTCCCGACGTGATCGTGAACGCCACTTTGCCGGCGTAGGACGCCCCGATCGCCACGCCGGCCGCCGCGATCTCGTCCTCCGCCTGGTGCAGCACGCCCCCGAACTTCTCGAAGATCTCGCCCAGGTGGTGTGACACCGACGTGGCGGGCGTGATCGGGTACATCGCGGCGAGCTCCATCCCGGCCGCGATCGCGCCCAGAGCGACGGCCTGGTTCCCATTCATGACGACCATGGGAGCGTCGGAAGGGTGCCGCGGAACCTCGATCCGGAAGTCCAGGTTCTCCCGGGCCCAGGCGCTCCCGAGATCCAGCAGCTCGACATTGCGCTCGTAGATCTCCTTCGCCTTGCGGCGGAACTTGTGAGCGATTTGCGCACGGACCAGCTCCATGTCCAGATCGTAGATCCAGCAAAGGAGCCCCAGGGCGAACATGTTCTTCCCGCGGGATGGATCCTCCACCACCTTGAGGCATTCCTCCTCCATCGGAACTTCGATGATCCGGTAGTTGGCGGAGGAGAGCTCCTTCATGGCCGACTTCCACGCCGTCTGGATCTCCGGGTCCTCATGCTCCTTCCACATGCTCTCGACGAAGACCGTGGCGTCATGCTCGAGCGCATCGAGCTCGTGGCGCGCGAGCAGGACCTGCTCGTTGAACGCTACCATGAGGTTCGTCCGGTCACCCCAGTTCGTGACGGGCTTCGAGCCGATGCGGATGCGGTTTCCGCTCGCGCCAGCCGGAATGCGAGGAGGCGGCTGGATCTCGGCCGGGATGATCTCCACCGTCCAGACGCCGTTCCCCATCTTGGCGGATACGCTCCCGAAGATCTGGCCGCAGGTCTGCGCCCCCTCTCCCGAGTCGGAGACCACCTCCACCGTGCTTTGGGAGGTACGCAGGGTCCGCGGCTCCTCGGCTGGCACCTCGGCCGCCGGCTTCGCCTTCTTGCGCGTCTTCGATTTCGTGACCATGAACGGCCATTCTCTCCTATCGGGCGGCGGGCCTGGCTCGCCCACCGTTGGATCTGCCGCCCCCCGTGACTTCCACTCCGCCAGGGTGAGCGGAGGACGCTCGTAACCCGAGATTCGAACTGCAAGACGCGGTCCCACGCGAAGTGGCGGACAGCCCCGTGAATAAAGGGGATTCGCGGGATCTTATGCGACGGCCCCCGGACCGGTTCGGGACAAGTTGTCCCGGCAGGTCCGAGGCGCCGAGAGGTGGGGCGGTATGGCCCGAGTCCTCCGAAAACATGCAGGTCTCCTGTCGTCGCGTTCTTCGGGGAAGGTAGCGCATCGTGAGCCGATGGGCCGCTCCGTCTCGCCCCGTCACCGCCCCCCTTTCCTGCCCCCGCACCCTTCGCCCACTCCGACCTGGGGCGTCGAGGGTCCTATGGCCTGTCGATCACCATGAGCAACAAGAGGAGCGGAAGGTAGAGGCGGACCCGAGGAACCGCTAAGAGCTGCCTGGATCCAGTCTCGACACTCGTGCTCAGGAAGAGGTCGTGGCCGGATCGGCGCGGCGGGCAGCCAGCCCGCCGGACCCGGGGTCCTGGATCAGATCTTCGACGGTTGTCTCGCGGAAGAACGCGGTCACCCTGTCCATCATCTCCTTCCAGCGGCCGTGAGCCGCGCAGGGACTGGTGTCGCTGCAGCGCGTCCGTCCGAGTAGGCACTGCTGGTCTCCTTCGAACTCGTCGAATGGCTCGACGACGGCGAGAAGCGGCAGCCCCGAGGCCCGCACGGTCAGCTCGAACCCCCCTCCCCGACCCCGCGATGACGACAGCAAGTCTCGCTTGGCGAGCGTGTGCAGGATCTTCGACAGATAGTTGCGTGGAATCGAGAGATCTTCGGCGATCGCATCTACGGGAATGGGATTCTCTCCCTGGTGCTCGGCCAAGTACAGCACCGCGCGGAGCGCATACTCGGCAGTCTGCGACAGCACGGGATCAGACCGTCCGCCCGGTATATTTGGATTTTCTCATGCGAATATGATAAATACGCGCTCGGGTTCCGCGCAAGCCCCTTTGGCAACGGGTTGCGTCGCGGCCCTGGCCAATGTCGGAGCCAACCGCCAAGCTCACGGCAGTCGCCCATCGCCCAAACCGAGCGTTTGCCCTCATGCCGATTCTTGATGCTCCTGGTTCGAGAGCTGCCACCGTCGCCGGCAGCGTCGTGGCCATGTTCACACTTCTTTCGACGCTTGCCGGCTGCGGCAGTCGGGAGGCACGCAACCGGGAGGACCCCGCGCTGGATCGCGAGTCCTTCGCGTGGGCGATCGCCTCCCCTGCCGAAGCAGGTCTGGATCCCGCTCCGCTCGATCGACTCCGTCAGGATGCGGCGGCCGGCGTATTCCCCAATCTCCACGCCATCCTCGTCGTGAAGGATGGCGACCTGGTGCTCGAGGAGTACTTCGACGGGTACGGCCCGGACACCCGGCAGTACACGGCCTCCATCTCGAAGAGCGTCGGCTCTATCCTCGTGGGCATCGCGATGGATCAGGGGCTGCTCCCGACGCTGGCCGAGGGTGGTGCGGACCAACCCGTGCTGGAGCTCCTCCCTGAGTATGAGGATGTAGTGTGGGCCGACCCTATCAAGCGGCGTCTGCTGCTGCGCCATGTCCTGTCGATGAGCGCTGGGCTCGAATGGGATGAGACCTCGTACCCGTACGACGACCCCCGCAACGATTGGGTGCAGGCCAGAGACCGCGACGACCCGGTCGGGTTCACGCTCCGGAAGCCCGTCGTCGGGGAGCCCGGCGCGGAGTTCGTCTACAACGGGGGACTGAGCATTCTGCTCTCGCGACTCGTCCAGCAGACCTCCGACATGCCGGCGGCCGAGTTCGCGGACCGTCATTTGTTCTCGCCGCTCGGTATCGAAGACTATGAGTGGGAGCGCCTGCCCGGCGGACTGACCGATACGGACGGCGGGCTGCACATGCGACCGCGAGATCTGGCAAAGATCGGCCTCCTGTACTTGAACGGCGGCGAGTGGGACGGA